>DASXLK010000019.1:0-6918 GCA_036496365.1 Candidatus Angelobacter sp. | reverse complement strand
TTCATGCCGCGTAGCTTCCTCCATCAGCGCATCCACCAACTTACGGCCTGCGCCTAGGCCTTTAGTGGAAGGAATGACGGCGATAGAGCGAATCTCCGCTAGATGCATGCCGTAAAGATGCAAAGCGCCACAGCCGATGATGCGACCGTCATCTTCCGCCACCACAAAGTCGCGCACATTTTCCCGCAGCTCAGCCAGAGTGCGAGGCAGTAGCGTGCCGTTGCCGGAATACATCCGGATGATGGTATGAATCTGCTCCACATCGGGAAGGATGGCGTTACGCGTGTGTACCATGCGCCTCCTTGATGGTGGCCAGCTTCTCGCGGGCGGATTGCAGTGCGTTTTTCACGTGATGCGGCGCCGTGCCTCCGGGGACATCATGGCAGGCCAGCACATTCTCGACCTTTAAATTCTCGTAAATATCCGTATCGAATGCGGGGCTGAACTCGCGCAGTTCTTCCAGTGAGAGCTGCTCCAGTTCGCATCCTTGTGCCAGACATTTCTGCACCGCTTGCGCGACCACCTCATGCGCCTGACGAAAGGGTACCCCGCGCTTTGACAGATACGTTGCGGCGGCCATGGCATTCATGAATCCGCTTTCGCAAGCTGAGCGCATGCGCTCTTCATTGAACTTGACTTGCTGCATAAAGCCCGTTGCCACCTTCAGGCAGTGCATGATCGTCGCAGCGGCTTCAAAAACCGGCTCCTGCGTTTCCTGCATGTCTTTGTTGTATGCCATGGGCAGGCCTTTTACGGTGGTAAGCAATGCCATCTGATTGCCGATCAGCCGCGCGGATTTGCCGCGAATCAATTCCAGCGAATCCGGATTCTGCTTCTGCGGCATCGCGCTGCTGCCGGTGGAATAGGCTTGCGGCAACGTGATGAAGGCATATTCCTGTGTGGCAAAGAGAATTAACTCTTCTGCCCAGCGACTCAGGTGAACGCCAAGCACAGATAGCGTGCCGACAAACTCCAGGGCAAAGTCACGATCGCTGGTTGCGTCCATGCTGTTGGCCGTGGGGCGTACAAATCCCAGTGCGCGACTCACCAGTTCGCGGTCGAGCGGCAATGTTGCGCCAGTAACTGCGCCTGATCCCAGCGGACATTCATTCACGCGCTTGCGGCAATCGCGCAGACGTTCACCATCCCGCCAGAACATCTCAAAATAAGCCAGCAGCCAATGGGACACCAGCACCGGCTCCGCGCGTTGCAGATGCGTATAAGCCGGCATGGAAAGCGGCTGTGTGTGGTCGGCGCGGTCCAGCAAAGCCTCCAGGAAGTTGCCGAGCAGTGAGCGAATGCCATCAATCGATTCGCGCACAAACAGCCGCAGATCAGTGGCGATCTGCTCATTGCGGCTGCGGCCGCTGTGAAGTTTTTTGCCGGTCTCGCCTACCAGAGCGACCAGTTTTTTCTCCACAAAATGGTGGACGTCTTCCGCTTCAGGATCGTTGAAGTAATCTGCCAGTTGCTCGCTGCTTCGGCCGATCTCGTCCAGCGCAGACACAATCAACCCGAACTCCGCAGGCGTAAGTATCCCAGCGGCTTTTAAAGCCATTGCGTGCGCGCCGCTGGCCGCCAGTTCAAAGTTCAGCAGCTTCTGGTCAAAAGGAAATGACCGCTGCCACTCTTCAAAATGCGGATCCAGCGGTTGCCGGAAACGGCCAGACCACATCTTCACTTTGCGATCTCCTCCGCTTTTTGCCGCTGCTTCAGGAAAGCCAGTGAGCGCGCAGGCAGTCCAAGAATGCGTATGAAGCCTTCCGCGTCTTTCTGGTCATAGCTCTCGCCCATGGTGAACGACGACAGATCCGTACGATACAGCGAGAATTCAGATTCGCGTCCAGCCATGGCGATGTTGCCTTTGTAGAGCTTCAGCGTCACGGTTCCGGTGATCTCTTTTTGCGTCTGGTCAATAAATCCGTCCAGCGCTTCGCGCAACGGCGTAAACCACAGGCCGTAGTAAACAATCTCCGCGTATTTGAGCGCGATGATCTGCTTGTAATGCGCCACTTCACGCTCCAGAACAAGAGCTTCCAATTCGCGATGCGCGGCCAGCAGCAGCGTTCCGCCGGGCGTCTCATAGCAGCCGCGTGATTTGATGCCCACAAAACGGTTTTCCACCAGATCGATGCGTCCGATAGCGTTGCGTCCGCCAATTTCATTCAGCAGCTCAATCAGCGCAACCGGATCAAGCTTTTGCCCGTTGACTGAGATGGGCGTGCCGGATTCAAAGCCGATGGTAACGGTCTCTTCGCGGTTTGGTGCTTCCTGCGGCGAATTAGAAATCTGCCATGTGGAATCAAACGGCGCATTGGCTGGATCTTCCAGTTCACCACCTTCATGGCTCAGGTGCCATAGGTTGCGATCGCGACTGTGGATCTTCTCCCGGCTGGCGGTTACGGCAATGCCGCGGGCTTCAGCGTAATCCAGACAGTCTTCGCGCGATTTGAGAGTCCACTCACGCCACGGCGCAATCACTTTTAGTTCTGGCGCCAGCGCCTGAAATGCATGTTCAAACCGGACTTGGTCATTGCCTTTGCCGGTGCAGCCGTGCGCCAGCGCCGTTGCATTTTCCTGCAAAGCAACTTCCACCTGATGCTTGGCAATCACCGGACGAGCCAGCGATGTTCCCAGAAGATATTTGTGTTCATATTCAGCGCCAGCGCGTAGAGCAGGAAAGACGTAGTCGCGCAGAAATTCCTCACGCAGGTCTTTTACGATGACCTTGGCCGCGCCAGTCTTATGCGCTTTTTCTACCACCGCATCAATGTCTTCTCCCTGACCAACGTCGGCAATCATGGCAATCACATCACAGTTATAGTTTTCCTTGAGCCACGGAATGATGATGGAGGTATCCAGTCCTCCGGAATAAGCTAAAACAACTTTCTCACACATGATTGCTCCTCATATGATCTTTATAATTTCTTTCGTTAGATCCTTCGACTGCGCGCCTTATGGCGCTCCGCTCAGGATTTCGGCAGGAGTCTCCCGCTTACCCGCCTTCCACCCCAGCCCACGAACACCGCGCGTGCTGGGGACCCCGGCCTTGCGGGATCGCTCACGCCTCCTTGCGCCTCAACCTTTTCACGCATGATTGCTCCTTGTGGACGAGGTACGCATACCGCTGCCCAATAATAAAAGTAAGATAGCTTTCTGAATGTGCATGCGGTTTTCCGCTTGATCAAAGACGATGGACCGCTGCGAATCAATGACCTCTGCCGTTACCTCTTCTCCGCGATGTGCCGGCAAACAATGCATAAACACAGAGTTCGGCGCAGCGTGTGAGAACAAATCTTCGTTGACCTGATAAGGCGCAAAGATTTTTGCCCGCTCGGCAGCTTCGCTCTCCTGCCCCATGCTGGCCCATACATCGGTGTAGATGGCATTGGCTCCGGTCACAGCCTTCACAGCGTCATTTGTAATTTCGATAAATGCGCCGGTGGTGCGGCCAATCCGCTTGGCTGCCGCGGTAATCTCCGGGCTCGGTTCATAGCCTTCCGGCGTTGCCACGGAAATGCTGGTGCCCAGCGCGGCGGCGGCCAGCATGAGCGAATGCGCCACATTGTTGCCGTCACCCACATAAGCCAGGTGAGCCTTGCTCAGGTCGCCAAACTTTTCTTCCAGCGTGAAAAAGTCAGCAAAGGCCTGGCAGGGATGCTCAACATCACTGAGAGCGTTGATTACCGGAATGCAGGTATGCCGCGCCATCTCCGTGATGGTCTTGTGCGAAAAGGTGCGCAGTACCACGGCATCCACCCAGCGCTCCACGTTGCGCGCGATATCGCATACCGGCTCGCGCTCTCCCAGCAGAGAGTTTGTCTGGTCCATGAACAGGGAAGTCCCGCCCAAGCTGGCCATGCCTGCTTCAAACGTCAGGCGCGTGCGCAGAGAAGGCTTTTCAAAGAACAAAACCAGTTGCTTGCCCGCCAGCGCGCCACGGAAATCCGCCGGACGATGCTTAATGATGTGCGACAGCTCAAACAGTGACTTAGTTTCTTCCGGTGAAAAGTCCTGCGTGGAGACCAGATCACGGCAGATCACTGGCTGCTCAATCGGCGCCTTCATGGCTGTTAGGTCATACATTCTTGCTGGCATCATGGTTATTTGTTCCTTCCCGCGGTGGCGGCTGCCGCTGTGCTCTTCGCCAGGATCTGATCAAGCTGTTGTATGGCAGTGTCTATGTGTTGTTTTTTGACGATGAAGGGCGGCAGGAACCGGATCACCGTTTCGTCGGTGCGGTTCACAATTGTGCCGAGCTTCAACATCTGTTGAAAAATCTGTTTGGCCAGATCGGCTGATTCCATCTCCATACCGACCATCAATCCCTGACCGCGAACTTCCGCAATGCCAGAATGCTTCTTCTGCAATTTCTGTAGCTGTTCCAGAAAGTAGCTGCCGGTTTTTTGGATATGCTTCAACATCTTTTCTTTTTCCAGAATGGTGACGAGTTGAAGCGCGACGGCGCAGGCCAGCGGCCCGCCGCCAAAGGTTGTGCCATGCATGCCGGGATGAATGCATCCGGCAACTTTTTCTGAGGCGAGCAACGCGCCTAGAGGCAATCCACCAGCAATCGGCTTGGCGACTGTAACTAGATCAGGCTGAATTCCATAATTCTGGTAGGCAAACCATTTGCCGGTGCGTCCCATGCCGCTCTGGATTTCATCTGCAATCAGCAGTGCGTTATGCTTGCGCGCCAGTTTGTGTGCGGCTTCAGCAAATTCCTGGCTTACCGGGCGAATGCCACCCTCGCCTTGCACAAACTCAAAGCCGATGGCGCAGACCGTGGAGTCGAATTTACTTTCCAGATCAGCCACGTCATTGAAACGGACAAACTCCACTCCCGGCACCAGCGGCGCATAAGGTAAACGATATTTTTCTTTGTGCGTGGTGGACATCGCGCCAAAAGTCCTGCCATGGAAAGCATGTTCCAGCGCAAGAATCTTGTAGCTGGGCTCAGCACCTTCTGCGCAATTGGCTTTAGCATAAGCACGAGCCAGCTTAAGCGCGCCCTCCCAGGCTTCCGTGCCGCTGTTGGTGAAGAAGACGCGATCCATCCCGGAAATCTTGGTAAGCGCAGCCGCCAGCCGTCCTTGATATTCGTGATAGAACAAGTTCGAGGTATGCACCAGCAGTTTGGCCTGCTTGGCAATTGTCTTAGTGATTGCCGGATGCGCATAGCCCAGCGCATTTACGCCAATGCCGCTCAGCAGGTCCAGATATTTCCGTCCCTTGTTGTCATACAAATAGACGCCGCGGCCTTTATGCAGCAGCACGGGATAGCGGTCATAGGTTGAGACCAGTAATTTCGCTTCGAGTTTGCTTACTTGCTCCAGGTTCACGCGACCAGGACCTCCGTCCCTGACTCAATCTTGGCAAAATAAAATTCTGGCAGAGCTTCCACTTCAGCCGCCGGCAAAATACGTACACGATTTACGCCGTGCAGCAGCGCGTCTTTACATGCCTGCAATTTGGGCAGCATCCCGCCCGCGATCACAGAGTTTTGCGCAAGCGTGGCGGCCATACCCAGATCAAGCCAGCGGATAACCAGGCCATCAGCACCTTTTACGCCGGAAACGTCCGTGAGAAAAATGAGCGTATCTGCGTGGCAAGCCACGGCGCAGGCAGAGGCCATCTGGTCGGCGTTGATGTTGTAATACTGGCCGTCAATACCCAGCGCCACGCTGGAAATCACAGGCACGCAGCCTTGCTGCCAAATTGTCTCAATCCAGCGCGGATCGACAGAGGAAATTTCGCCCACAAAGCCCAGGTCCTGCCCGTTGGTCATTTTTTTGCGCGCACGGAAAGCGCGGCCATCCCCGCCGCAGAGCCCCATGGCAGATTGGCCAACGCCGCTCAGCGCGGCAACTAGTTTTTTGTTCATGTGTCCGGCAAGCACCATCACGGCAAAGTCCCGTGTCTCGGCGTCTGTGACGCGCAGGCCATCAATAAACTCGCTCTGTTTGCCCATCTGCGCCAGCATGCGGGTAAGCGCTGCGCCGCCGCCATGGACCACGGCCACCTGATGTTCGCTGGCCAGTTCTTTTACCGCCAGCACGGCACGTTGCAGCAATGCAGAATCTTCCAGGGTAGCGCCACCAAGTTTGACCACGATTTTCATCTCAGGCCCTCCTCTTCATTCCATCCAAACATTACATTCATGTTCTGCACGGCCTGCCCGGCAGCGCCTTTCACCAGATTGTCCAGGCAGGAAACGATCACCAGACGCTTGCCGTCCGGCGCCAGTTCAAACCCAACGTCACAATAATTGGTGTGCAGTGAATACTGAATCTGCGGCAGCTTGCCCGCAGGAAATATCCGCACCCAGGGTGATCCTGCATAAAATTTCTGCATGCAGCCGTGGACGACTTCGGCTGTCATGGCGGAATTCAGTCGCAAATAAATCGTGGAGAGGATTCCCCGTGGGATCGGCAGCAGATGCGGCGTGAATATTAGCTGCTCTGGCAAAAGGCCAAGCTGCTCCAGAATTTCTCCGGTGTGGCGATGGTTGAAGACGGAGTAGGCCGACAAGTTTTCCGCCACTTCCACAAAATGTGTTTTTTGCGTCGGCTGCTTGCCCGCGCCGGAAACGCCGGATTTGGAATCGCAGACAACGCCGTGATTTACATCAACCAGTCCAGCACGCACCAGCGGCGCCAGCGCCAGAATGATGGAGGTGGCATAGCAGCCGGCATTCGCCACCAGGGCGGCTTCTTTCAGTTCGTCGCGATGCAGCTCCGGAATGCCGTAGACGGCCTGCGTCATTACCTTGTCGGCTAGGGCTGGATTGGCGTCTTTAAAGTCATAGATCGCGCGATACTCTGGCGTCTCCAGCCGCCATGCGCCACTCAGATCGATTACATGAACCCCCTGCGCAATTGCCTCAGGGACCCACTCGCGTGAGACTTCATGCGGCGT
>DASXLK010000018.1:0-29236 GCA_036496365.1 Candidatus Angelobacter sp. | reverse complement strand
GCATCTGACGCAGGACATGCAGAGCAAGCTGCAAAATTTGATGAAGGGCTCTCTCGATAACGCTCCCAATCCGCTTCAGGCACTGATCGGAACAAATTCCGCAAATAATAAATTCCAGGCTTTTGATATTGGTCCGATTCTATTTTCATTTGCTAATTCTCAGGAACACGCGCGCTATGAAATCCAGATTGACAGCGAACAGCAGGGGCGTGAAGAAGACAACATGGCGCTCTCTTTGCATCTGGTCCGTGGCGGTCTTGAACAGGAGCTGCCTGTAGGGTTGCGGCTGCTGCTGAATTTGAAGCGGCAGGAAGGCGTCTGGCGGTTGAATGCCGTAACCATGAGCACCACGCTTCCCGTGGGAGATCCGCGATTCCTGGAAAGATCCTGGTGGAATCCGGTGTGGCTTGCCATTAGCGGCGGGACCATGGACACCACTTCGCCCAACGCATCCGCAACGGAGGATGAGCGCCCTAAGATGACGCCTCTGCGGTCAGTCCGCATGATTGGCATGGCGGAAAGCATTTATGCCCAGCAACATCCGGGAATCGGATTTACCTGCAAGCTGGCGGACCTGGTGAATGTTGGCAAAGGCATGGATGAAGAAGGCATGTACAAATTTTTGGACGCCGATTTTGCCGACGGTCTTTACAATGGCTATCGCTTTACCTTGAGCGGATGCGAGCATAAGCCAGCAAGAATGTTCCGCGTTACCGCCGAACCTCTGGCGGGACGGGGCAAAGCCTATTGTTCTGACAATACGAGCAGCCTGCGCGCCTCTGAGGATGGACGCGGAGCTACCTGTCTGGCGGCAGGGAAGGTCGCCCGCAAATAGAAAGCTTTTTAGAAAAAATCTAAAAAAAAACGGAGGAGCAATTTCCTCCGTTTCTTTTTGTACTTGTTAAATGTTGGCCCGGCGAGTTCTACGGCTTTTGCACTTGCAGATGGTTTTCCACGGAGAAGACGCCCGGTACGCCATTCGCTTTTAATGTTGCGTAATCTTTGTCTCCTTGTGAATCTACTACGCCTTCCAGAGCCACGTGGCCGCTCTTCACGATGATATGGATCGGCGGCAGCGATCCCATGGAATAGCGCGAGAGACGGTCGTCATTGAACAGCGTTCGCGCTACCTGCCGGCGAATCCTGTCGTCATTTGGGGAAGGAGGCAGGACTTCAATCTGGTTGTCCACGCTTTCCACGCCTTCAATTTTCTTTACTACCTTTTCCGCCGAATCTTTTAATACTGCATTGCGGACCTGCCCCATGAGCACAACCTTGCCGCCGGTTACTTTGTACTCAAGATTGTCAAAAATGCTGAGTTCCGGCAGCATGACCAACTCATGACGAACTTCGCGTGAAATCCGGTCTTGCATGCGCTGTGAATCACCTTGCGCCCAAACGGTGCTGGCCGTGCCCACGCACAATACACCCGCCAAAAACCAATGGAAAAACTTTTTCATCGCGCTCTCCTTTGCATATCGTGGAGCCCTTAAATTCCTTTCATGATTGGATGCAGGTTCTTATGGCGAAAGAGTCCGGGTGCTTTGCAAAAGCCGCGGCACAAGAGAGCAATGCTGGAGCAACTGCCGGCTAAGGATTGTCTAACGCAGTAACTAAGGTTAATCCCTCCTTGTGGCCAATTTTGCTGTAGGTACAATCGTAATCAACCTCCCCCAATGCTCAAACCCGCTAAAAATGCGGGTCAAACCCTCCCGGTTCCAAAATGGATTACTGAAGTACCGTTGTCACCAAATAGGAATGCTTTAAGAATGTGTGGGTACGTTAGGCCGATGGCCGAGTATTTACGGCTTCGGCCGGGGATTCAAACAGGAGGAGTAAGAAAGAAATGAAGAAATACTTTACAATTTTCGCGCTGGGAATGATGGGTCTTTCCACAGCGGCATTCGCTGCTACAACGGCGACCGGCACCAACACAGTGGCGCCGACACTGCAAATTTCAGCTACCATTCAATCAGCAGTTCAGCTCACATTGAGCACCGGCACCGCCGCTGTAACCCATTGCGCCGTTACCACTGGCGCAGGAACTGACTACGCCATGAGCTTTGGCACGGTCGACGCACTGGCCATCAACAATGGCGCTTGCAACAAGTTTGCTCCAACCACGCCGGGCGTTACCAACGCTGTTTATTGGTCTGATTACAACCTGACTCCGGTGTACACCAGCCAGGCGGCAAGCACCAACGCCTCTATTACTGCTAAAGTCACCACCGATTTCGCCGCTCCGCACGATCTGACCGTTGTTCGTGACAGCGCCAACTCCGCCACAGTGCCGGCCAGCGTTGCTTCATTTACGGCCGTGGGCACTGCAACCGCAGACACGATTGCCAGCACGGTTGTAAGCGGCACCCCTCTTACCCGCTTTATCGGCGTGTCAGTTTCTCCGACGAACGCTGCCGGAATCCCGGCCACGGCGCAAACCGCCACGGTCACCTTTACATTGACGGTTCAGTAACAGGGAATTGTCGTTGGGGCTTTACCGCCCTGTTTGAATTGGATGATGAGAGTTTGTTGCCATGACCTTCGACGCCAACCCCTCCCCGTCGTCAAGTCCGGTGGGAAGGTATATTGGGCTTC
The DNA here is from genome assembly GCA_036496365.1 of Candidatus Angelobacter sp. Taxonomy (GTDB): domain Bacteria; phylum Acidobacteriota; class Terriglobia; order Terriglobales; family Acidobacteriaceae; genus Angelobacter. The sequence continues at coordinate 26,641 of DASXLK010000018.1, read as the reverse complement.
GTGTGTCTCGCGGCAGCGGGCTCTCATCATTCTCCTTTTTGTGCTTCTGGCGGCAATCACCAAGTCCCACGCCGCCCCTGCCTTTTCTCTTCTGCAAGCGCCCGGCGGCCTTGGCGGAACCCTGGTTGGAACGACCTATCGCAACACTTTTGGGACCATGAATGCGCTGGGCATCGGCGCACCGCAAAGCGGGCTAACGCTTACGGTCCTCACCAACGGCGCGCTTTACTTTACCCCGTTTCAGATTCAGTTTACCGGGCTTAATCGGAACCAAAATGCTTCGCTCACTGCGTATGTAAGCACGAGCTTTTCTCATCCGCTGGCGCAGATCATCCAGAATTGCCCAAGCTCCCTGACCTGTACGACTTCTGGCGGCTATAGCACTATGTCCATTATCCAGGGTGCGCCAAGTACTGTGGTGGCAACTCTGGGAAATGCGACCGTGACTGGCGGGATTGGAATTTTTGTTCCTGATAATGACGGTGCTACCGCATTTGCCGGAGTCGACAATACCGCAATTGTTACTTACGTGATGCGGGATGTTTCCAATAACAACATTCTGCAAACGGCAACATGGTCTTTTAACGCGACTCCAAACAACACCATTCAAACCGCTGTTCAGCTTACGTTAGCAACAGCAACTGGCGGATTGACCGTCACCCCGGCCAACAATTATTCCATGAATTTTGGAAACGTGAATGGACTAGGTTTTGGCCCGGCGGCGGGACTGACCACTGTACCGGCAGCTGGTGGCGTTGTTTATTCCACGCCATATCTAATTCAACCCGTCTTCACGGATTTCACTTCTACCACGGCGACGATCAAGGTTTTCGCCAGCACAAATTTTGCCCATCCCACTATTTTGCAGGCGCGAGACGGCACTGCGAGCGCCGGGACGTTCAACAACATAGGCCTTACCGCTGGCACGGTAACTCAAATTACGGCTGCTGCGACTGACCGCAGTTCCATTACTCGTTTCCTGGGATTGTTTGTCTCTAACATCAATGGACCGACTTCTCTCCGCGGGGGCGATAACGCCACTCTGACCTTCACCATGACGGTGCCTTAATGAAGACCAAAATAACCAAACGCCATCTATATCTGTTTGCGGCCCTGATTGGCTTCACTCTCGCTTGCTCGCCGGCCTTTGCGCAGTCTCTGGGCCTTGCTCCGGCGCAGGTGGTGGAAAAGTTCAAGCCCGGTGTTCCCTTTGAGTTCGATCTTTCCACGGTGAACACGGGTGAAACGCCCGTGGACATGACCGTGGAGATTACGGATTTCTGGTACGACGAGAAGAACGAAAAGGTTTTTTCATCTCCGGGAACCTCGCCACGCTCGGCGGCCAACTGGATACAGTTTGTGCCTGATCACTTTGAAGTTGGGGCGCACGGCACGCAGAAGATGAAGGCAATTGTTACGCCTCCGTCTGACGCCAAAGGCGGCTATTATGCGACTCTTTTTGTTCAATCCAAGCCACAGCTTTCTTTCCCTAAGAATGATGGCAAGGGCGTCTTCACCAGCATGCGCATTGGCTGCCTGGTATTGCTGAAGGCTGAATCGACTGAAGATTACAAGATTGAACTGAGCAACATGAAGCTGACGCCACCTGCGGAAACCCATGGCCTGGCCCTGGATTTTGACCTTCTGAATGCCGGCAACACGCATGTATTTCCGGTGGCCCGGCTGGCCGTTCTTGATGCGAATAGAAAACTTGTGGCCAAGGCTGAAGGCACGGAGAAACGCTTTTTGCCGGGGCAGAAAAATTCCATGCACGTGGACTGGGCAGGGAAGTTGCCCGCAGGAAATTACACCGCGCTTGTGACCGTGGCATATGGTGAAGACCACATTGAGACGCAGCAAGTGGCGTTCAGCGTAGCAGCGCAATAGGTATTGAGACTTTGAGATTTCAACGAAACATAACGGTGATCATCGCGCTGCTGGGCAGTTTGCTTGCAATGTGCGTGTTTGCTCCCACTGCTGTCGCCCAATCCGCTGATGCTGGCGTGCCTTCTCTGGTGGAAGTCTACTGGCAATGGTCGCGCACGATTAGCACGCCGGGCCTTTCTAACCTGATTGTGCTCGATCCTGAAGTCGCGCGGGTTGAAACCACAGTGGACGGTCTCCAGATTTTCGGCCTTGAGCGCGGGGAAACTGTTTTACTTGGCTATCTGAATGACAAGCCTGTCAGCATTCGGCTGCGCGTACTTCAGCGTCCACAGGTTGTGCTTCCGCCTTCAGCGCTGCGCCGCCAGAGCGAGATGGCGCAGGGAAGTTTTGGTTCCAGCGTGCAAATTGCTAATACTGCCGGCCAGACCACCACAGCAGTCGTCAACGATCTTTATTGGACGCAGCCAGCCGGCGCTCAGGGCCGTTTGTTTGTCAACACACAGGTGGAAGACAACAATCTTGAAGGCGGACACGCTTTCAACGTGCGGCACGGAACCATCGCTTACCGCAGCCCTGGAATGGACGTAAGTCTGCTGGATAACGTGGTGAGCCTGACAAACAACGGCACGCAGAATTATCTCAGCCCGTTTAGTTACTCCGATTCAGTGGAGCTGCGCGGTGCTGAAGTCACAATGCGCCAAGGCAATAATCAATACATGTTTTTTGGGGGATCGACGGTCCCATTTTACTTTCTGGCGCTCGGCTCCACGCACGATATTGGCGGGTTCTCCTTTAATCGCAAGCAGACGAAAAAGCTGAATTTATTTGCCACCACCAGCTACATCGATTCACCTGCAGACCTCTTCAATCCGATTGGCGGACGCCGTAATGACCTGATGCAGACCGGCGGTTTTAATTATCAGCTCGGCGATAAATGGACCATACAGAGTACTGGCGGTGTGAGCACGCACGGCGGTATGGGACGCGGCGAACTCAATTACATCAGCCATCGGGTCACATTCTTTGCGTCCGGTGGATCGTCGTCTCTGCTCTTTCCGCTCAACCGTATTCAGTCTTTATTTTCCGGCACAACTTCAGCCAAGGCGGGAATTACCTACGGACTAACAGATCACCTGAGCGAGTCGCTCTATTATCAGCACACCATCACGCAACCTTTCGGCAACATACTCCATGCCGGGAGTTCGGACTATCTCACGCCTTCATTCGCCTGGCGCATCAATTCACGTGACGATGTAAATTTCAGCTATACGTTCAGCCGCAATGACGGCGGCTTTTCAGATCAGACCAGCACCGGCAATCGCTTTGACACCAGTTGGCGCCACCAATTCACCCCGCGCATTGCCAACGCCGCGCAGTTTACGGTTGGCTCAGTGCAGGACCCATTGCAGTTGAGCTCAGAAGATGAGTTTTCCGTCCGCGATTCAGTTTCATACCAGATCAAGGGTGGCAGCATGATGGTTGGCTTTGAGCAAGACCGGCGCAACCCTTCACTGGTGCAGAAGCTGGGATCAGAGTTGCAACTGCTTTCGCCGGAATTGCAGAATTTATTTTTGCTAGATCCTATTTCATTCGTGCAATCGAACAATCTGCCGCCTGAGGTAAAGGCCCTTCTGGAAGCGCAAGTGCCAATCAGTACCTCCATTTCAGCATCGGCACAGTTACGGATCGGAAAAAAACTGAGCGTCAATCCTAACTTCTCTTTTGCACGGGCCTCTACCGGTACTACGGAAGCATGGACGCCGTTTGTTGGGTACTCACTGACTTACCAGGCCACGCCATCGCTCGACTTCAATTCTGGCCTGACGAATGTGTGGGTGCTGGGAAATACTGGAAATGGTGTTCAGCGCTCTTCGCTTTTGTATTTTGGATTCACGAAACGCTTCAGCGCCATGCCGAGTACGTTGATGCCCACGAGACATGTTTCGCGAATTATTGAAGGCCGGGTCTTCCGCGACAACAACGTGAACGGCGCATTTAATTTCGGCGAACAAGGGCTGGTTGGCCTTCAAGTAAAGCTGGATGATGGCGAGATCGCCGAAACCGATGAGCAGGGCCGGTATAAATTTTCTGACGTGGGCCAGGGCGAACACTTGGTTTCTCTTGCCTTAACGCAGTTTGCCGGGCCGGTACGCATGACCACCAAGAACCAGGCATCGGTTGACTTGATCCGGCAGAGAATCAGCGTGGTGAATTTTGGAGTTGTAGATTTTGCCCGCATTACAGGCAGCGTCTTCAATGACCTGCGTTTTGAAGGGCAGAAGTCGCCGGACGCAAAAGGGCTGTCTGGCGTTCATCTGACTCTGGACGATGGCAATCGCCAGCGCACGGTAATTGCGCAAGATACCGGTGATTTTGAAATTGACGATGTAGCGCCGGGCGACTACAGGATTAGCGTGGATGCAGGCACGCTTCCGGCGAACTACGCGCTGCCGCAAGATACGTTCACGCTGCATGTGTCGCCGGTTTCAACGGCGGTTGAGAATATTCCGGCGCGCGCTATGCGCTCAATTGCCGGACGAGTATTTGTAAAAGTACTGGCGGAGCCTGCGGCGCAGCCGGTGGATTCCAGCAAATTGAAGATCAGCGGCATGCCCGCGGGATCTGTTCGCAGCCAGCGCGGCGGACAGGCGGGCGGAAGAGTGAATCAAGCGGGACGCGGCCAGGCTCAGGGCACAAGCGGAGCAGCGGCAGGCGAAGACTACAATCTGGTGCCACTTGCCGGAGTGCAAATTACCGCTGGTTATGGCATCGCCAAAACGGATGCGAACGGGAACTTCTTGCTGCGTGACCTTCCGTCCGGCGACCTGACGGTGACATTGGTGGCAACCAAGGAACTGCCTGAGGGAATGAAAGTTCCATCAGGACAGGTAAAGATGCCGGCTGATCCGATTCAAGTGCAGGGCGCGACTATTGTGATCAGCAATCCTGATCTGGCGCCTTATCTGGTGAATGCGCCTCAGCAGAAATAGCTTTTAATTCACAACGACCGTAGTCAGGCGAACAGCCTGCCGCTCCGCTGCTTTGCCCTCTACCGTGACCAGCATTGGTCGCACTTCTTCAGTGACGGAAAGCTTTTCCTCTTGCGGCCCAAGGTTATAAGAGACCGATTCGTGGTCGCGATCTCTGTGCCTATCGTGACGTGGCGGAAAGATGACCGGCGCGACAATCGCCGTAATGTGCAGCTCTGCTTGCGCTGAACTGCTGTTGGTCCGCGCGCTCTGCGCGGATAAAGGCAGACCTGCTATCAGTATGGCGGATGCGGCGCAAAACAACTTCAGGGTCCGCATGCCGGGGAAAGTACAAATGTACATGCGCATATATCCTTCCACGTCTGATACCTATCGGCGCAGCCGTGTTGTTCCAATAACAAATAAAAGAGCCAAATAAAAACGAACCAACGCCAACAAAGTTAAAACCAGAAACTGCAAGGATTGGACTGCCGGGGCCGATGAACCACACTGGGATAGGGCACTATCATAGCGAAGTCAGTTAAACGATGCGGCTGGAGCTGTATTATTTTTACTTCCTTATCCGGTTCTGACAGCGGCAATCCAGTGTTCGTTTCCGAACAGCTTTTTGCGTTAGCGAACACCGAAAAACTTATTTTCCAGCTCCCAATAAATCAGTTATGGTATTGTTTTCAATCGCTTGCGGGAATATTTAACTTCGGCACAAAAAGTGCGATTTAGCATTTGGATGCTGAAAATCGGGTAGGATAAGCAATAAGTTCTTCGGCGACGGCGCCGCTGCCCCTCTGGTGAAGGAGTTCGGTATGCGTGAACTGAGGAAAGCGGGTTTGGCTCTCTGCGTGGGCATGCTCCTGCTGGCAGTTGCAGGCTTTACTCCCAGGCACAACGCTACTATGGTATCGGGTGGCGGAAGTGATCCTGTTGCTCAGCACATTCAGCTGCTCAAATCAGGGAAGCCACAGCAGAAGGCAGCAGCCGCATACTGGTTAGGACAACAACGGTCTGCAGCCGCAGTTGCCATTGATCCGCTTCTGGATCTGCTGGGCGACGTTACCAGCGTAGACGCTAAACAATATCGCCAGCGCCCACTGGATAAAATGACGCTGGGCGAGGAAGTGGCCGCAGCCCTGGTGAACATTGGGCATCCCTCCATTGAACCCTTGATTCGGGTATTAAAGAGCTCTCCGCAGGCTGAGGCGCGCAAGAATGCAGCCTGGGCCCTGGGCGCTCTGCACGACACCGGTGCAACCAGCGACGAGATCTAAGAACTTAATCAACGTAAGGATTCAGATAAGAAGAAGCAAAGGCGCCATCCCTTGCGAGATTCGATCAGCTCTCACCTCGTCCAATTGACGATTCCTGGCTTAATTTCTGGTTAAAATCTTTTCTGGCTAAAAATCTATGGGAACTTTATTTCAAGACCTTCAATACGCTTTCCGCATGTTGCGCAAGACGCCTGCTTTTACTGCAGTGGCAGTGTTGACGCTGGCGCTTGGTATCGGAGCAAACACCGCTATTTTCAGTCTGGTGAACGCTGTAATGCTCAAAATGCTTCCCGTGAAAGCGCCAGGAGAGCTGGTTGTGGTGGGAGATCCGCTGGAAGTTCATAGCAGGTCCCTGGGCGATCCACGCGTTGAGGTTTTCTCCTATCCTTTGTATCGGGAGCTCAATGCCGGCAGTCAGGTCTTTTCGGGCATGCTGGCCTCGGGTGAAGTTCACAGGTTGCGCGTGGTGGCGGCCCAGGGGGGAAATGAAATCACCGGCAACGCAACAGGTGTGCTGGTAAGCGGAAATTATTTTTCTGTGCTGGGCGTGAATGCCCTCTATGGCCGTGTCCTAACCGCTGAAGATGATAATGCCCCCAACGCGCATCCCGTAATCGTGGTGAGTTACAGCTTTTGGAAAGATAAGCTAAGTCAGAATCCCGGCGCAGTTGGCCAGTCAGTTCGCATTGGTAATTATCCGTTCACAATTATCGGCGTAACGCCGCCAGGTTTTTATGGCGACACCGTTGGCGACTTACAGGATTTCTGGGTTCCCGCGACCATGCAGGAACAAGTTCTCACCGGCAGAAAATGGCTGGACGAGCATAACGCCTCATGGTTGCACATTATTGCCCGCCTAAAGCCCGGCGCAACCGTGGAAGAGGCGCGCGCCAACGTGAATGTGGTTTTGCAACAGCTTGTGAACGGACCGCTGGGCGCCAAGCTGAACAAAGCCGATCTGGATAACCTGAAGCAGGCAAAAATAAAAGTGAGCGAAGGCGGCGGCGGATTCTCTGACTTGCGGGGTGATTTCCGCGAACCTTTGTTGCTCTTGATGATGATTGTCGGGCTAGTTCTAATAATTGCCGCAGTGAATGTAGCTAACCTGATGCTTGCCCGGGCCTCAAGCCGGCAGAAAGAAATTGCGGTGCGGCTTGCAATCGGCGCCACGCCGGGCCGAATGGTCCGCCAGCTCCTGACGGAGAGTATCTTCCTCTCCTTTACCGGCGGCGCGCTGGGGTTGCTGGTTGCACATTGGGGCACCAAGACTCTTTTACAGTTAAGCAAAAATGATCAGTTGGAAGCGTCTCCTGACTTGCGCGTGTTCTTGTTTACGGCTGCCGTATGCGTGCTTACCGGCATTGTGTTTGGATTGATTCCGGCTCTGCGTTCACGGCGGGTTTCCGTGGCGCTTACGCTTAAATCCGGAGCGCAGGCTGGCACGAACGCTCATGCTGGCTGGAACTGGGGTAAGTTACTGGTCACGGCGCAGGTCTCAGTCTCGCTGCTGGTGCTTTTTGCTGCCGGTCTCCTGGTGCGTAGCCTGCAGAATATTCGCAATGTTGATCTGGGATATAACCGCGAACACATTCTTATGGTCTCCACTGATCCACTGGGGGCAGGCTACAACAAACTTCAGATCATCAATTTCAGCAATGGAATGGCCAGCCAGCTTGCTAATCTTCCGGGTGTTCGCGGAGTCAGCTACTCTAAGAATGGCCTCTTCAGCGGCAGCGAATCCGGGGAGTCCATTAAGGTTGAGGGTTACATCGCCAAGAATGATGCTGACCTACAATCTGCACTTGATGAAGTGGGGCCCAGCTACTTTAGCGCGGTGGGCATCCCCATGCTTCTGGGGCGCGATATTGGCCTGCAAGACACAGAGACAGCGCCCAAGGTGGCTGTGATTAATGAGGCGATGGCCAAGTTTTATTTTGGCGCAACCAATCCTATTGGCAGAAAGTTCACCATTGACGACCTGGAGTTCAAGGGGCTGCAAATTGAAATAGTGGGTGTATCGCACGATGCACGCGATCATGCGCTCAAAGGGCAGGTAGGACGGCGTTTCTATGTTCCGGCAATGCAATCGCCCAGAGCTGTCCCGGGCATTAACTTTGAGATAAGAACAGTTGGCAATCCCACCGCTGTTGCCGTGGCTGTGCGCAAACAGATTAAAAGCGTGGACGAGAATGTACCCATCTATTCCATACGAGCGCTTAGCGAACTGACCGAGCGCTCCATTGGCGATGCGATCCTCATTGCCAGACTCTCAGGCTTCTTTGCTGGATTGGCGCTCTTGCTGGCAGCCATTGGCCTGTACGGCGTTCTTTCATATTCTGTGGCCGGCAGGACACGTGAAATTGGCGTTCGCATGGCTCTGGGGGCACGGCGTGGCAGCGTTCTCAGGATGATCTTGCAGGAAGCGGGAAAACTCGTTGCAGCCGGCGTGCTGATTGGTATTCCAACATCGTTTTTAGGCAGCCGGCTGTTTGCCTCAATGTTGTTTGGCCTGGGCCGGTATGATGTGTCTTCAATGGCAATTGTGATTGCGATTCTGGTGGGCATTGCCCTGCTAGCAAGCTTTATTCCCGCCCGCCGCGCCACCAAAGTGGATCCAATGGTAGCTTTGCGGTATGAATGAGAAAATAAGAACAGTTAGTAATTGGGTAAATTGGTATTGAGTAAATTCAGCTCGGCTAGGTTGGCAGTAAGTGAAAAAGCAGTCTTCTCTCAGGAAAGAACTGGCTTGAATTCACCCATTTACCAAATTACGCATTTATCAATTTTTCTCGATCCTGCCATGGTTGTTGAAACCAGCAGTATGATTGATAGACCGATGATTTTTCGGAAAAAGGACACATGATCCAACTACGCAATGTTGAGAAAACCGTTAAAAGCCCGGCAGGAACGGTGTGGCTGCTGCGCCGTATCAATGTCGATATAAAAGAAGGCGAGTTTGTCACCATCATGGGGCCTTCCGGCGCCGGCAAAACCACGCTGCTGAGTATTATTGGCATGCTGGACGATGGCTGGGCGGGTGAGTATTCCTTTAACGAGCAGGCAGTCCATAAGCTTGATCGCAAGAAACGCGCCGAGTTGAATCGCCGCTACGTGGGATTTGTGTTCCAGAGCTATCACCTGCTGGACAATTTGACGGTCCAGGAAAATATTGATGTGCCTCTTTCTTACCGCGATATTCCGCGCGCCCAGCGGGCCTCTATGGTGGCGGACATTCTGGACCGTTTCCAGATCGTCGGCAAGAAAGACTTATATCCCAACCAGCTTTCCGGCGGACAACAGCAACTGGTGGGCGTGGCGAGGGCAGTGGCTGGCAATCCCAAGTTGATTCTGGCGGACGAGCCGACGGGCAATCTCCATTCCGGCCAGGCCAAAGAAACCATGGAGCTGTTTAAAAAACTGAACCAGCAGGGAACCACTATCATTCAGGTGACACACTCCGAAGCGAACGCAGCTTTTGGCAACCGCGTTATCCAACTGAAAGATGGATGGATTGTGGAAGATACAGCCGTGGTTCCGGCGGCGGCAGCCCAATGAGTGGAGAAGAATTGCAAGTGGGGGATTCTGAAGCAGGAGATTTTTGGTGTCGACTAAAGCGCAGGAGTTGGTGAGTAATGTAGCCATCAAGTCTGAGCCAATCCGCGTTCTGATTGCGGACGACCAGGCTGACGTGCGCGAAGCTTTGCGCCTTCTGCTTAAAGCTGAGGGTTACGTCACAGAGACCGTCAGCACGCCGGGATCGGCTCTGGAGTCCATCCAGAGCAATGAATTTGACGTGCTCTTGATGGACCTCAACTACCAGCGTGACACCACCTCAGGCCAGGAGGGCATTGATCTGCTCTCCCGCGTACAGGCCGTAGACAGTAAGCTGCCGGTTATCGTGATGACCGCCTGGGGCAGCGTGGAACTTGCAGTTGAAGCCATGCGACGCGGCGCGCGAGATTTTATCCAGAAGCCCTGGGACAATCATCGTTTGCTGAGCATTATCCGTACACAGGTTGACCTGTACCGAACCATCCGTCGCGCGGAGCGGCTGGAAGCAGAAAATAGTTTGCTGCGCGCACAGAACCGTCCTGTCTTTATTGCGGAATCAAAAGCCATGGAGCCGCTGCTGACATTGATGAGCCGCATTGGCCCCAGTGATGCCAATGTGCTGATCACGGGCGAGCATGGCACAGGTAAGGAAGTAGTCGCGCTGACGCTGCATGCACTTTCTTCTCGCAGTGGGCGGCCAATGATTACCGTGAATACCGGCGGACTGCCGGAAGGAACGTTTGAAAGCGAGCTATTTGGCCATGTGAAGGGCGCATTTACTGATGCGCGCACGGACCGCGTGGGGCGCTTTGAGCTGGCGGACCGCGGCACGCTGTTTCTGGATGAAATTGCCAATGTACCCATCAAGCAGCAAGCCAAGCTGTTGCGCGTATTGGAGACCGGCGAGATGGAACGGGTTGGCTCATCCAAGACGAACCGCGTTGACGTTCGCGTAATTTCAGCTACCAATGCAGACCTGAAACTGGAGTGCGCCGAAGGCCGCTTTCGCTCTGACCTGTTGTTTCGGCTCAATACAGTAGAGCTGCCGATTCCACCACTACGCGAACGCAAGGAAGATATCCCGTTGCTGGCAGCGCACTTTTTAAAGCTGTACGCGCAACGTTACCGCAAGCCGGTGAAAAGTTTTGATCCTTCGGCATTGCAGAAGATGATCGACCACCTATGGCCGGGGAATGTGCGCGAACTGGACCATTCCACGGAACGCGCCGTCCTGATGAGCACCAGCGAACAGATTCAGCCTGCCGATCTTGGATTGGAAAGCGACAAGTCGCCCTCAGGACGAATTGAGGACTTAAGCCTGGAAGAAGTTGAAAACCTTTTGATCAAGAAGGCGCTCTCCCGCCATTCAGGTAATATCAGCCATGCGGCGGAAGCGCTTGGTTTGAGCCGAAGCGCTCTCTATCGCCGCATGCAAAAGTATGGCGTCTGATCCGCACTTTCAACCCGTCCGCAGTTCCGCCGCAATCTTGATGGACAGACGGATCAGGCTGAATTTCGATACTCGCATCCTCCTGATGACGCTGCTCATCAGCCTGCCCGGCGCAGTGGTTGCCGAACTATTCCTTTGGCTGGGAAACCATTCGATTGAGCTGAAATGGACGGTGACCCTATTCATTGTTGTGGCCTGGATGATTGGCAGTTCCATGCTGCATGCGCAGGTCGTCCGCCCAATGCAGACTCTTTCCAACATGGTGGCGGCGATCCGCGAAGAAGATTTTTCTTTCCGGCTGCGCGGCGGCGGCCGCGAAGACTCACTGGCTGACCTGATTTACGAAATCAATGCGCTGGCGATCCGGCTGCAACAACAGAAGATCAGCGCGCTTGAGGCCACGGCACTCCTGAAGAAAGTGATGATGGAGATTGACGTGGCGGTTTTTACGTTTGACCAGCAGCAGCGCCTGCGGATTGTAAATCGCGCGGGCGAGCAGCTGATGGGAAGGATTGCGCCACGCATGCTTGGCCTGACCGCGGAAGAAGTAGGCTTGCAGGAATTTCTCCAGTCGCCAGGGCCGCAAACGCTGGAGATGACCTTTCCGGGGAAGCATGGCCGCTGGGCCATCAGCCACACGGAGTTTCGGGAGAACGGTGTTCCTCACCAGCTGTTGATCATCTCTGACCTGAGCCGCGCCTTGCGCGAAGAAGAGCGCCAGGCTTGGCAGCGGCTGATTCGCGTGCTGGGCCATGAGTTGAACAATTCACTGGCACCGATCAAATCGATTGCCGGCACTCTGGGCTCGCTTACCGGACGCGCCGCGCTGCCGGAAGATGTTGCCCAGGACATGCAGCAAGGGTTGCGCGTGATTGAAAATCGCGTGGAATCGCTCAATCGCTTTATGCAGGCATATACACGGCTGGCGCGGATGCCTTCTCCCACTCCGGGCCGGCTGGATGTGGGTCCGCTGGTACAGCGTGTGGCCTCTCTGGAACGCCGGTTGCAGGTAAAAGCGCTGGAAGGGCCGCAGGTAATCATTGACGCCGACCCTGATCAGATTGAGCAAGTGCTAATCAATCTGATTCGCAACGCCGTGGACGCGTCGCTTGATCCTGCGTTGAAGCACCCTGGCTCAGTGGAGATTGGCTGGCGTACGAACGCGCGCAGTGTTGAAGTATTTATTCGCGATGAAGGTCCGGGGCTGCTTAACAGTGACAATCTTTTCGTGCCGTTTTTTACCACCAAGCATGGCGGCAGTGGTATTGGGCTGATTCTGAGCCGCCAAATTGCGGAAGCGCATGGAGGCATTCTGCAGCTGGCCAACCGCGCTGATAGGACTGGCTGCGAAGCTGTGCTGGCGCTGCCTATTACTTACGATGCAGCGTTGATTTAGCAGAGCGTGGATCTAGCAAGCCATAATTTAGCGAACCATAATTTCGCAAACCATGATTTACAAACCACGATTTACAAACCAGTGCACGGACATAAGAAAGGCTTGCATGAACGTCGTTAACTCATGGAATGAATGGGACCCTTTACAGGAAGTGATTGTTGGATCAGCCCGCGGCGCTGCCGACATGGGCTTTGAGCCCGCGCTTTCTCCTTACTTCGCGCCGGGTGATTCTGCGCGAGCATTTCCCGGCCAGCCAGTCCATTCTACCGTAATAGATGATGCCGAGCGCCAGCTTGATTACTTTGCCGAGCTGCTGCAGCGCCGCGGAATTACTGTTCGCCGGCCTGATCCAATGGACCAGAACGTTCCTGTGAAAACCCCAGACTGGGAAGTTGCCTGTGGACATGCCATTGCCTGTCCGCGAGACCTGCTTCTGGTGATTGGCAATGAAATCATTGAAGCTCCCATGGCCCAGCGTGCGCGCTATTTTGAATTTCGTGCATATCGCAGTCTGCTGAAAAACTATTTTGCCGGCGGAGCGCGGTGGACCACTGCGCCAAAGCCGCTCATGTCTGACGCTCTATACAACGAACGTGATTCCACAGCAGGCACCTTCGATTTCAATTCCGCCCCCTTGCTCACAGGGTTTGAACCAGTCTTTGATGCAGCCTGCTTCGCCCGTTGCGGACGCGATATTTTCTGGCAGCCCGACCTGGTTAGCAATCAGTTCGGAGCCGACTGGCTGCAGCAGCATCTTGGGCCGGATTTCCGCATTCATCGCATTGCATTCCGCGAGCCGACACCAACGCACATCGACACGACGCTCGTTCCAATCCGCCCGGGCTTGGCACTGGTCAATCCACAAAGGCCATGCATGGATGACGCGCTAGATATTTTCAAAAATAACGGCTGGCAGTTAGTCACAGCGCCGCCTTCGGTAAAAACCGGCCGTGCGCCCTCGCGCGACGTGAGCAACTGGATCTCAATGAACATTCTCATGCTCGACGAGCGAACGGCTGTTGTGGAGCAAGCTGAGAAGCCAATGATTGATTTGCTGAGGTCACTGAAGTGTGAAGTGATCCCATGTCCTTTTGATCGCGTTTATCCATTTGGCGGCGGATTTCACTGCTGCACCGCCGATATCCGCCGAGAGGGAACTCTTCAGTCTTATTTTTAATTACAGCTTCTCTTTACAGTTTTACTGGAGGAGCTTGCTGATATGCTGAGCCCATGCGGCACAGTTCATCCAGTGTTTCTGCGAACAAGTCATAAAGAAGTTTTAACCGCTCAACGTCTTTGATTACGCCCACTACCTGGAAATAAAGCTCGTCAACGCCTGCAGGAAAGTTTTTACTCCAGAACCCTTCGTCATCTTTGACCGAAAAATGAATGTCAGGCTGGGTGGAAATCAAGTCCCGGATCTTCTGGCTGGAAAACAGCCTGCGCAGCTTTTGTTCGTCATTGCCTTGAATCACAAAGTCCCGGTCAAAATCTTCGTAACCGACCGTTACATCTTGCATTCCAAACCATTTTCCTATCCCGGTAAAGACACCCTTGCGGTACACAGTAAATCGGAAATTGTCCGGATTGACGTAAGGGGCACGCATCCTTGTATATGTGATGGTGGATTTGCCAGTGGAGACGACATACAGATCCAGCGTAACGGTCCATTGGTCATGAGCTGTTTCAACTTTGTCACTTTTCCAAAGACCGCCGGCAACATAGTTGGAGCCAGTCTGGTCGCAGAACTGCCGCCAGATTTCTGCTCGGCTTGGACCGAACACCTTTCTAAATACGCCCATAGTCGCCCCTGCTTGAAATAATTGCGTGTTCCGCGAAGGTTATCCTATCGCTTTAAACTGCTCATCGATTTCAACCTGAAGCCCCGCCACCAGGCGATTATTGGAATTGGCCAGACCTACCACGGCCAGCATTTCATTGAAGATCGCTTCCGTCATGCCTTTTTTGCGTGCGGCAGCCGTGTGCGCGGCAATACAGTAATCGCACTGGTTGCTCACGCTTACGGCAAGGTAGATAAGCTCTTTCATCAGCGGATCGAGCGCGCCAGCACCCATGATTTCTTTGGTGTCTTCCCATGTCCGCTTCAGCCGCACCGGATCGTGCGCCAGGGCTTTCCAGAAATTTGTGACCTTGTCGGTTTTGCGCGTAGCCATAATGTCGTCATACACGGCGCGTACTTCCGGGCTGGCTTTTTCGTATTCGATGAATCCAAGCGTTGACATAAATTTTCCTCACTTTAATGCAGACATAAGAGACGCAGCATTGGCTGCGCCTCTGCCGATCGAGTGGTTACGGTATCAGCAATATCTTGCCCGTGGTCTTGCGGCCTTCCAGATCGCGATGCGCTTCCGCGGCTTCTTCCAGTTTATGGACATGATCAATGCGCAGCTTCAACTTGCCGGCGGCGATGGACCCAAGGATTTCTCCCGCGCGATGCTCCAGTTCTTCACGCGTGCTGACGTAATGACTCAGGCTGGGACGCGTTAGCGTAAGCGATCCTTTTGCCATCAGTTGTTTGACCACATCCACTGGAGGCACCGGGCCGCTGGATGCGCCAAAGAGCACCATGTGACCACGAAGGCGAAGCACGTTCAGGCCTTTCTCAAAAGTGCTCTGGCCCACGCCATCATAGACCACATGAACACCCTTGTCATCGGTGAGGCGTTTGGTTTCCGCTTCAAAATCCTGCTTGGTATAGAGGATTACTTCATCAGCGCCAGCTTCCCGCGCCAGCCTGATTTTTTCTTCAGTGCCGACGGTTGCGATGACGCGCGCGCCAATGCTCTTAGCGAGTTGGACCAACAGTTGCCCTACGCCACCGGCAGCCGCATGAATCAATGCGGTTTCACCTTTCTTCAGCGGATACGTAGTGTTGATGAGGTAATGCGCGGTCATGCCCTGGAGCATTGCAGCCGCGGCTTGCTGATCAGTAATTTTGTCAGGCACACGGACCAGACGATCAGCTGGCACCACGGCATATTCCGCATATGTGCCAAGCACGTTGCTGTAAGCCACGCGGTCACCGACCTTGACGGTTTTTACGTCACTCCCGATTTCTGTAACAGATCCAGAAGCTTCCTGGCCATCTGTGAATGGGAGCGGGGAAGGATAGCGGCCTTCGCGGAAATAAACATCGATAAAGTTGACGCCGGAAGCCGCAATCTTTACCAGTGCTTCATTGGGCTTGGGCCTGGGAACGGGGAGATCAACCAGCGTGAGAACCTCTGGGCCGCCGGTCTTTTGCACTTGAATAGCTTTCATATCAACCTGGGATGCGCCGCTTGATTGTTGCGGCCGCTGGAAATTGCGCTGAATACCGGAAATCTTCAGCGCATTTTTGTTGGATGTTTTTAGAAGCTGAAGGATTCTTCTTCCGCAATCAGCATAACGGGCGGACCACCGGAAGAGATTTGCGCGGCGTGTCCTAATGTTTGTTTGCCGCCTTCTGACGCGGCGCAGGCCTGCAAGGCTTCCATGGAAGGGAAGTAGACTTCAGCAATGCGATAGTAAGCAGGTGTTCCCTGCGGCGATGCGATCACCTTGGTGGCCACCAGTTTGGTTTTGCCTTGCAGCTTTGATACCGCCATGGGCACGTGCTCAGCCTGGTATATCTTTTCAAACGCGGCAACATCTTTGGGTTGCGGATACATCACGATCAGCTTGACTCCAGCCATGAACGCTCCTTGAAATAGGTACTTTTGAATACATTGAAATTGTAATTGCAGAAAGCCGTCCATGTGGAGAGCGAGGCGCATCCAGACGATTTGGCTTTAGCTCTTTTACGCTTTCTTCCTGGGCTTCATCATCTGCCACTGTTCTTCCGTCAGCAGATCACCAAGATGGTCAAATTCGCTTGCGCCTTTAAGCCACTCGCCACCATCCATTACCACCTGTTCACCGTTTACATAGCCGGAGTAATCGCTCACCAGGAATGCGGCGAGATTGGCGAGCTCTTCATGCGTCCCAAAACGTTTCATGGGATTACGCTTTTTGGCCATCTCTTCCAATGATTTTGCCGGCATGAGCCGGGAGAATGCCCCTTCAGTGGGAATTGGGCCTGGAGCAATGGCATTGAAGCGAATGCCTTTTTTACCCCATTCAACGGCAAGGCTACGCGTCATATTCAAAACACCCGCTTTAGCTACGGCTGACGGCACAACATAGGGGGATCCGCTTTCCGCATAGGTGGTGGTGATGTTCAGCACGCTGGCTTTGCGGCCTTCTTTGATCCAGCGCTTGCCACATGCCATGGTGACTTGGATGGTCCCCATCAGCACGATTCCAATCACTGCTTCAAAAGCGCCGATGGAAAGCTCTTCAGTCCGGCAGATAAAATTTCCCGCGGCATTGTTTACGAGAATATCAATCGGCCCATCCTGCCAGAAGTGGTCAACCATGGCTTCAACGAGATCGTTTTTGCGCACATCACAAGGGAAGGTTTTGACGGTGCCGCCGGTGGCTTTGTGCAGCTCATCTGCGGCTTGTGCCAGCACGTCTTCGCGGCGTCCGCAGATGCAGAGCGATGCGCCGAGTTCGAGAAAGCGTTTTCCCATGCTCTTACCCAGACCGGTGGCGCCGCCGGTAATCAGAACTTTTTTGCCGGAAAATAAATTCGGTTCGAACATGGTTAGCCTGTCCTTTTTTTGCGTAGGGATTTTCTTCAGAGTGACCAACATCCTATACGGCCACTGGCTTATCAAGCCAGTTGGAGGGGCAAGCTGGATGAAAATGGAAGAATTGAATTGAAACCTGCACTCGGCCGAAGCTGCAAAAATATTCAGAGTACGCTTGTAACTTGTTTGTTTACTATTGGTTAGAGATTTTTAACTTTAAGTATGTTTGTACCGTTGCCGCAGGCCCTGTTTGGCTACTATCGTACTCAAAGATTCAAGGAGGGCAGGAGATGACGTGGCATTGGTTATTCATGTTAGTCATTTTGTGCAGGATCAATATGCCCACCGCGAGTCTGGCGAACGCCGGCCCCCGTTTACGATCTGCCCGGCGCAACGCACGCAGGAGGTATTAAATGTTTGAATTACGTTTGGAATTGCAGCCTTTTTATGATGATCGCGAACCGAAGAATACGCGCCGTATCCAGCGCGGTTCTGCCACGACCCGCAGCAACGGCTGGTCATCTTCTTCTTATAGCAGCCAGCGGGAGTCCGCGTTCGACGGCCCATCGGTCCCACGCCGCAGCGCTACGCTGGAGGAAGATACGTTCGAGTTCGGGGCGAGCCGCATTACTGAGATTGAGTTCTAAAAGCAATCGTTCGGCAAAGTGCGGCTCCAGCGCCGCCACGGCGATCCAGCCATCACTTGCCTGATAGAAGCCGTATAACGGATAGCTGCCGCTCAGCAACCCTCCCGCAGCAGTGAGCCCAGCCCTGAGCGGCGCAGCCAAATCCTGGGCACATTCATGCAGTGAAATCCACGCACAACCTGCGCTTCCTGTTCTTGCCATTTTATTGAGCAACGCCAAAGCCATGCTTACGGCGCGTTCCGCGGCAGCTAAATCCACAAACAAGCTGGAGGGCATTTGCGGGGGCTGCAATAATCCGACATCACTCTGATAAGTAAGATCGTGTCCGGTGCGCTCTTCATCCGGCGGAAGATAGCCGACGATTCCGACAAAGCAGAGACGCGGATATTGCGCGTGCAAGGTGGGCCAGTCGAGTCCCAGGCGCTGCAATGCCGCAGGACGAAAGGCGGCCAGCAGCAGGTCGGCATTGGACAGCAGGGAATCGAGTTGTTTGCGGCCGTCAGGAGTTTTCAGATCGAGTTGGGTGACGGTTTGTCCAGCGCAGAGCGATTCATACCAAGCGGGCGCAAACTTGCTCAGTCCATCGCCTGTGGGCGGCTCAATTTTGGTGACGGTTGCGCCCATCTCTGTGAATCGGGCAGCGGCTACGGGGCCGGGGGCGTTGAGCGCCAGGCTCACGATTTTTATTCCCGCTAACATTCCCGATAAGAGTGATGCGTCGGTGGTGGATTCCATGCAGCGCCTGTGTGCCTCACAAGTTCTTCCGCTCCCAAGTGTAAACGGAACAGTGGATTATTTTCCGGTGTCATAGGGCAGGCGATAGATGATGGTTGCAGGCTGGCTCTGGGTTTGGCCCTTTTTCGTTACAGGCTCCAGTTTGCAGAGATCCAGTTTGCGCTCAGGCGGGCGCTTGCCATGGAGAACGTCGCCAATATCATCAAACATAAGCTGCGAGCTTTCATAATAAGAGTGGCCGATGAGGCCGGCGCGGAGCGGCGAGGCGTCAATGGTGTCGAGTCCGTCGGCCACAATGTATTCGCGCTTGGCGTCTCCGGCGCGCGGCGTGCGGGAATGCAAGATCCGCGAAAGGCCCAGAGCGAGATCGTGATTCGAGAGATACATGGTCCGGTTCTTGAACTGGCCGGAGCGGAGAAAGAGTTCGCGAAAGGTTTGAGCGTCCACGTCCGGGGCGATCATTATCAGCTGCCCCAGACGCTCAGCCGGAAGATTCAGACGGGCCAGACTCTGCAAGGCGGCGCGGTTTCCCATGCTATGGCCGACGATGTGAAGAACGCGATTCGGCGGCAGCGCGTTGACCAGTTCCTGGAGGAAGCCGGTGAGGTGTTCAAAGGTCCATTCGTTAATGTCGTAGTCGGTCCCGTAGGCAAAGAGCCGGTCTTTTGAGGGCCAGCTATAGGCGACGGGAAGGGCGTCTACTCTACCGCGCTGCACCAGGCGCGCCGCGATTTCCAACGATTCGTCAAATGAATAGCGGTAGCCATGGATAAAGAGGACCACATCTTTGCCAGAGGCGGTGATGCGCGAGAAAAATTCCTTGCGATCGATTATCTCTGATGGATCAGCACAGGAAGCCTTGCCGCCGGCTGGGTTTTCACACTTGACGCCGTAGGTCAGATGTTCCGGGGAGAGATTGCGCGTGGAGGAAAAGGCGAGGTCTTTCAGAGAGTCGGGCTGGCGGTCCGTGGCAAAAAGGACACCCGTATCATGCAGCGGCGGAGAAGGCGGCTCAGGCACGTGGTGCGCCGCGCAGGACTTATATTGCGAATGATGACAGCCGGACAAAACCAAGATGAGGGCAAATGCAAACAGGGAATGGACGAACACGGATGGCTTCATATTGAGGTTGGTAAGAGAAATACGAATATAGCGCAAATTGGATAGGAGTCCGCCGATTTTTTCGCTTCGCGCAGGCACCCACCCTTTGCGCCCTATTGCTGTTTTGTGGGACAGAAAATTGCTGGACGCAAAGGATGGGTACCCGCGGTATGGCGGAGAACGACGTGGTGAGCTAGTTTTCCGAAAGCAAAACTGCTTAATGCAGGTTAACGACCGTCTTACAGGAGGCGACAACATTTGCCACGCCACCAGTTACAACGCCCGAGCCGGCGCAGAGGACAGACTGTCCGGTTTGGTTGTTATAGATCAGCGCGCCTGATCCGCCGTTGGGGGCAATGGCTTCACTGCCTTGAATGGAGAGACTGTTGTTTGATCCAACGGTGGGCGAGACGCTTCCGAGGGAGGATGCGCTGCATGTGCCGAGGGGGATCTGTCCTCCGCCGGCAGGCACGGTTGAGTTGTTGGCGCAAAAGCTGATTGCGCCTGTGTTTTCATTCACGGCGAACATGCCGAACTGGGTTTGCTGGGTGACGAAAATGGGCGTGGTGGATGTGGAACCCTGAACCGCGGCCACGACCGGTGAAAAATACATGCTGGCTGCCAGGACTGCGACGCCGACGATGCCGGCGGCAAAATAAAATCTGCGTTTCATCGAGAAATCTCCCTTTCAACTTGATTTGGATTTATAGGGGGTCTTCTTCTCGTTGAATGCCATGAGCACAATGGAATGGTTGTAGCACGGGGCGGGGCTGCACTCAAGGCAGAATGGAGCAGTTATAAGAAAAATTTCTAATGTTGTACGGTAAAAGCTAAGGCGCTCCGCTCCGCTGCGCGCTGGCCACGGCGTAAGGAAGCAATCTTTTCATGCTTACCCAGCATTTACCCCTTCAGCGCGCGTGGCGCGCCTCGGGCCATGCTGGGCTAACTCATATCGCGCCTACGGCGCTGGGGTGAATTCCGATTGGAATGGTTTGAGGTGGGACATTGCCGACATTTTTTCGTCGATTATTGGTTCGCAGGAATAGACAAACTGCAGAGTACCGGCAGATCCGTGAAATTTAACTATTACTTTTCAAAGGCAGTACAGGGAAGGCGCGCGAACGCGGCACTCCGTCAAAGTCAGCGAAACTAACGCGGCTGCCTACGTCAACCTTTAGGCCATAAAAGCTGTCAGCATGATAAAACACACTACCCCCATTCTCATCTTCAATAAATCCCCATTTCCCACGACCAAAGCCTTTATAGCTCTCGATTTTTCCATTGCGTCGCTCTGCATTGGAGTAACAAAGTTTCGTACATAAATTGACGAGTTGATCGGCAGTAGGACGATAGGATGGTTCTTTTAGTAGGCACGCAGCAACTATGGACCAGAGGTCATCAGTCAGAGGGCGAAATTGTGGCCTCATATCGAAGATATCGGGCTTGGCTGGCAGTTGCGCTGCGACAATGGCGGGAACAGCACCTAGTCCTCTGCCAAACGGTAACTTGCCACTTACAAGCTGGTAAAGGATAGCCCCCAATGCCCATATGTCTGCGGGCAAGTTAGCGGATTTCTGATTTATGATCATTTCTGGAGCCATATAGGGCAGGGCGCCCATCACCGTTTGTGACCCTGTAGTTGACTCCTTATCCTTGAAAGCGTCTGCAATTTCTTCTTCAGCCATTTTGGCTATACCGAAATCAGTTATTTTCACACTCCGTAAACCTGAGTCTCTGCTAACCATGATATTGCTAGGCTTTAAGTCCCGATGAAAAACTCCTGCGTGATGAGATGCGGCAACCCCCTTTGCTAAATGATGAATAACATGTGCAGCTAGATGTGGATCGAGCATCTCGAAATCGGTATCCAGCCTGTCCCATAGTGTTTGACCGTCTATAAATTCTTCAATTAAATAACTCTTTGAGCCTGAGTCAAAATAATCGTATGTCGCCGCGACGTTCGCATGAATTACCCGAGCGCTCACACGTGCGCTTCTTGCAAAGCGCTTTTCTGCAGAAAAGCTCTTAGGAACCTTTAATGCTACTCGGCGGTTGAAGACGAGGTCTGTTGCCATATAAACTTGCTGCATTCCGCCTTCAGCCACATATTTAACAATTTTATATCTGTCAATCAACACTTCAGCGGGGGAATGCACATGGGTTGTCATAGTACCACTCCTGGATGTGAAACATTGAAGGGCACAAATGTACGCGCTCCTCCAAGTGCCGCCTCGCCTAACGTTATTACGCAAGAATCTGGCAAAATTGCTCCCTGCAAAGCAGCCGCATTATTGATATACACGTTGCCGCTTACACTTTCGATGCGAAATGCTAAACCGTCATAATTGATCGTTAGGACATCAACCCCCACTTTTAAGTTTATGGATTTACCGATTGTGGAGAGTTCATGTCCTTTGCCCGAATAAGTAATTACAGCGCGATGCTGACCATAAACTAAGTGTCTTTGCAAACAGTCTCTTATTTCTGACATCTTGGGTCGGCTTCCGGGGGCGGACATGATCGAATGATCGAATAACGCAACTAAATCCGGGGCCAACTGGATTGGATTTGTGGAGAACCCAGGAAACGGGTTTGAATAAGGCGGGGTTTGTCTAAATGAGGGAAGTACAGCGCCACCTTCGGCAAGAACACGTGCAGTAATACCGAAAGCAAAGGTATCAACCGCCGCAGTATATCGTACTGGCGGAGTTGCGTAGAGTTCTGGTGCGATATAACAGGGAGTTCCTCGAGCATCAACCGTTATTGCATCCGTTGCAGTATCCGAAGTTAGTCCGAAATCAAGGATTTTTATAACATGCTCGGAGTCTAACTTAATGTTACTCGGCTTAATGTCTCGATGGATCCGTCCGCTCTCATGAATATCACTGATGCCACATGCAATCTGGTAAAGGATTTTTAAATAGTCCGCCGTAATTTGCCCACGGGCAGCATATTCGCTCACTGTGGGACCTGGCACATATTCTTCTACCAAACCGACGGATTTCCCATTCTGCGAGGTAACTAAGTCATAAATTTGCGCTACATGCCGGGATCGTACCGCCTGGATCGCAGATAGTTCTTTTTGGATTTCATTGGAGTTCGAGACTCCGTTCATTACCTTGATTGCTACCTTCCGATCCAGATATTTGTCTATACAAACGTAAACCGCTCCTTGCCCGCCCTCTAAAGTTGGGCCTTCGTAAACATAACGTTGTGGTAATTTAAACGGGAATGGCATCTTTCCTGGCTCTTTCCTTAGCTTTCTTTTGTCTTGTCATCTTGAGGAGGGCTTTCCACTTTAGATGGTTGGCTCTCGCTAGAATCCTGTCCTTGACTTGAGCCCGCCTGAGAAGTGTTCTGCTTAAATGATTGCCCTTGATCAACAATTTCGATCTCGAGCGCACCCTGTAGCCCAGAGTTCGCTGGCGACGTCTTGGTATTCCTTCGTTTGGGCGTTCCAGATTGTCGTTTACGGGGTCGCGAATCTTTTGATACTTCGATATTGGGCGGTTGTGGAACGGCGACACGTTGAGATGCCAACGCAGCTGAAGCACGGTTTAAGTCGATATCAATTTTTCCGGAAGAATCCCATATTTCAAGCCACTCACCTGTGCTCCAGTTTGGCGGTACCATCCAGTCGGGTTTAATTGGTGGCATTACAACTGCACTTGCGTTGTCGGTGCCTCCGCACCATTTCGCAACCTGCAACAGCCGAGTAACCATATTGAATGGAAGTCCGGCATTGAGAGTAATCGATTTGAAGTTCGTCCCAATTATATTGTGAACACCGTCTGACGTTAACAAATAGCTAGAATTAGATCGGAGTGGATATATTCTTGGCTGCAAGGCGTCACCCATGCCAACAAATTGCGTAAGCTGCCCCGCAAAACTTTCCCAGTTAGCATCAGATTCATTAACTCCTACGACTTTTCGCAGTGCGCCTTCGACGGTATCGTCTACGGTTATCTGCTCCAATTTCTTGCTGTGACTAATAGCGTAAATTCGACTGTCACCTACGCTAGCCATTGCACCCGCGTGTGCCGAAGACACAATTGCGACCAGAGTAGTACCTCCGCGCTCGCGATACTGACGATATACTTCTGAATTTGCAGAAAGAGCTGCTAAGCGCGCCATATCGGACAGTTTTTGTCCGCGTTCACTAATTAATCCCGAGATGAAAGCCGATATAGCAATTTCTGCGCAACGACCACCGTCTGCGAGGCCACCCATTCCGTCACACAGAGCGAAGCATAAGAAAGATTGATCAGGGCGCTCCGTACTAGTGACACGCGCGATGATTGCGCGATCCTGGTTCTCTTTCCGGACTTCGCCGATTGTTGTTCCGATTGCTGTGGCAAATTCAGGAACTTCATTTATGGTCGTCGGTTTCGATGAACGAGCGAGCCAATTTGTAATATGTCTGATTAGCAAGTTGCTCCCTTAGGAAACAGGTTTGTCATGCCCTCATTAATTGCAATGTTTCACAAACGCCGTTGGGGTAACTGTAACAATTTTATACTCGTATTGCTCACAAAGTGGATTCGCTGAAGTGACTTTTTGAGTGATGCAGTTTTAAACTCACGACAAGTTCGCATTGTTGGTTCATCCTTGAAAGCCGAAAGAGATATGCATTTTGAGCTTGACAACTAACCTGCGTTTCGCTTATCTTACGCTAGAAGGCCTGCTGGCGAAAGCAACAGTAGTCTCGCGCAGCAAGCAAAGAAGTAAACCGAGAGCGGCATCGGGGGGAGAACCAGTTCTTAGCTTTTAGCCATTGGCCCTTAGCCAAAAGCAAAGACAAAAGCGGAGAAACTGGAGATTCCCGAAAGGCATGCACCCGTAGAAAGCTGGCTCCGAGCTTTTAGCTCTTGGCTTTTAGCCATTGGCTCTTAGCTTTGTTTCCAAGCCCCTTTCTTCCATGAAGGGCGATTCGCAGCTTTTTAATTGCCCTTCATGCCCTGAGGGGAGAAGTGTGTTTGGCGGCCAAAGGCCGCTGGAGATCGGGAAATCTGGTAATCGGGAAATCGGGAAATTGAAAACCAAAAGCAAAAAGCCAGTCCTTAGTCATTAGTAGTTAGTTTTGAGCAAGAGCAAAAACAGGCAAAACCAGGCAAAACAGCCTTTAGCAATTAGCCGTTAGTAATTAGCTGAAAACCAAGCAATTAGCAGTTAGCAATTAGCCAAAGCAACGGCAAAACCAAGAGCAAAAGCAAATCCGCGCAGGCAAGAGTGCCTGTGCCACAAAAATTCAAAGGAAAAGAACAGCCACCCGCGAGGTGGCTTTTTTATTGGAGAAAAAAAGTGACCAGAGAAGAAGTATTGACGACGATAAGAGACATGGCGGAAAAGCTGGGACATCCGCCGACATTTGCTGAACTGGAAGTGATGACGAAGCTACGGCGACGCGCTATCCGAAAGCACTTTGGCAGTTATACGTGGGCATTGCGCGAGGCTGGGCTGGGAAACCGCTATCACGCAAATTTGATCCCGACAGAGGAGCTTTTTATGGAATGGGCGGGAATAGCGCGCAGGCTGAAAAAAGTGCCGAGCATGAAAGAATTTGAGGAAGCAAGCCAATATACGGTGGGGCCTTACCAGAGGAGGTTCAGGCATTGGACGAGCGTGCCGGAAGCGATGGCGGACTACGTACGGAAACGCGCATTGGACCACGAATGGCAAGACGTATTGGCCCTGATACGCGAAAGGAGCCAGGAAGGGCCACTGGCCACTGCACAACAGTGGCCTGCCAATAAAGTGCAGCCATTGGCGATGAGAAGCGACCGGCCAGTGTATGGGCCGGCCATGGCCCCGTCCGCATTGGTGCATGAGCCAATCAACGAGATGGGCGTGGTGTTTCTGTTTGGCACGGTGGCGGAGCGGCTGGGCTTTATGGTGACACTGGTACAGGCGGAGTTTCCGGATTGCGAGGCGCTGCGGGAGGTGGGCCCAAGACGGTGGCAGCGGGTGAGGATTGAGTTTGAATACGAAAGCCGCAACTTTTTGCGGCACGATCATGCAGTGGCGCAGTGCGACATGATTGTGTGCTGGGTACACAATTGGCCGGAGTGTCCGCTGGAAGTGGTGGAGCTGAGGGAGGTAATCGGGAGATCGCGCGTGATCGGGTGATCGCCGACATCGGAAGAAAAACCCACCACGGAGGCACGGAGACACGGAGGAAAGCAAATCCAAAACCCTTACCACTGATTTACACGGATGACACTGATCGGAATCGGGTGATCGCCTAGATCGCACGACATCGGGAAGCAAAAGCAATTAGCAGTTAGCCATTAGCAATTAGCCAAAACAGAACCCGAACCCTTTTACCGCAGAGGACGCAAAGAACGCAGAGGAAAAGCAAATCCAAGTACTAAAAATCGCAGGCGAGGGCTTGAGGAGATCGGGAAATCTGGTAATCGGGTAATCGGGAAATTGAAAACCAAAAACAAAGCCAGTCCATTCAAGATCCAGTTCAAATCAAGCTCTGTTCAGACCAAACCGTCCGGTTCAAATGCACCGCTGCGACTGGTTGAAAACCACCAGTTCACGTTGTCGCGCCAAGAGTGTTCTGCTAAGCGGCACAAAATCATACAGATAGCTATCCGGTAATTTGGTATATGACTTGCTTTAAAGAAGGCAACGGTTGAAGTTGCTTTACAAGGGAAGATGAGTTGGGCGCGGCGTTTGGTGGCGTCGCGCCTTTTACTGAGTGAGGGACTTTGTGAGCGTTACGAGGGTGAAGAGTCTTATGAAATTGGGGCGAATCTTTGGGCAGGTTGCCGCGCGCGGCTTGAGTGGAAGCGGCTTTCGCGCGCTGGCGATTGGGTTATTTGCGGTGACAAGTCTGGCGAGCGGCGCTTGGGCGCAGACGGATGATTATCCGAAAGAGCCGCCGAATGCGCAGCCGCCAAGCATGCAATATCCGGGCGGACAGCCGGGGCCGGTGATGCAGCAGCAATATCCGGGTGGGCCGAATGGGCCGGGTTC
>DASXLK010000017.1:0-12690 GCA_036496365.1 Candidatus Angelobacter sp. | reverse complement strand
ACTTCTTCCAGATTGCGCAGCTTGCCTTCAGCGCGACGGAGCTGCAGCGCGCCGGTCTTTGTGTTTGCGCCTGCGGCGTCGCCATTGGCTCCGCTTTCATTTGCGCAACCAGCCACGGCGATGCCGGCGGAATCGTATCCGCGATATTCGAGTTTGCGCAGCCCCTCAATAATTACCGGCACCACGCTCTTCTTGCCTACATAGCCAACAATTCCGCACATAATTTTTGTCGCTCCGCTCCAAACCGCTATAAATCTTGCCCGAACCTTAGTGCCTTCTGGCTCTGCAGCCGCGGGGCTCGGCGCGCGAGTCGGCCTCGCCCTGAAAGACCTTGATGTGGCGGGTTTTTCAGTAAACCTTTTAGAGCAAGCCAATCGCCATCTTCACAGGCCATTGGACTCAGGTTTTCCGGCTGGGGACTCTGATTATTCTAACTCTGGGCCAGCCAGAACCCTTGTTACCTCAGTATGTTCGGGTGAATGTGCAAAGATTTGCGCGTGGAAGGAAAAAGACCCCGCCTGTAACCCTATTTATCCCGGCTGGCCCTACTCCTCCAGCCGATACGAAAACTCTTCAATCACCGGGTTGGTGAGCACTTCTTTGGCAATGCGCTCTACTTCGGTTTTGGCAGAGGCTTTGTCCAGACCGGCGTCTAAAGCCAGTTCAAAGAACTTGCCCTGGCGGACCGCGCCCACGCCTTTATAGCCCATCTTGGTGAGCGCGCCGTGAATGGTCTTGCCCTGAGGATCAAGGACGGTGGTCTTGAGCATGACTGTGACGAATGCCTTCATAAATGATGTGGGAATTATAAATTGAGCAGGGCTGCAGGCGTGAGCGGAGAAGGTGAAAGCAAAAAGCGCACAGGCGCTGAGACGCGCAGAAAAAACTTGAAAACCGGCTAAGACAGTGTGGTTAAGACTAAGAAGGTTGCGCCGGCGAGCGCCGGCTGCGGATGTTTAGCGCAAAGTTATTTTCTTGGCCTTGACGCGTTTCTATAGTTCTATTATTGTAGAAATACGGTAATTAAAGCGTTGAGCAAGCCGAGCGTGCAGGAAGTAACGCGTTTTGCCGACATGTTTGCAGCCATGGGCGCGGAGCCACGGCTGCGCATTCTGCGGCTTTTACTCTCGGCCCATCCTGAAGGCATGGTGGTGGGAGAAATTGGCGAAGAGCTTGAGATCCCCAATTCAACGCTGTCACATCACCTGGAAAAGCTGAAGAATGAAGGGCTGATTGCGGTCCAAAGGGAAGGGACATTTCTGCGGTATACGGCGAGCACACATGTTCTGGAAGAACTGCTCGGCTTTCTATACGCCGAGTGCTGCACGCGCAACAAAGTGGTGGAGCCGCAGAAGGTAGTTTGCTGCCGGTAAGAAAAGATTGTGCAAAGAAGCCAAGGAGATTGCAATGACGGAATCCATTAAGGACGTGGTGCAAGCTAAATACGGTGAAGCAGCCCGCAGAGTGGCGGCGGGGCAGGGCAACTCCTGCTGCGGAGCGGCTGCCTGCGGCACAGATGTTGACCCAATTACGCGCAACCTGTATGACAATTCGCAAACCAGCATCCTGCCGGAAGATGCGGTGAAGGCGTCACTGGGTTGCGGCAATCCCACGCTGCTGGCCCAACTCAATCCCGGCGAGACGGTGCTTGATCTGGGATCGGGCGGCGGCATCGATGTGCTGCTTTCGGCCCGGCGCGTGGGCCCAACCGGAAAAGCTTACGGCCTGGACATGACGGATGACATGCTGGCACTGGCGCGCGAGAACCAGAAGAAGGCGGGCATCGCCAACGTGGAATTTCTCAAAGGTGAAATTGAAAACATTCCGCTTCCCGATAACTCGGTGGACGTAATCATTTCGAACTGCGTGATTAACCTATCGGCGGACAAAGCCCGCGTGCTGCGCGAGGCATTCCGCGTGCTGAAACCCGGCGGACGCTTTGCCGTCTTTGATGTGGTGGTGCGGGGCGAGGTCCCCGAGGAAATTCGCAAAAGCATACTGTTGTGGGTGGGCTGCATTGGGGGCGCGTTGGGTGACCAGGAATATGCCGCCAAGCTTACGGATGCGGGCTTCGAGAAAATTGAGATTGAACCGACCAGAGTTTACAGCCTGGAAGATGCGCGCACGGTGCTGACCGGCCATGGCATTGATGTGGATGCAATTGCGCCGCAAGTGGAAGGCAAATTCATCAGCGCCTTTGTACGCGCGACCAAACCGGCAAGCTGCTGTGGTCCGGCGTGCTGTAACTAGGTAAAGCGAGGCGTTCGTGACTCAGGCAAACATGGCTGCAAAGAAATTAGCTGCTGAGTGCATTGGCACGGCATTCCTGCTCATGGCGGTGGTGGGCTCGGGCATTATGGCGGAGACGCTTTCCGCCGGGAACGTGTCACTTGCACTGCTTGAAAATACCATCGCAACGGGAGCTGCGCTGGTGGCGCTGATTCTTGCGTTCGGGCCGATCTCTGGGGCGCATTTTAATCCGGCAGTCACACTGGCTGACGCCTCACAGCGCGGACTCGAGCGGAAGCTGGCATTAGGTTATGTGCTTGCCCAATGCACGGGAGCAGTGGCTGGCGTTTATGCCGCACATGCCATGTTTGGGCAGAGACTATTGCAAACTTCCACGCATGTGCGGGCGGGCGAAGCGCAACTTCTCAGCGAATTTATAGCCACCTTCGGATTGCTTGCGGTGATCTGGGGCTGCTCACGCGCACGGCCTTCCACCGTTCCTTTTGCAGTGGGAGCATACATTACGGCCGCATACTGGTTCACGGCATCCACCTCCTTTGCCAATCCAGCGGTGACACTGGCCCGATGCTTTACGAATACGTTTGCAGGCATCCGTCCGGCAGATGCTCCGGGATTCATTGTGGTCCAGATCTCTGGCGCACTTGCGGCGACCGCACTCTTCCGCTGGCTGGCTCCTGCGGCCACCCAATCGGCTGAGGAGCTTCTGGTACCGCATCCTAAAGAAGAGACATTCCATGCGTAAAGTGATTTTTGCCTGCGTACACAATGCGGGCCGCTCACAGATGGCCGCGGCATTTTTTAATCGATACGTTGATCCTTCAGTGGCGCACGCAATCTCAGCAGGCACACAGCCGGCAGACCGCGTTCATCCTGAAGTGGTAGAAGCAATGAAAGAAGTTGGCATTGACTTGAGCGGAGCGAGGCCGCAGAAGTTGACACCGGATCTGGCCCAAGATGCCTACCTGCTGATAACGATGGGCTGCGGCGACCAATGCCCATTTGTTCCTGGGCTGCGCCGAGATGACTGGCCGCTGCCTGATCCCAAGGGAAAAGGCATGGAGCAGGTACGAGTCATTCGCGATGAAATCGAGAGAAAAGTGCGGATTCTCTTAACCCAGCATGATAGTTCCACTATGCCTCACGGGGATCACCCACCAGCGAACGCATAAGGTCCACCAGTTCACCTGGCTCATGGCTGGAGAGCTGATGGTCGGCATAGGCACATTTATCGCCAATGCGGGCTGAGAGCGCCACGGTAACAATCTTGTCAGTTGCCTTCTTAAGGGATTCGGCGATCTGCTCACAGTTGATGGTTGTGTCCATGACCAGAACGGCAACATTGATATTGGGAAAAAGGT
Source organism: Candidatus Angelobacter sp. (assembly GCA_036496365.1). Lineage (GTDB taxonomy): Bacteria > Acidobacteriota > Terriglobia > Terriglobales > Acidobacteriaceae > Angelobacter. Next base: position 9,082 of record DASXLK010000017.1, on the reverse strand, counting down.
GGAAGAGGTCGAGCGCCTCCCGCGTGCTGTGGGCGGTGAGGACGTTGTATTTCGCGGTTTCAAGCACCAGCTTGCGCACGGAAAGCGCTTCGCTGGGTTCAGGTTCTGCTACCAGAATCGTGGGCCGGGGCATACAGGGTTGGATGCAAGGCGAGCAGCGGCTTTTCTGGAAGAAAGACTCTTAACTCTTCAATTTAGGCGAAACGTTTACAAATGAACGGGAGTGTCGGGAGCGCCCGAGTCAGTTGGCTTGCAGATCATGCGATGTGCCAGTTCCACCAGCGTGAGATTAAATGCCAGCTTGCTGGCGCCAACAAACTTGAAGCATGAAAGACAGTAGGTTTCTACAATCACGTGATTGTGTTGGCTGCGAACATGCCAGAAACGGGGAGGTGTCTGGTCCATTTTTTTAAGATGCCCGCTTTTCCGGTGGGCGATGGAGTGCATTGTCCACATCCACCAGAAATTCCGGCGCAGTGCTGCAAGCAGGTGGACAATGGCTGAGACCAGAATACTCGGGCGTCGTCGTCAGGCAAAGAAACGGCAATTGAGGCTGCGCAAGATAAAGGGCTTTAAGCAGCTCTTCCTGCTGGTCTAAGGGGATGGTATGGCACATCAAGAGAAGATCAAACTCTCCGGCCTTGATTTGTCTCAGCGCCTCTCCCACGGAATAAGTTTCCACAACCTCATACCCCGCATAACGCAGCAGCATGGACCGCACTGGCATTAAAATGACATCATAGCCAAGAGACAGTATGCGGAAGGCATCCATAAATTCTCGCTGGAATGGGGGGCTGTACAATTTTATACATAGCCAACTTTCTCGTCCGTTCGATGCAGAACATAAGCCTTAGGAAATCTACTCAGCCATTTTTTCTTTCAGAAGGGAGCAAAGCCAGAGTACCTTTTCAGGAAAAATCCTGATTAAGGCTAATCTGATTTGCGCCACAACCTTATTTCATAAAAATAGCTCCAATGGAGCAATAGAAGCCCAGTCGGGCTCGAATCGAGTGGGGGAGCAGAACTGCAATGGCCTTAGTACTTTGCACCGGCGCCGATCCTGAGGTGATGAAAGAACGCGAACGCCTGCTAGAGCGGGCCGGACACCAAGTGGTGATGGCCACCAATGAAAAAGAACTCTCCGCAGCATGCAGCCAGCACCGGTTTGATGTTGCGATCATAGGGCAAACCCTTAAGCCACTGATGAAACAGCATGTGGTGGACCTGGTGCGGCAGCACTGCTCTAATATCAAAATACTGGAGCTGTATCCAAGCGCGGACAGCCGCGCGATAGAAGATGCCGACTCATGGATTGCTGTCCCTGGCAGCGTGCCGCCAGAACTTGCGAACCGAGTAGCGGAGCTGGCGGCCCAGGCGATTCATTAGCGGAGCAGCGTTGCTCTAAAATTCTATCCGATCATTAATTTATCAGTTTTATCCAATCAGTCCCAGACGGAACATTTTCAGAATAGACCGGAATAGCAGGCCAGAGTCTTACGCACTCTGCAATTTTTCTATTGCGAATTTTGCTAGTGCGGAATTTTGCTATTGCAGGCAGGAAATCCTGACCACCTCGATTTTTGCGCGCCTGCGCCATCCTGCGGATGAAGTGGTTCATCACATCTACATACTACAAAAAAATCCAAATAAACGAGGGAAAATGACTCTGAACAAAACCAGCGGAGAACGTGAAGGTATTTTTTCCGGCGCAATTGAAGCGCAAACTTCCAAGATCCCATCCGGCGGCTATTTAACGGCGGCCATTGGCGCAATGGCGGTATCGGCCGTCCTAAAGGGTTTCAGAAAAGACAACTGGGCGCTATTCGTGGGCCAGTGGGCACCGGCATTTCTGATTATTGGCGTGTATAACAAACTGGTAAAGCAACACGGCACGGACGCTTACACCAAAGCTGCCTAAACCTGTTTCAAAAAAACTCTTCATTCTTATTTTCATATCTTGTCATTCTTGCAGGCGATGCAATTCAATCGTCAACTTCCGGGCACGTAACAAGTCAGGTGTGAGCTACCTGACGGAAAAGAGGCTGCTTCTTTATGTATCACCACGTAAAACAATTGATGTATACGGTCCAGGTAGGAACGGCGGACCCGAAATTCGGCAACATGCTTTTGGAGCAATTTGGCGGAGCCAACGGAGAACTGGCGGCCGCCATGCAATATTCCATCCAGGGCTTTAACTGCGAGGACCCCGGCTGCAAGGATTTACTGATGGACATTGGCACCGAGGAGCTGAGCCATCTAGAAATTGTGGGCGCGCTCATACGCATGCATTTAAAACCGATGAAGAATGACCGGGCGGCAGCTGAAGCCGATCCACTGGTGGCGATCGCCGGCGGCGGAGGCGTGAGCCTGGTCAACTCCGTGGGAGATGCGTGGACATCAGACTATCTGAAGATCACAGGAGACCTGGCGGTTGATCTCCGCAGCAACATTGCCGCTGAAGCGCGGGCCAAGATCGTTTACGAACGATTGATTTCGTTTACAGACGATGCAGGTTCGAAGCAAGCGCTGCAATTCCTGATGACCCGTGAAATTACGCACATGCGCGCATTCACGGCTGCCCTGGAAAGCATGGAGAAGCCGCCTTTCTCCATTGGAATTATCCAGCCCACTCCGGGATTGGTTGACCAGTATTTCAACGCGTCCACGGGGGAGAAGGACTTAAGCAAGAAAGAAGAAAAGGACGCTCCATGGAACCATGGCAGCGGCCTGCAACTGGTGCAGTCTGAAATCAAGGGCGGTGAGGGTTTGAACGTAACACCGTATGATCCGGAGCCCGGTACAGAGGTCACGTCAGAGAAAGATTCCAGCCCAGTGGGAGAATACACTGGCCACGGTAAACCAAAAGCGGTAGCGGGCAAGAAATTGAAAGCCAGCTAGATTGGAAAAGCAGTAGGCGCGCATGCAGTCTAAACATGTAAATGGATTGCATGCGCGGGCTTTAATTTTAAAGCCTAATTTTAGAAAATAATTAGCTCCAGAAGTATGGAGAATCTGTAAGTCGGTTTTTGCGGGGTATTTATTTGAAAAACATTTGGTCTGAAAAACATTGAGTGTTGCAAAAACATTGGTTGCAAAAAATAAAGCCTAGCTGGTGTAAGGCTCGGTTTTGGCGGTGACGTGCGCGCTGGCTTTACGCTTTTTGAAAGCAACGTCTGGCTTCTTTAAACCAAGAGCAATATCTGCCAGCTCAAGATATTTTCCACTGTTCGGAGCGCCACCAGGCCGGTTTTCCCAGGCGCGTTCACCGGCGGGACCTTTCAGGCTATAACGGGGCGCGATCCAGAGGCCGTCTTCAGGATTATCAAGAGGATTAGCAGGATTCTTGGGAGGGCCATTTTCCAGACGTTTGACAGAACGTTCCGGGGCACGCTCTTTTCTGCTGCTTGCCTTGCCCGAATTAGCCTTCTTGGGCTTGCGTGCCATGACGCCGATTTTAGCTGCTCTGAAAAGTAACGTCCATCGGATATCGAACCTAGAGAAGAATCAACTAAGGTGGCACAAAAATAAAGGCCGCAGCGAGCGCCGCGGCCTTAGGTTGAAAAATCAAAAAAAAGAAAAAACTTAACCGGCTTTGACTGCAACCATGACCGGATCTTCCTGCCGTCCGAGTTTGGGCAGCGGCATGAAGCGCAAGATAAGGATCAGCACAGCCGAGAGCACAGTGAGACCTGCTGTCATATAGAAGGGCACGCCCCAGCCGCCATATTTTGAAAAGAGCTGCGCTGCGATGCCACCGCCGCCTATGGAGGCAACGCCCTTGGCGGTATAGAGGAAGCCATAGTTGGAGGTGGCACATTTGGCTCCGTAGTAGTCGCCAATGATAGCAGGGAAGAGCGCGAACATGCTGCCCCAGGTAAAGAAGACGGCAACCATGGTAGCGATGAACCACGCGCCGGAACGTCCGCCAACGGTGAACATGGCGACGAGGCATGCTGCCTGCAAGAGGAAGGGAATGAACATGGCCATTTCGCGTCCGACGAGATCAGAAAACCAGCCCCAGAAGATTCTGCCAGCGCCATTAGCCAGGCGGCTCCAGGCGAGCGCCACAACGATGGCGGCTGCGGGAACTGCCATGCTTTTGCCAAACGGAGAAGCTTGCGCTGTGATCATGAGGCCGCCGACCGATGTGAGCACGAAGGCGACATAGAGCACCCAGAAATGCGGAGTGGCAAGCATCTGCCCGCTGTTGAACTGGTCAGGATTGCGGCGGATACGCGGCGAGACCGGCTTCTTGGCCGCCGGAGAAACGTTGAAGTCCGGGCCGGGATTGTGCAGCATCTGCGCGGCAATAATAATGACGATCCCTTGCGCCAGACCGCTATACAAGAAGGCTGTTTTGTAGTCATAGTGGGTAAGCACGCGGGCGATGATAGGAATGAACATCGCGGAGCCAGCGCCGAAACCCGCAGTGATGAATCCGGAGACCGTGCCACGCTTATCTGGAAACCACTTGAGCGCAGTAGCGATGGAGCCGCTATAGATGAAAGCTGCGCCCACACCGGCGGTGCCATAGAGTACGTAAAGCTGAGTCAGGCTGCTGGCGTAGCCCATGCCGGTCCAGCCAATGCCGACGAGAAGGCCGCCAACGGTGAGGAAGATACGCGGACCGAGACGGTCAATCAGCCAGCCTTCCACGGGAGTGATCCAGGTTTCAAGGAAAATGAAGAGGGTAAAGGACCATTGGACCGCGGAAAGGCTCCAGTCATGGTGAGCACTCCGAAGCGGAGCAACAAAGAGCGTCCAAGCATATTGAAGGTTAGCTATCATAATCATAGCTACGACGGCGCTGCCAAACTGAATCCACCGCTTGCTCATAACGTCATCTCCAGAATTTAAGTTTTGTGCGCCGCCGCGCTACGGCGCTCGGCCAGTAATTTCGTACAGGCATACACAGCACGCGTGTGGGGCATGGGATGGCCGATGCGTTCTCCCACCTCCAGCACCGCGCCAGTAATTGCTTCCAGCTCGAGTGGTCGTCCCGCTTCCAGGTCTTGTAACATCGATGTCTTATGTTCGCCGATCTTCGCTGCTCCAGCCATACGCTGCTCAATGGTGATGGCCAGCTTGAGGCCCAGTTTCTGTGTGAGCGCTTCTGTCTCTACCATAATGTTGCGAACAAGCTCGGTTGTGTCGGCGTTATTGAGTATCTGAGCCAGCGTTGCGCCAGTAAGGGCGCTGATAGGATTGAACGCTGTATTGCCGAGAATCTTTACCCAGATCTCGCTGCGAAGATGCGTAGTAACCGGCGCGCGCAGTCCGGAGGCAATCAGCGCTTTAGCAATATTCTGTATGCGCTCTGAGCGCGATCCATCGGGCTCACCCAGCGTCATTCGGTTGCCTTCATTATGCCGGACAACGCCCGGCTCGCTGATCTCAGAAGCAAAGTAGATAAGCGATCCAATCACCCTGCGTGATTCAATGGCCTGTGAAACCACGCCGCCCGGATCAACGCGCTCTAGCCGCGTGCCTGCCAGCGGACCGTCATCGCCCTGGAAGGACCACCACGGGATACCGTTCTGCGTGCTGACGAATGTTGTGTCTGGTCCTATTACGGGAGCAAGTTGGTGTGCCAGCGGAGGCAGACCATGTGCTTTTACGCAGAGAAATACCACATCCATTGTGCCGGCATCTTTTAGGTCAGCAACCAGCCGAGGGTGCGCAACGAAATCATCGTCGGCGCTCACCACGCGAACGCCCTTCTCCTGCATTGCCTTAAGATGCGGGCCGCGCGCATGCATAGTAACGTCATAGCCCGCCCGGGACATCTGTGCGCCAATGTAAGCGCCCACAGCTCCCGCGCCCACAATCAGATATTTCAAAGTTTCCCGCCTGCAAACGCTTCAGCCACCACGCGGCGCTGGATCTTACCGGTGGCAGTGCGGGGAATTTTTTCCACGATCATGATTTTCTTGGGAACTTTAAAATCAGCCAGCCGCTGTTTGCAGTGTTCCACCAGCGCGGCTTCTGTCTGCGGCTCTTTCAAGACGACGGCCACGGCCACTTCCTCTCCCCACGTTGGATGCGGCATGCCAAACGCCACGGCTTCCGCCACACTGGGATGCGTCATCATGATCTCGTCAATTTCCAACGGAGCAATTTTTTCTCCGCCGCGATTGATCAATTCTTTAATGCGCGCCGTAAGGTGCAGATATCCCTCGGAGTCAATCATTCCCTGGTCGCCGGTGCGGAACCAGCCATTGGTAAATGATTTTGCGTTGGCTTCAGGATTATTTTCGTAGCCATCCACCACATTCGGGCCCTGGATCACAACTTCACCCAGGTCGCCGCTGGGCAGCAGGTTGCCGCTTTCATCCATGATGCCGACTTTTACGCCGGTGCCCGGCCCAACCGATGCAGCTTTGCTTGCACGCGGCGGCAGCGGGTTAGAGCACATCTGGTGTGATGCTTCCGTCATTCCATAAGCTTCCAGCACCGGAACCCGCAGCAGGTTTTCCAGCTTTTCTTTAAGGACCGGTGAAAGCGCAGAGCTGCATGAGCGCACAAAGCGCAGCTTCTCCAGCCCTTCCGGCTTTTCATTCAAGCGCGCCACGGAGAGTTGATGGATCGTCGGCACGCAGGAGTACCAGGTCGCGCCATGATCGCGGACTGTCCGCCAGAAACTCATCGGATTAAATTTGTTTGGCACCACTACCGTGCCGCCCGTCATAAAGGTAGAGAGAGTAGATGCCACCAGGCCATGTATATGGAACAGCGGCATCACGCAGAGTGAAACGTCATGGGCTTTTAACTGATACGTTTCCGAAATGTTCTTGCAAGAGACGGCCAGGTTCCGCTGCTTCAACGGAACGCGCTTCGGCCGGCCGGTGCTTCCGCTGGTATGCAGCACCAGGGCAACATCATCTGGCGTGGGAGGAACAAATGGAATGCGCTTGGGAGCGCCCACAATACTTACGTTTCCTTGTTCGTCCATTTTTACGGCATAGATAGGGATCTTTAAGTGCTCGGCTGCGCGACGCGCATCTTCTGCGCCTTCCATCGGTACCAGCAGCACTTTGGCGGATGTGTCTTCAAGGTAGAAACTAAATTCGTCAAAGCGGTAAGCCGGATTCAAAGGCGCAGCGGTTCCGGCAATAGCTCCCGCTAGAAATGCCACAATCGTGGGGAAGCCATTGGGCAGCACGTTAGCCACACGATCGCCCCGGCGGATACCTATTCCGGCAAGGTCTTCGGCCATCCCCTGGATCTGGCGGCGGAGTGAGTCATAGGTAATAACAGTTGAGGTCTCAGGAATTATGACGGCGGTGGCATTCCCAGGGGCGATGTTCAACAGCGAAGGAAGGTCATTCATTAGAGCTTGGCTCCGTGAAAAAGGGGGTCTTGCCTTCGTATCAGCTTGCGCGGCGGCAAGTATATACCTGTTAAAAGATGGTGCAAAGTCCAGCCTGTAAGCGTGGCTTCGCTGGCCCAAATCAGCCACTTCCGCTGGCTCAAAACCACCAGCGTGCGGTCCGTGCGCTTACCGGCAGCACGCTCAGAGTAACGCAAAACCAGTGCTGCAATGGTAAGGAATCGTCAAGCGATACAACTGGCAGAGCTTAAAAACCGCATTCTGGGCACCTAACGGGGCAGATGCCGCAGGCAATGCTTCAATCCAAGATTCCACTGCATGCTATCAAAAATATGGATAGCAGGCTCTAAAAAACTTGGCCCCATACTTGCTTCTCTCTAATCTTCAGACCCCAAGGACGGAATACAAGGAAAGACCAGAGCAGCACCAGACTGAACACCCAGGGAGGGAACCACCCGTGCCTCTGCCGCAAATACCCGTTAAATCTATGGCTTTAAAACAATTGCTGGCCATTGCACTGTTGCTGTCTTCGTCTGTTTTGCTGGCTGCGCAGGACCAGAATTCGGGAAAAGATTCAGGAAGAGACCGGGCCAAATCCCATCATGGAACTGTGCCCCGTGCGGCTGCCACGGACTACACGGTGCATGAGTCTTTGGGTGACCGGCCGCAAGAAAACGTCCAGATTGGCGCGGCGCTGCTTACCAAAAAAGACCTCAAAAAGTCCCTGGCCACTGACATTAATCAGTGCTGCATCGTGGTGGAAGTGGCTTTTTATCCGGCTAAAGATAATTTCGTAAGAATCTCAATGGACGATTTCACGCTGCGCGAAGTCGGCATGGACCTGGGAACACGGCCCTCCACTGCGGACGTTTTGGCCGCCCGGCTGGAACAATTCCCCGTCAAGCCTGATCGCGAACATACGCCCGGACTCAGTAAATCTTCTGATGTTGGCTATGAGCGCACCGGCGGCACAAATACCAGCCAGGATCCAAGCCAGCAGACCAACCGCGGCGGCATTTATCAGCGCGATAGCGTTGGCATCGGCATCCCCGTGGGCGGAAGAACGCAGAATACGCCAGGAACAAATGAAGGAGCAGCCGCGGCTGCAGGAAATCGCCAGGCCATCCAGGCTGAGCTCACGGAAAAAGGCCTGCTGGAAGTTGACGCCTGGGAGCCCGTGGCGGGCTATCTTTATTTCTCCGTGCCGAAGAAGAGCAAGAACGGTTACGAACTGGTTTACATGATGGGCGACAAAAAGATCGTGCTGGCGCTGAAGTAGAGCGCCCCCAAAAAGAGTTTCTCTCCCTGCCTCATTTTGCTGCGGCCCCGGTTTCGTCACAGACCGAGGCCGTATTTTTTTTGCATAAGATTCAATGATGGTAAAGTGTTAGATTTTTGTTGACTCTTCGATCTAATTTCGCTAATATCAGAGTGTATTTTTAGTACCGGGAGCGGCGCCGGAGGACTTGCTTCATCGGAGGTCCTGAAAGGCCTGCACTCTTCGCAGTCTTGGTGGGCTTCACCCACTGCGAACCCTTCTATGCGATTTTTTGCATGGAAGATTTATAGGGATACGTGTGTCGCGACCTGGATGAGGGTCGCGATTTTGCTTTTGGGGCCAAAAGCAAAATCCTTCCATGAGATAGAGCAAATCTTGATGCGATAGAGCAATCCCGAAGAAGCAATCTTAAGGGCCAACCTTAAAGGGCCAACCTTCGAGACAATTCACCACTAACCACAAGCCACCTGACC
>DASXLK010000016.1:0-97152 GCA_036496365.1 Candidatus Angelobacter sp. | reverse complement strand
CTTTGGTCCCAGGCCAGACACTTTGAGCAACTGAAGCATGGAAGGATGAAACTTCTTGAGCATCTCTTCATGCATCGCGAGCTTTCCATCTTTCATCAGCTCGCGAATATTCGCCGCCATGCCTTTGCCGATTCCCGGGATGGCGAGCAGGGCTTTTTCGTCCTGATAAATTTCTGAGACCTGTTGCGGCCAGCCTTCCAGTGCTTCTGCGGCGCGCTCATAGGAGCGGATACGAAACCCGTCTTCAGACGCCACCTTCATCAGGTCAGCGGTTTCATAAAAGATGTTGGCGATGGCTTTATTGTCCATGTGTTTTGTTTTTACAGTCCCGAGCGGAGCGAGGGAACCCTATCGCTACGATTATATTGAGAGTGGGACAAAATTTTCTGAAAATCCCGTGGACCGCTGCAAAACTTGGAAGCTACTGGACAGTGCTAATCATGCTTGCTGATCGTTCCAGCCGAAAACTGCGATTGAGTCCATGTAATAGCCATCTGGCAAAGCCTCATTGAATAACCTTGCGCTCATCCTTCCATCCAAGTGCTTAAAGACTTGCATTCGCGTCTTGATTTTTCCTTGCGGCGAATCCACCTCGAACGTGGACTCAGCGCAGATGGTTATGTGCCCCTCTGAGTACACTCGCCCGAATAAAGCTCGGCATTGTATTCTGACGTGTTTAATCAATAAAGGAGCACGAAAATTCCTGACTCGTACTATTTCGTCTCCTATCAATGTCTCCACCCATCCTTCACACTGAAAATAAAGCATTTCGATTCCTAAGTCTGATGAGGGTGGGACCCGCCGATTACGCGAGACAAAGACAGGCATCGGTAAGAATGTAGCCTCACCGGCCCGCCTGAGCACGGGACGGCGCACATCCACACTTATTTGTCGCTGAGGGTCTTCCAATTCCCCATTTATCGGCCCAATAAACTCGATTCCCGGCATATCCAATAACAAACCCACGATCCTAAAATCGGCTTTGATCTCGTTCGGTGACTGCACTGTCCTGAGAACGATGCCGCATTTTTCCGCGCAGTCCGTAGCGGAGGGCGAAAATCCTGTAGTCGAGACAGCAAATACTTCATCGAATTTGAACCGTATCTTGCGCCCCACGAGTTGTTCGATCCAGCCCCCAGAAGCAGCCCCTTCTGACGGGCGATCCCTGCACTCAATCAACCACGACACGCCTGTAGATCCGAATCTGCCGCTAATGACGAGATCGAATTCAGCGATTTGTTCTCCGGCATCATTGAAAATTCTTTCTCTTGACTCCACTTTGAACCCGTCGGGAAGTAGATACTCCTCCATACTTCTGACAAGTTCTTCCAGCCACTTTCCGGAGTTCCCGCTCATGAAAACCAGTATCGCACTTTCTCTCTAGTTAAGAACCCACTTGATTTCTGAAACTCATAAGCTTAGGAGCTGTTGCGGACCCAAGGTTGCTGGTTTTTGCAATCCTTCAGCGCTAGAATCTCTGTCAACGAACCGCTATTGTGTCTTAACGTACTTCGTTACAATAGCGATCTCTCGCTTCGCTCGAGATATAAAAAAAATGCCCACCATTCACGTCAATGGCGTTGAGCTGTTCTATAAAGAGTCCGGCAAGGGCCCGGAGACAATCGTCTTTTCGCATGGCCTGTTGATGGACCATATGATGTTTGAGCCGCAGCGCGCTGCTTTTGAAAAGCAATATCGCGTGATTGCTTATGATCATCGGGCGCAGGGACAATCGCAAGATCCGGGCCAGGGCTATGACATGGATATGCTGGCCGATGACGCGGCAGCGCTGATCACGGCCTTAAATGCGGCGCCGTGTCACTTTGCAGGCTTATCAATGGGCGGCTTTGTGGGCATGCGCCTGGCCGCACACCATCCCGCGCTGGTGCGCACGCTCACGCTCATGAACACTACCGCAATGCAAGAAAACCTGCCGAACCGCATCAAGTACGGTGTGCTGGCACGCCTGGTGAAAGTGGTGAGTCCGGCGCCTTTTACGCCGATTGCGGTGAAAGAGCTTTTTGGCAGCACCACGCGCAGCAGCCCTTCACGCCGGCCAATGCTGGAAGAGTGGACGGCCAGGCTCATGTCGCGCCCGCGGAATATTGCGCAATCTTTGTCGGCTGTAATGAACCGCCGTGAATTTACCGCGGAAGAGCTGGCACTGATCAGCTGTCCCACGCTGGTGATAACCGGAGAAGAAGATAGCGCCCAGCCTCCACGCAACTCTGAAAGCCTGGTGTCCGGCATTCGCCGCGCGCGGATGGTTCGTGTCCTTGGCGCGGGCCACAGCAGTTCGCTGGAAACGCCCGACGCGGTAATTGCCGCCATGTGGGAGTTATTGCAGCCTACTCCACAAAGTTTGCGCTAACTGTTGCGCCGCTGGACCATCTAATTCTGCTGAGAGAGGCCAGAGAAATGAAGACATTGTGCGCCGTAGTTCTGCTCGCAACCCTGATAATGTCCTCCAGTAACTTGTGCGCCCAGGAACATAACATGCCGCCGGGCACACCTGGCGAGATGAAGAATAACCTGATCCAGATTGAACGCGAAATTGGCCGCGCCAATCTTGATTGCGACTATCAATACTTTGACCAGGTCGAAGCGGAAGACTTCATTTTTACGGACGCATCCGGAAACGTATCTGACAAGAAGCAGGACATGGCAGGCGAAAAAGACTGCCACAAAACCGAAGGTACGTATGAAGTGGAGGATGCAGAGGTCCGTCTGTATAGCAATACGGCTGTAGTCACAGGCCGTGTAATCACAACTCACAAGAACAAAGAAGACAAGCTTGTAACCCGGCGCAGTCGCTTTACTGACGTGTTTGTGTGGCGTCACAACCGCTGGCAGCTTGTGGCTGGCCATTCATCGCGCATTTCTGAGCCAGCCGCACAGAAGTAAATAGGATTAGTCCTGGTTATTGCCGGTAAGGCCATCCCAGACTTTTGACTATAATCAAAGCAGCCTATGAGAAAAGTAATTTACAGCGCCTGCTCTTTTGCCATTCTCACCTTCAGTGTCACATTATTCGCTGCGCAGACCCCAGCGGCAGCTCAGAATCAAGGCCCGTCTCAGGCCCAGCAAAAGCCGGAAGAAACTCCCATCGTTGATGGCGGTTCCGGTCCATGCACCGCGGAATTTTCAGTCACCGATGCCAGCGGCCAGCCGGTGTACGCAGTCCGCATTGATATGCACCTGGCTTACGGATTTGCTGGCGCGCATAAGCTTGATCTGGGCGTTTATACCAACTCGCAGGGCAAAGCGCGATTCACCGGCATTCCACTCCGGGTGAAAAAGCCTCCGGTTGAATACCGCGCCAAGAAAAATGATCTGGTTGGAGTGGCCACCGTGGATCCATACACAGACTGCCAGGCCAAGCATGACATTGTGCTGGCCAAGGAAAAGTAAATCGGCACCACCCCAAATTCTAAAATTGCAATTATGAATTTACTTGATTTTAATAAAGGATTCCCATTAGATACGCCGAATGTCATCCTGCCTTGGGATAAGCCGTTGGACGAGGTAGCAAGAATGAGCGGTGGAATTTGGCATAATGATCGCTATGTCTGGAGAGGCGCCAGATATCTTGATGGGTTAGGTTACTTGCTTTGTTCTGATAACGGCGTTGGTAAACAAAGTCCATTTAGAAGTATCTCTGCATATATTGGTTTAAGCCCGGAAGGTTTATGGTCAGATTCAAATGTGTTGGACGAATTTAAAAAAATAGTTCAGCATTTGATTAGGATTTTCGGGGAGCCAAATGAAAGAAAAGTAAATCCTGAAGAAGTGTCCGATACTGAAACCTCAGCCTGGACACTCGAAAAAGTAAAAGTCTGCTTATATGTCATTGAACAATTTTCTTATAAGTGTTATCTAACTATTAGTTTAAAATAAACTTTTTTTGAACGGTGCAGCAGACAGGGTTTGCGATCTCGAAAAATGCAAATCTAAGCGTAAACCAAGTTTTCCAGAACTGCCGAAAATTGCCAACATTGTCGATTGAGTTCCGCATCAATTTTGGCAATCTTTTCCACAATCTTCCCTGAAATCCACAGCACAAAATAAGCGACTATAATTGACAGTAACAAAGCTTTCCCATGGCTGAATTTACCCATCTCCATCTCCATACCGATTACTCATTGCTGGATGGCGCCTGCGGTGTCGATGGCCTGATCAAGCGTGTGGCTGACATTGGACAAAAGGCCGTGGCCATGACCGACCACGGAAACATTTACGGCACGGTGGAGTTTGTAGAAGCGGCGACCAAAGCCGGCATCAAGCCGATTGTGGGCTGCGAGCTTTATGTCTGCAAAAAAGATGACCATCGCGCGCCGCCGGAAGGCGATACCTACAATCACCTGCTGGTGCTGGCGGAGAACGAAGAAGGCTATCGCAACCTGATCAAGATCACCTCTGAGGCCAGCATGCACGGCTTTTATTACAAGCCGCGCATCAGTAAGAAATTCCTGGCAGACCATGCCAAAGGCTTGATCGGATTGAGCGGCTGCCTGGCGGGAGAAGTTTGCGAGAATCTGCTGGCAGGGAAGTACGATGCTGCGCGCGGCGCGGCGGCCAACTTCCAGGATATTTTTGGCAAAGGCAATTTCTTCATGGAGATTCAGGACCAGGGCCTTCCTGAAGAACACCAGATCCATGCTGACCTGTTCCGCATTGAAAAAGAGCTGGGCATCCCGATGGTGGCCACCAATGACAGCCATTATCTTTGCGAAGATGATGCTCACGCGCAGGATGTGCTGGTCTGCGTGCAGACCGGAAAGTCCGTAAATGACGAGAAGCGGCTCAAGTTCCATGGCAACCAGTTTTTCGTCAAAACCGCGGATGAGATGAAGCAGCTCTTCTCCGGACGCGAAGACGTGCTGGCGCAGACCATGGCCATTGCCGAACGCTGCAACTTCAAGCTGAACAAAGTAAAAAACCCTTTTCCTGAGTTTCCGCTGCCGGATGGCTACACGCTGGATAGCTACTTTGAGCATGTAGCGCGTCAGGGCTTTGCGCGCAGATGGGAGAGCCTGGGTTTGTTGGAAGCTGCGGGCCGCCTGAAGAAAGCGCGATCGGATTACGAGCAGCGACTCACCCGCGAGCTGGCCATTATCCAGCAGATGAAATTCTCTGGATACTTTCTGATCGTCTGGGATTTCATCCGTTACGCACGTGAGAATTCCATTCCCGTTGGCCCCGGCCGTGGATCTGCCGCCGGAGCGCTCGTCGCATACGCGATGGGGATCACCGACATCGATCCGTTGCAGCATGAATTGCTGTTCGAGCGCTTCCTGAATCCTGAGCGCATCTCCATGCCGGATATCGATATTGATTTCTGCATGAACCGGCGCGGTGAGGTCATTCAATACGTCACGCAGAAGTATGGGCGCGAAAACGTAGCCCAGATCATCACCTTTGGCACCATGGCCGCCAAAGCCGCAATCAAAGACGTGGGCCGCGCCATGGATATTCCATATGCCGATGTGGACCGCATTGCCAAGATGGTCCCGACCACGCTAAATATCACGCTCAATCAGGCGCTCGACGATTCACCTCCTCTACAGGAAGCTTACGAAAAAGAGATGCAGGTGCGTGAGCTGATCGATACGGCGCTCAAACTGGAAGGGCTGGTGCGGAACTCTGGCGTGCACGCGGCCGGCGTGGTGATTTCTCCCATGCCGCTCACGGACCTGGTGCCGCTGCACAAGACCAAGAACGACGAAATTGTGACCGCCTACGACATGAAGGCGATCGAGAAGATGGGCCTGCTCAAGATGGACTTCCTGGGCCTGACCACTCTTACAATTCTGGATGATGCGCTCAAGCTGATCGCGCAGCGCGGCACGCCGCTTGATCTGGAGAAGATTCCGCTCGACGATGTTAAGACCTATGAAAGCGTTTTTCATACCGGACTGACCTCGGGCATCTTCCAGTTTGAATCCGGTGGTATGACGGACGTGCTCCGCCGCTACAAGCCCAACTCCATTGACGATCTAACAGCACTCAACGCGCTCTACCGTCCCGGTCCAATTCAGGGCGGCATGATTGATGACTTTATTGATCGCAAGTGGGGCCGTAAAAAAGTTGAGTACGAACTGCCAGAGCTGGAACAGCTTCTTAAAGAGACGCTGGGCGTCATCGTCTATCAGGAGCAGGTCATGCAGATAGCCAACGTCCTGGCGGGCTTCTCTCTGGGAGACGCCGACCTGCTGCGCCGCGCCATGGGCAAAAAAGACGAAAAGATCATGGCCGATCAGCGCGCTCAATTCGTAAAAGGCGCGGTGAAGCTCGGTTTCCCTGAGAAAAAGATCACCAAAATTTTTGACCTGATGGCCGAATTTGCCGGCTATGGCTTCAATAAGTCTCACTCTGCGGCCTATGCGTTGCTGGCCTATCAAACGGCCTATCTTAAGACGCATTATCCAGTAGAATTCATGGCGGCGTTGCTGACATCGCAGATGGGCAACACTGACAACGTTGTTAAATACATCAATGAGTGCCGAGAAATAAAAATCCCTGTTGAGCCACCCAACATCAATGTAAGCGATTCTAACTTTACGCCGCATGAAAACGCCATCCGCTTTGGACTGGCGGCGGTGAAGAACGTGGGCCGCAACGCGATTGACTCAATCGCTAATGCGCGCAAAGAAATTGGCAAGTTCAGCTCGATCTTTGAGTTTTGCGAGAAAGTTGATCTGCGCATGCTGAACAAGCGCGTGCTGGAATCGCTGATCAAGGCCGGCGCCATGGATGACTTTGGCTATCGTGCACAACTCATGGCCGTGCTGGATCGCGCCATTGAAGGCGCTCAGAAAACGCAGCGCGATGCCGAACTTGGCCAGCATGGATTGTTTGGCGTATTCGAGGACGAGCAAGCCAACGGCTCGGGAGAGAAGCTGCCCAATGTTCCTGAGTGGGAAGAGCACCAGCGCCTGGCCAATGAGAAAGAAGTTCTCGGCTTCTTCATCACTGGGCATCCCATGGAGAAGTACATGGATAAACTGGCGAATTTTCCTAAATACAAGACAGTAGAAGCCATCAGTCAAATGACTACTGGCACCGGCCGCGACGAATTCATCGATACCGCCGGCATGATCTTCAATGTTCGCCCTCTGAAATCACGCAAAGGTGACTTATACGCGCAGGCCAAGGTGGAAGACATGACCGGCACCATTGAAGCGGTTGTCTTTCCTGACTCATATAAGAAGCTCCAAGTCATTTTGAAGCAGGAAATTCCCATGCTGATAAAGGCCAGCATACGCGTGGAAGAGGGCGCCAGTCCCAAGATCATCATCAACCAGTTACAGCCTTTGGAAGAAGCCAAGGCCAACTTGCCGCGCTCCATCCGCATACGCGTGCCCTTGGATACCGCCACGGAAAATACCGTAGACGCTCTGCACGCCATCTGCCATGAGCGCAAAGGCGATGCCAAAGTGATGTTTGCCATGGAGCGCAGCGGAGACTTCATGGTGGTCTTGGAAGCGGACAGATATAATATCTGTGCAGACCGCAGTTTTATTACCCGCGTGGAAGAGTTGTGCGGGCGGGGCGCGGTCCAGATTATTGATTAGCCAAGGAGTCGTTGTTTGGATCCAGCCGTGAAAGCGCAGCGCCAGTTAGAGGTCATTGAAGAGCAGGTCGCCCTGCTGGAAACGCGCGCCAGTGCTGACCAGGACGCGCGCCTGCAACTCAAGCACCTGCAACACCAGATTAGTTTTTTGCGCGAGCAAATCCGTCTGCACGTGAATGCGTGGCAAAAGACGGAGCTGGCGCGGCATTCTCAACGCCCCTTTACCCTGGATTACGTGGAGCGCATCTTCACCGATTGGAGCGAGATCCACGGTGACCGCAACTTCGGCGATGATCCTGCCATCCTCTGTGGCATGGCCCGCTATCATGGTGAGAATGTAATGGTCATCGGCCACCAAAAAGGCAGGGACACCAAACAGCGTGTATTTCGCAATTTTGGCCAGGCAAATCCTGAAGGCTATCGCAAAGCCCTGCGCTGCATGAAGATGGCGGAGAAATTCGGCCGTCCGATATTTACTTTTGTGGATACACCCGGCGCGTATCCCGGTTTGGGGGCGGAAGAGCGCGGACAGGCAGAAGCTATCGCGCGCAATCTGCGTGAGATGGCCCGGATTGAAGTTCCAATTATCACCACCGTTACGGGTGAGGGAGGCAGCGGCGGAGCGCTGGCGATTGCCGTGGCGGACCGCGTCTTTATGATGGAGAATTCGGTTTATTCGGTGATTTCGCCGGAAGGCTGCGCTTCCATTATGTGGCGGGATGCGTCAAAGAAAGAGATTGCAGCCCAGGCGTTGCGCATTACCCCCCCGGACCTTAAGGAAATGGCCATCATTGACGAGATTATTCCCGAACCGGACGGCGGAGCTCACCTGGACCACGACGCCGCAGCGGCCATGGTAGATGAAGTCCTTTTCAAGCACTTTAACGAGCTGAAGCAGCATCCGGTGCCGAAGCTCCTTGACGGCCGTTATAACAAGTTCCGCCACATGGCCCAGTTTTTTACGGAATAACATTTGCCACCTCCCGGAACCATTGTTGCGCACGCACCCTGCCGGGTTGATCTTGCCGGCGGCACCATGGATCTCTGGCCGCTTTACCTTTTCCATCCTGGCGCGGTTACTCTCAATTTTGCCGTGACCGTTCTTACGCGCTGCAAGATCACGCGGCTCACTGAAAAAACCATCCGGCTGAAATCGCTGGATACTAAAGTGGAAGAAGAATTCGCTGACTTTGAGCAACTGTGCTCCGCGCGTAAATTTAAGCATCCACTGGCTGGGTACCTGGTGCGCTTCTTTGCGCCTGAAGGCGGGTTTGAAGTAGAGACGCACTCTGAATCTCCAGCCGGCGCCGGGATTTCTGGCTCGTCCGCACTCATGATTGCCACCACGGCTGCGCTGGCGAAATATACCGGGAAGAAGCTCGACCGCGAACAGATTCGCGTGATCGCGCAAAATGTTGAAGCGCAGCTCATCAAAGTTCCCACGGGCTGCCAGGATTATTATCCGGCACTCTATGGTGGAGTAAGCGCTATTCATCTTGATCCCGACGGTATTCATCACACTGCGGTGCGCGTAGCGCCAGAGGACCTGGACCGCCGGTTTGTGCTGGTCTATACCGGAGCGCCGCGCAAGTCCGGCATCAATAACTGGGAAGTATTCAAAAAACATATCGATGGTGACAAGAAAATCTTCCACAACTTTGAGCGTATCGGCGAGATTGCGCGGGACATGCACCATGCGCTTTCCATGGCGGACTGGAAGCAGGTGGCCAAGCTCATTCGCGAAGAATGGAAGCTGCGCAAGACCAACTCTCCAAAAATCAGCACGCCTATGATTGAAAAGCTGATAGGCGTGGCCATGCGCCAGGGCGCCGTGGCGGCAAAAGTCTGCGGGGCGGGGGGCGGCGGCTGTGTTGTTTTTCTTACCGAACCTGAGAACAGGGAACATGTCTCGGCGGCCCTGCGCAGCTATGGCGGCCAGGTATTGCCTGCAACCATTGCACGTGATGGACTTACGGTCAGTGGCCGGTCATTAGGCGCAGAATAACGGGCACAGAATTGGGCCTAGCCAACCCAGAGCCAGAGTGACGAAAGGGAAAAATAGCGGGATGAACAGCTCATCCCACGTCTGACCCGGCTTTAGCATCTAACAGAGCGGCTGTTAAATATGTTGAAAAATGGCCTGTTTTAGCGAATGATGAAAGAGGCAGCAGCCACAGGTGTTCCCATGTTACGCCATGCCTTATTTCTTTTTTCTTTCGTTTTAATCGCCGGGAGCCTGGCCATTGGCCAGTCTGTGCCCATTACTGTCACGCCAGGAAACTCGGTAGATCCTTCCATACCCAAGGAATCTGTCCCGGATACCAGCCAGGGTCCGCAGCTCAAACCACAGGACCTCGACAACCGGCAGAACCTAAGCGATGCCACCAAAATGCAGCTTATCCGTCTGACCGAGGCTGAGTTCGTCCACGTACGTAAAAATTTTCCGGTTGGCGACAAGAGCATGGTGATTGGGCCGGATGGCCTGGTCAAACCCGGCGACGCACAACTTTACCGGCTGGCGCAGACTTTTGGAGCAGCGGCCAAAGTGGGTGATCGCGTTCAGATCACGAATATTGTATTTCGGGAAAAGTCGATCTACGTTGAGATCAATGGTGGCCCCAAGAAAAAAACCAAATGGTATCAGCGCATAGAAATTTCCGGCATGGGTGGCAGTACCGGCGGCGCTGACCCCAATCAGGGCCAGGCCACAGGCTCTGCTGTGACACTGGAGTTCAAGAAACACGTTCCTGAGATGACTGGCATAGAGTTGCAGCAGCTTCTGCGCCCGGCGCTGGATTTTTCCGTGAAGACTGCCGCAGAGGTCTTTACAGACACGCTTCCGCCCAAGATCAGAAAAGCGGTAAAAAACCATGATGTGATGGTAGGTATGAATCATGACATGGTGGTCATGGCAAAGGACCGTCCGGCGCAAAAAGTACGCGAGAAAGATGACAAGGGCAAAGAATACGAAGAGTGGATTTACGGCACGCCTCCACAGGATGTTGTGTTTGTCCGCTTTGTCGGTGACGAAGTGGTCATGGTGAAGATTGCAAAAGTGGGCGGCGAGATGATTGTAAAGACGGAAAAAGAAGTAGATGTAAGAGACGGTGTTCCCACACTGGCAGCGTTGAAAGCGAGCGACCATCCGCAGGATGTAAGCGGTGCACCGCAGCAAGACCAGCCCAAACATAAGCCAACGCTGAAGCGCCCTGACGAGCAGCCTGATCCCATGGTGGCCCAGCAGGGAAAGTCCGGCGTCGATTCGGCCCAGCCAGCGCATGACGAGCCACAGTGGGGCACCAATGGCAAGCAATTGCCCGCCAGTGACGAGCCGCCTCCTGATACTCAGCCAAAACCTGCCGAGAGCCAGCAAAAGCCTCCGCAGTAGCCGGGTTGGTTACCTTTTTTTACCAGGGCTGACGCGCAACTGACCAACGGTTTAAACTAGAGATGTGAAGATTGCGCTTGGGCAGATCAACCCCACGATCGGGGATTTCACCGGGAATTTAAAAAAGATTATAGAATCTGCACGCCAGGCCCATGTCCAGGGTGCGGAGATGGTCCTGTTTCCAGAGCTGGCGGTTTGCGGTTATCCCCCGCGTGACCTGCTGGAAAAACCTGACTTCATCGCGCGCAACCAGCAAGTGGTTGATGAGATTGCCCGTGCCGTTCCCCAAATCACCGTGGTTTGCGGGTTCGTTTCACCTGCCAAAGTGGAAACCGGAAAATCCGTGATGAATTCTGCGGCGGTGCTGCGCGATGGCGCCGTGCAGTTCGTCCAATCCAAAATGCTGCTGCCCACGTATGACGTGTTTGATGAACTCCGCTATTTTGATCCAGCCAGGTCCCAGAGATTGTTTCCTGCCAGTGGCCGGCAATTTGCCGTGACGATTTGTGAAGACGCCTGGAATGACAAGCACTTCTGGCCTCGCCGCTTGTACAGTGTGGATCCGGTGGATGAGTTATTGCACGCGGGTGGTAATTTCGTGATCAATATCTCCGCATCTCCTTTCCATCTGGGCAAGCGCGAACTGCGCCGGCAGATGCTGGCGACCATTGCGCGCGATAACAAAGTACCGGTTCTGTTTGTAAACCAGGTGGGAGGGAATGACAGCCTGATTTTTGATGGATCAAGCATGGTAATTTCGCCGAGCGGATGCATCGTTACCCAGGCAAGGTCATTTGATGAGGACCTGGTAATCTTCGATTCGGAAACCATGCAAGGAGACATGCATGAGCAGACCCCGGTGGGCGTCCCCAGCGCTTATGCCGCGCTGGTGCTGGGTACCCGCGACTACGTGCGGAAATGTGGTTTTAAGAAAGTGGTGATTGGATTGAGCGGCGGCATTGACTCTGCGCTTACTGCCGCCATTGCCGTGGAGGCACTGGGCAAAGAAAATGTGACCGGCATTGCCATGCCCAGCCAGTATTCCTCTGAGCACAGCATCAAGGACGCGCGTGAACTTGCCTGCAAGCTGGGAATCCGTTTTGAGTTAATACCGATTGGCGCAATCTTTGATGAATACCGTAAATCGCTGGCGCCTTTGTTTTCCGGATTGCCGGAAGGCATTGCGGAAGAGAATATACAATCGCGCATTCGCGGCAACATACTGATGGCGTTTTCTAACAAATTCGGCGAACTTGTGCTCACTACCGGCAACAAATCAGAGCTGGCGGTGGGCTATTGCACTCTGTATGGTGATATGGTGGGCGGCCTGGCTGTGATTGGCGATGTGCCCAAGACCATGGTTTACAACCTGAGCCGTTACGTGAATTCCATGAAGCCGGTGATCCCGCAGTCGACGATTGATAAACCGCCTTCAGCCGAGCTGCGTCCTGACCAGAAAGATTCTGATTCACTGCCCCCATATGAAGTCCTGGATAAGATTCTTGAAGATTATGTTGAGCGCTACCGCACCGCGGAGCAGATTGCCGCCGACCATGGCTATGGCGAGCAGGTGGTGCGCGACGTGATCCGGATGGTTGAGCGCAGTGAATACAAGCGCCAGCAAGCCGCTCCTGGATTGAAGATTACTCCCAAGGCCTTTGGCGTGGGCCGTCGTTTTCCTATCGCCCAAAAATCGGAAGTCTGAAAAAAATACATGACTAAAATCAATATTCTTTCTTTTCTCTGCTCAACTCTTGTCGCCACAGTTTTGTCTGCGCAGACTGCCGCACCGGCCAAACCTGCAACCATTAACGTGACGACCACGCCGCCCAGCGCTGTTCTGCCCACCACTGAGGAAGTTGATGCTTACATGAAGCGTAGCTTTGGCTATGATCCTGCGCTTTCCTGGCAGGTGATTGAGATCAAAAGCTCAGGCGTGGCAGGCATTTCTGAGATCGTGGTCTCCGTAAATAAAGGGGAGCCGTTCCATCTGTTTTTTGTAGCCGGCGCGCAAACCGCGATTGTTGGCCAGGTGCTGCCTTTTGGCCCCAACCCTTATGCTCCTATGCGAGCAAAGCTTCAGGCAGCCGCAGGGCCCAGCCGCGGTGGTGAGCATCCGCCGATTCAGATTGTAGAATTCAGTGATCTGGAATGTCCTCACTGCAAGGCAGCGCAGCCCATTGTTGAGAAACTTGAAGCAGATTTCCCCCAGGTGCGATTTATCTTTCAGCAATTTCCGCTGCCCGCCAGCATGCATCCCTGGGCAATGAAGGCTGCACAATATGCCGATTGTGCCGGACAAATGGACAAGAATGCATTCTGGAAATACGTTGACGCGATTTTTGATGCTCAGGGTGGAATCGCGCTGGCCACCGCAGATGACAAGCTAAAGGAACTTGCTACCGCGAATGGCCTGAACTCTGAGAAGATCGCCGCGTGCGCCGCTTCGCCGGCGACCGACGCCAGGGTCAAAAAATCAATGGAACTAGGCGAGTCACTAAACGTGAATCAGACACCGACGGTCTTTATCAACGGACGCATGGTGCTGGGCATCGCCAGTATTCCGTACGACGGGTTAAAGAACTTGGTGCAGTTTGAGATTGATCACGCAGGAAAGTGAGCAATCCATCAGCGGCAACAGAAGTTTTTGCGGAAGGGCTGCCGCCGCGCAGAAGTTTTTGATCAATTGTTTATCAGTTGTCAGCGAAAATCAGCGGTAAGCAGCTCTAGGGCGATACAGTCCAGAAAACGCTGCTGCCTTTATCGTGAAACGGCTTGCGCAATACGTGGGGGGTTATCACGATGAGCACTTCATTGTGCGTATGGTCTTTTGAATTCTGGCTTGCCACTGTTTTCAGGCCAGGCAGCATACTGAGTACAGGCAGTCCGCTGGTGGAGCGCACTTCCTGCTCCGTGACCATTCCCATAATCATGGTAGGCTCGCCATCTTGCACCGTGATGGTCCCATTGTAGGAGCGGGTTGTGATATCAGGGATGCTGTTAATCTGCAGCGTGCCCAGGCCCTGGATTTTCAGGTCAGTCAGCAAAGTCACATCGCCATTGGAGTGGTAATGCGGCGTTACTTTTAAAGTAATACCCAGATCTTCATAGGTGAACTGTGGGGTATTGCCAATTTGTGTTTGCCCCGTGCTGCTGAACGCCACGTTGGTAAACGTGCTGTTCACAACAGGGAAGCGTTCGCCCACAATGAAGCTGGCAGCTTCGCCGTCTGTGGCACGGAGTGTCATGTGCTCCAGATTGGTGGCGACGGAGGAATTCATGGCGAGCGTCGCGCTAATTGAGGGGGTTGAAATGCCGGTGAGACCCAACCCTTTGCCAAAGAAAATAAACGGCGCCAGCAGCGGCGAGCCGGCCAGATTGCTTAGGTCAGAAGCCGAAATTTTGCTGGGATCAATGGTCCCGGTCTGGTTCAGCTGATCGATCACTGGCTGCGCATCAGAGCCCAGTACTTTTCGTATTTCTGAAGGAATGCTGAATACCTGAAAGCTCGTAGGCAGGTTTGCGCCAATGTTGCGCAGATTGTCCGTATCGATTTCGAACTCTTTTACGTCAATCATCACCTCTGGCTTTGCATCCATAAGGTTGTCCAGCAGGCTGGCCACGGCTTCCACCTGTTCTCTGGGCGCGCGGACCGTAATAGTGTTTTTTGCCGGCTGAATGCTGACCAGCTTCATATCAAAAATATTGCGCATCACGTTGACCATATCGTTCAGGTCGGTTGGTGACTCTACATTGCCAAAATAAAAAGTCCGCAGCGCCAGGCGCTCATATTGCTTTCTATTTTCAAGGGTGTCGCCGGCAACCATGGCTTGGCGGCTCGCGATTGGCGCCCAGAAAGTTTTTGTCATCTTTCCCGCCACCTGCATGACGGTATAGAAGTCCACATTTTCCAGGTCAAACCGCGCCTGACGGCTGGTCAGGTTCTGGTCAAACTGCATGAATATGCCAAAGGCAGTGCCAATCTGGTTATAGATCTGTTTTGTGTCACCCTGAATATGAAAGCTCTTTTTGCCGGGCGAGGGTTGCAGATCAATCTGGTCTACGGCTGCCAGTAATTCCAAAACATGCTTGTGGTCAGGATCATCGTCTGGCGGGGCCACGTCGTGCATCCGCTGAGCAACGTTCGCATTCTGCGGATCAATGGCCTTTGCTGCCTGAAATTGCTGCAGGGCGCCGTTGGGGTCTCCTGCTGCGGCAAGCCGGTTGCCTTGCTCCACGTGCTTGCCCACAATCTCCTGGCGCAATATCTCGCCCAGGCTCAGGACTTCCAAGTCTCCCGGGACCAGCTGCCCCGCGCGATTCACGGCCAGCAATGCCTCTTCGGGTTTGCCAGCGCGTTGCAGATCCAGCGCAGTCCGGAGTTCCTTGGCCGCAGCTTTTTTGTCCTGCTTGGAGACAACAGTCTTCGGCCCATCTGTGCCCGCGCAGGCCAGACAGACAAACAGCGACAAAATGGCGAAGCATGTTTTCATACTGAGAATACTGATTGTACCGTTATTAGGAACGGATATTGATCGGAATATTGCGTCCTATTACCTAAGTTTGCCAAAAATTAAACGCTAGGGAGTTAAGAAATAAGGGTGAGAAGATCAGTAGCGCAAGCAAAACAAGCGTCAGGATTTTGGGCCTTGAGGTGTTTAAAACTAAAAATGCCGGTGGCCAGCGTAATTACCGGAATGCCAATGGCCCGTGCCGCTTGAACGTCAGAAGGCGTATCGCCGACCGCTGTAACAGAAGCGTGTTGGCCCAGTTTTTCGCGGGCGAGATCGACTCCATGTTGAAAGATGTCGGCGCGGAACTCCCTGGGAAAAGAGAATGACCCAAAGGCGAACATCTGCCTCAACCCGGCCTTCTCCAGCTTGAGCCAGCCAATAGGTTCAAGATTTCCTGAGGCCGCCCCCAGAAGCTTGCCCTGCGCCTTAAGGCGGGACAATAGATCCAGGATGGAAGGACAAAGCTCAGGGTTCAATTGTTCATGGTTCCGCTGTACTTCAGCGCACATATGGGCCGCGATCTTCGGCGTGACGGCATCAATGGCATCATCTTTCAGGCCCGCGCGCTGCAATACCGCACGCAAAATACCAACGTCTGTATTTCCATGGACGGGAATGCCTTCAATGCTGGCTTCAATGTTTAGCACTTCTCGCACGGCACTCTGAAAAGCAAAGTAGTGAACGGCGTCACGACTGTTAAGCAGGGTGCCATCAATATCGAACAGGTAGGCGTCGGCGGCGTCCCAGTAGAATCCGGGACGCACGAATACTCTTCCGCTAGCGGAATCTGGCACCAGAATTTTCACCTTGGTTTATTACAGTTGAGTCCAAAAAATGCGGGCTTTGCTGTGTAGCGGTTTAAAGATAGTTTTAGCGGACCATCTTTTTGTTATCCAGCACAGCTGGTTTCTCGCTGCGTACAGGACGGCGTCCGCCATCGCGCAGCTGGCGTATGTCCAGATCTAACTCAGCAATGGTGCGGCTTAAGGTGTTGCGATGCATGCCCAATTCGCGGGCCGCTTTGCACTGGTTGCCCCGGTTCTGCTGGAGGACGTTCATGATAAAGCGCTTTTTGAATTCACGCACGGCTTCAGAATAAAGAATGCCGCTGCTGTACATCTGTGCTACGAGTGCTTCGAGCTGGTCCTTCACAGATTCTCCTCCCAGATGCGCCAATCCTGAAAAATTGTCCTGCGCTTACTTGGTTGTCGCTCCCGGACTGGGCCCGCCGCGGAGTTTTGTGATCCCAGCACGAAACTTCTGGCGCACATCATAAGGAGCCAGCCAACTTGCGCCGTGCCCCGCCACCAGAAAATAGCCTGCCAGCTGTGAGCCAGACAGCTCTTCTGACTCAGGTGCAAAAGCCGTGATCGCCATTACCCCGGCGGTCACAATCACCATGCCGCGAACAAAACCAAAAGCCGCGCCCAACACGCGATCAACCGATCGGAGGCCTGCTTCATGAATCATCCAGCGGGCAATCCTTGCAATAGCGCCCGCCAGCAGAACCACCGATACAAATATTGTTAGAAACCCCGCCAAGTCCGCAAATGCCGGAAGCTTGACGTAATGCAAAAACCACGGAGATAGCTTGCCATAGCCCCATGCTGCCAGCAGAAATCCAAGTACGGAGCCTGCCAGGCAGATAATCTCAAAGAAAAAACCCTGGGCCGCCGCCAGCAGCGCCGAGAAAAGCATGATTACGAGAATGGTCCAATCCAGCGCGTTCATGCCATCGGCAACTCAACCTGCGGGCAACTCACGCCCCGCCAGAACTCTATAGGCCTGGATGTATTTATCGCTGGTCTTACGCGCTACATCGTCCGGCAAAGAGGGAGCAGGGGGTTGCTTGTTCCACTTGATCGCTTCCAGATAGTCGCGAACAAACTGCTTGTCAAAAGATTCCTGCGCCTTGCCCGGCTTGTATGTTTCCGCCGGCCAGAAGCGCGAAGAATCAGGAGTAAGGACTTCATCCGCAAGAATGAGCCCTTGTGATGTATGACCAAATTCAAACTTTGTATCCGCAATGATAATGCCGCGGCCCAATGCATAGTCTGCCGCTGTTTTATAAATCTTTAACGTCAAATCGCGCAGTTTCTCTGCCAGGTCTTTTCCCGTGCGCTTGGACATCTCTGCAAATGAGATGTTTTCATCGTGGCCAGTCAGGGCTTTGCTGGCCGGCGTGAAGATCGGCTCAGGCAATTTATCAGATTCTTTAAGCCCCACAGGAAGTTGGATGCCGCAAACGGCTCCGGTTTGCTGATATTCTTTCCAGCCCGATCCGGATAGATAGCCGCGCGCCACACATTCAATGTCCACCATCTGGGCATTGTTCACCAGCATGGAGCGTCCGCGCAGGTCGCCTGCATATTTTTGCAGCGGTGCAGGATACTCCGACACGCTGGCAGTGACCAGATGGTTCTTTACCACGTCCTTCAGGAAGTCAAACCAGAAAAGCGAGAGCTGCGTGAGCACCCGGCCTTTTTCTGGAATGCCCGACGCCAGTACATAGTCGAAGGCTGAGATGCGGTCGGTGGCGACAAATAAAAGCTGGTCGCCCACGGTATACAAATCGCGCACCTTGCCGCGGGCGTGAAGCGTGAGTTCGGAAAAATCTGTCTGCAGAAGAATTCGGCTTTGTGTAGTTTGACTGTTCATGGCAGAAATACGAAGGGCGAGGTCGTATTCTAGCTGCTCAACTATTTTTGTCAACCATGGAAATAACGGATTTGCGCAGCGGATTGCAATGTGTCGTATGAAACCAAGCTAAGAAATGCACAAGTCATGAAACCCGCATGGAACAAGGACTTTCTTGCATTGATTTTCGTTTGACTTTGTAGTACCCGTTACTAAAAATTAAATGCCCCGCGAAAAATATTTTTTCAAATGGCCATTTTTTCAACTTTGGAAATTCGGCCGGGCAAATTTACCGTACGATTGTTTCCTCTTTTATAAACACTCGCGTCACGCTTCTTACGGACGAATTTCTACCCGGGTGCCCACTGGAACCAGCCTCCAAATCTCTTCAATTTCAGCGTTGGTCACGGCGACACATCCATCCGTCCAGTCAACTTGCCGATGTAGAGGTCCGAGATATGCAAATTGTTTCGCAAGCCCGTGGATCATGATTGCTCCGCCGGGCCGCGCTCCCAGTTTGGCTGCGCTTTGCCGGTCGGCTGCGTCCGGATAAGAGATATGGAGCGATAAGTGAAACATGCTCTGCGGATTTTTGGCGTCAATTGTGTAGTTGCCTTCGGGAGTTTTGTGGTCACCCTCAACTCGTTTTGGTCCAACCGGCACGGTTCCGAGCGCAACCTTATAAGTTTTAAGGACTTTACTACCGCTTAGCAAAGTCAAGGTATGCGCTAATTTAAGAATGATGATTTTGTCAGCTTGGGGCTGATTCGTTGCCGCCGCAAAACAAGCTCCATGATCGAAGACCAGCACTGAGAAGATCAGCCCGATCATGGAGCGAATGACGCGCTGGCGCATGTGTCCTATCCAGAACTGCTAAGCTGAAGCCGCCCGCGGCAACCCGGTATCCGCACCAAATTTTACGGAAACAATCTTTGATACACCCGGCTCCTGCATGGTTACACCGTACATTACAGGCGCAATCGACATTGTTCTCTTACTGTGCGTAATAATGATGAACTGCGTCTGCACGGCCATCTCTCGGATCAATTCAGTAAAGCGCGCGATGTTGGCTTCATCCAGCGGCGCATCCACTTCGTCCAGGATACAGAAGGGGCTCGGCTGATACTGGAAGATGCCAACCAGCAAGGACAATGCGGTGAGCGCCTTCTCTCCGCCGGAGAGCAGCAGCACGTTTTGCAGCTTCTTGCCCGGAGGCGACGCCACCACATCAATTCCGCTTTCGCTTACATTTGCTTCGTCGGTCAGGCGCATAAAGGCCTGGCCGCCGCCAAACAGCTTGCGGAAGGTGAACTGGAAGTTCTCGTTGATATGATTGAACGCTTCCTCAAATTTCTGCCGTGAGAACTCGTCAATTTCTTTGATCGTAGCCTGCGTGTTCTCAATGGAATCCAGCAGGTCTTTGCGCTGCGTCTCCAGGAATTGGTGGCGCTGTTCGGTCTCCTTGAACTCTTCCAGGGCCATCATGTTGACCGGGCCCATATTGTCCAGCTTCGTGCGCATCTCGCGATAGGTGGTTTCTTCCAGCGTGAGCTGTTCGCCTTCAACCATTACGATTTCAGTGTTGGCGCGCAGTTCGTCCGCCGGGATACCCAGTTCGTTGATGCAGGATTCGCCCATGTAGGCCAGATCAGATTGCAACTTGGCAAGCTGTGCGCCAAGTTCACTCTTGCGCTCGCGTGCGGCGTCCAGTTCGGAGCGTGCGATTTTTAATTCCTGGTCGATCTCGGCGATGCGTGCGCGTACCTGGTCCGATTCCTGCTGCAACTGCGCGCCGGTGGCTTCTGCTGTTGCCTTTTCTGCAGCCAGCGCCTCCAGGCGATCGGCAATCTGCAGGTTCTCCGCTTCGCGCTGGACTTTCTCGGCTGCCGACGAGTGAATCTGGTTCTGCAGGGAATTAACGCGTTGGGCTGCTTCGGTGGAAAGAGATTCAATCCTTTCCAGTGCCGATGCAGCTGTCCGGCGGCGCTCTTCCACCACGGCCAGATGCGCGGCCGCGTGCGATGCAGTTTGTGCCGCTTCGTCACGGGCTGCTTTCAGTGAAGTAACAAGCTCTTGCGCGGAAGTCATCTCATCTTCCAGAGCCTGGCGCTTTTGCTCCAGAGCTTCGGCCTGCTCGCGTTTTTCCGCGACTGCCAGTTCCTTTTCGTTTCTGGCAGAGCGTGTGCGCTCAATCTCCAGACGGTAGGTGTTCAGGCGCTGTTCCGTACGCGCCAGGTCAGACTCCATCTGGCGGAGCGCGTGCCCTGAGGTAAGCGCCTGCTTCTCGGCTTCACGGCGTTCTTCATCCAGATTGCTGAGCAGTTTGCTTAGATCAACCAATTCGCGGCCTAACGTCCCGACGCGCGCCTGTTCATTCTGGATCGCGGTTTCCAGCTCCGCAGCCTGCCTGCTGACCTCGCGTAGCTCGCGCTTCAGAGAGAGTGGACCTTCCTTGCGCTGCTTGCCGCCGGTGACTGTTACGTTGTGGAAGCATTCGCCGGTGGCGGAGAGGAAATAGGCGTCAGGATTTTCGAGCGCCATGTTGCGGGCCATGCTCGCGTCGGCGGTGATGTAGCCATCGCGCAATTTGGGTAACACTACTTCGAGCGAGCGGCCAAAACCATCCAACACGCGGATGCAGTTCTTCAGCGAGACCAGTTCTTCATTGCGGGAAGAACTGGGCGGTGGCGCGTCACTGGCGACGAAAGAGAACTTCGCCTGTGCGTCTTCCGGATGGACTAAAAACGTCGCCCGGCCATCCACATCAGACTGCAAGAGCCGCATGCCTTCGTTGGCGGAATCCCAGGACTTTACTACGACGTAATTCAGTTCGTCACGCAGGAACTCTTCCACCACGCCTTCATAACGGGTTTCAACCTCAAGGAAATCTGCCAGCACGCCAGCCGGTGTAAAGCCATGGCCGATAGCATTCGATTGGAAGAGCCTCTTCACGGACTCCGTGGAGTAGCCGTGCTCATTGATTACAGATTCCAGCGAGCTCTTTTTTCCCAATGCCGTGGCATATTCGGAGCGCAGAGAATCGAGATTACGCTTGCCCTCTTCTTCTTCTTTGCGTTTGCTCTCAATCTGTCCGCGAACTTCGCCGATACGCGTACCCAGCGCCGCAGCAGTCTGCGTGATGGTTTCAAATTCAAAAGCAATCTGTCCGCGCTTGCCGCCAAAGCTTTCAATATCCAATTGCGCGGCGGAAGCCTCTCGGTCCAGCCGGAGTGATTCACGTTCCAGTGCTGTGAGATGCTCTTCCATCTGTATGACCTGGTTGCGTACCTGGCCAGCCGAAGACATGGCTTGCATCACGCTCTGGCGGCGGGCTTCCTGCTGCCGCTCCATGTCAGAGAGGGCCATACCGGCCGCACGAGCGGATTGCTGCGCTGCCTGTGATTCATGTTGCGCCGTTGCAACTTCCGATGCGGCTGATTCAGCAAAGCTGCGATTGGCCTTGACTTCTTCCATCAGGGAAAGCAATTGCGCCTGCGCGCGTTCCAACTCGGCATAAGCCGCGGCAGATCGTACGTCTAATTCTGCGCAACGTTCCTGGTTAGAGTCACGACGGGAAACAGCGCGCTCCGTCTCCACCGCCAGCGCATTCATAGTCTGGCTGTTATGCGAGATTTCACTTTCGATGGTGTAGCCGCGCTGGGTGCGGTCTGTGTGTTCAACTTCCCGCGTCTCAACGGACTCGGCTTGGCCGCGAATTTCATCGCTGATGGTTTCGAGAGAACTATTCAGCTCGGCCTCATCGCGCCCCATCTGAGCAAACTTGCTGGCCAGAACAACGCGAAGCTTTTCCTTCATCTCATCGCGCAGGCGGCCATAGCGCTCAGCCTTGGCGGCTTGGCGCTTGAGAGAGTTCATTTGTTTGGTGACTTCATCAAAAATGTCATTGATGCGGGCCAGATTGAGCTTGGCCTGTTCCAACCGGGCTTCAGCAAGGCGCTTCTTGGTTTTGAATTTGGTGATGCCGGCGGCTTCTTCAATAATGGCGCGCCGATCATACGGCTTGCTGCTCAGGATCTGGCCGATGCGGCCCTGTTCAATGATGGCGTACGACTCCGGCCCAAGGCCGGTGCCCATAAAGATGTCTTGAATATCGCGCAGGCGGCAGAGCTTGCCATTCAAAAGATATTCACTCTCGCCGGTGCGGAACAAACGGCGGGTGACCACGATTTCGCCTTTAGCGAAAACCACGGGCTTGAATTTACGGCGGCGAATTTTCAGAACGACGGCGCTGCCGTTGGTCTGTGCTGCTTCTGCGTCAACTTCGGCAGGCTCTTGTGCTTCAGCGGCTGCCTCCTGAGCAATTTCAGGCGTTACTTCGCCGGAAGCAGAGGCCTCGCCTTCCGCAGCTTCAACGTCTTCTTTCCAATCGAGTGGACCAGGCTGAACTTCAGCAAGGTGATTCTCGGTTGCTTCGGCAGCTGCAGAGCGGACGGAAGCTTCGTCCCAATCATCGTCAGACGGCATGTCATTCTGAACGTCAATCTCCGGCTGGTCGCCCACTTTACCGTCATAAACCTGGGGATCGATCAGGGTAAGCGACACCTCAGCCATCCCTGTGGGCTTGCGGTCACGCGTGCCGGCGAAGATCACATCTTCCATGCGGACGCCGCGCAGGCTCTTGGCGGACTGCTCACCCAGCACCCAGGAAATGGAGTCAGATATGTTTGACTTTCCGCATCCGTTGGGCCCAACCACGGCAGCAATGCCCTCGCCGGGGAATTTCAGTTCCGTGCGGTCACAGAAAGACTTAAAACCGAGGATCTGCAGCTTCTTGAGTTTTAGCAACTTCCTACTCCTTCAGGAATGGCCAATGTTCGCACGACTGTGGCTGACAGGTGCGATTTTTTGTTACAGGGCTACCGGCTGGAGTAGCGAAACCCGCGTTTCAGCTAATGTATCCAGAGAGTAACCTGCGGTCAAGGGTTAAGCCCACAATATGTTGTGGATAAACCCGCTAAACCACAGGATGTCGCACCCCTTGTGCAGCTATTGGCCGAAATACACCTGTGAGGTGATTTATTGAGGTCGGAAGAATCGCGAGAGCTACTGAACTGTAGCGCGAATGGTGCAACAGGGCAAGCTGGCTTAAGCAGGAATTGGTACACCAGAGTGCAAGGGGCTAAAGGATTAAGGTGAGCTACTTGCAATGCGATCGCCGACTGCTACGGTCTTGTTCGTCATAAGATTCGTGAAAAGGAGTACATGCCGTCATGAAACTCCGCGCCGCCGACGAGGAAAGAAGCGCTTGACCAACACTTCCCCAAGCGCCGAAACAGATGTTCCCAAAACTACTATAATTACCAATTTCCAGATAGGGAGATTATCTTGCTGGGGTGCGGCGCTAGACCGCTGAACGGTAGCGTTCTTGCCGTCGATCCCCAAAGCGATTTGAGTGGCCTTGTCCGTAGCCATTATGATCCTGTACGGATTGTTACCGGGTGTGATCCTCCCCAGCACACAGATCAAAGTCTGGTTGGATTGATTGACCTTGCAGGCAATCTGGTGGACGGGATCCGGCCCGAAGGCAACCGGGCTTCCATATAACTTGGCCTCAGTTAGAGTAATGCTGACTGACGCTTGATCTAGCTCTGGTCCACTCGTGTGCGAAAGTTCAATCGTGTGCGTGAAGACAGCTGGGATCTCAACATTGTCAAGTTGCAGTTTTTAGTGTTGGCAGGACGCTCTTTGTCGCTTCAGCTGCACCCAAACTAGTCGTATTGATTGAGTAGTTGACGATCGTCTGGCGAGTCGCATAATAGTGTGTGATGAACGCTCCCATTGCTCCGCCCGAGATCAATGACACAATAATCGTAGCAGCAGTCGTCAGCCCCGTTTTCCAACCCTCCGCGCGTTGCTGAGGTGCCACTTGAGACTGCCCCTGATCGGCCATTGCTTCTTCCTGCCCCCTAATTTCATTGGATTGTAGCAGACGGTGAGGACGGCCTTTCTCACGCGCGATCACCAGATCCACCAATTCCCTTTACTCTCCCAATTTCTCAAAGAATGTAATAATGCTTTCAATGCCGCGATAGAAGTTTGGGATGTGGAACTTCTCATTAGGAGCGTGCAGGTTATCGTCAGGCAGACCAAAGCCCATCATTACGCTGGGCAGCTTCAACACATCCTGGAAGTCAGTGACAATTGGAATGGAGCCGCCAGAGCGGATAAAGACTGTTTCTTTCTTAAAGACTTCATGCAGCGCCTGGGTTGCGGCCTTGATAAAAGGATTGTCGGTCCCCACCACGCAGGCCGGCCCTTTGCTGAAAACCTTGATCTTGGTTTCAATTCCTTTAGGCGTGAGCTTCTTTACGTATGTCGTATATTTTTTGAGGATGGCGTCAGGATTCTGGTTCGGTACCAGACGCATGGAGACTTTGGCAAACGCGCGGGCAGGAATCACGGTCTTGGCGCCGGGCGCGGTAAAGCCGCCGGGCATGCCGTGAACTTCCAGCGTAGGCCGAGCCCATGTGCGATATAGCACGGAGTAGCCAGGCTCGCCAGTCAAGACTTTTGACCCGACTTCTGTCTTGCGATAGTGCTCTTCTTTAAAGGGGAGGCGTTTCCAGGCTTTGAGTTCGTCTTTGCTGGGCGCTTTCACGCCGGTATAGAAGCCGGGGATCAGGATTTTGCCCTTTGAATCTTTGAGCTTGCTGATGATCTCAATAAGCGCGAAAAAAGGATTAGGCGCAGCGCCGCCGTACATGCCGGAATGCAGGTCGGTTTTGGGACCTTGCGCTTCAATTTCTGTATAGACCAGACCACGCAAGCCCACGCAGAGTGTAGGAAGATTCGGTGCGAAAAGCTCTGTATCGCACACCAGAGCGAAGTCAGCTTTGAGCTTGGCTTTCTGCTCGCGGACATACGCCGCAATCGACTCACCGCCAACTTCCTCTTCACCTTCAATAATGAACTTTACGTTGATGGGAAGCTTGCCGTTATTGGCGCGCAAGAGCGCTTCCACGGCCTTGATCTCCATCCAGAGCTGGCCTTTGTCGTCCACAGCGCCACGCGCATAGATATTCTGGTTGCGTTCGGTGGGCTCAAACGGAGGCGTGAGCCATTCATTGAGCGGATCAGGCGGCTGAACGTCATAGTGCGCATAGCAGAGTACGGTGGGCTTGCCCGGTGCGTGGAGCCAATCGCCATAGACGAGCGGATGGTTTTTTGTGGGAATCACTTCCACGTTTTCCAGGCCAATACGGCGCATCTCGTCGGCCACAAACATGGCGGCGCGGCGGACATCTTCTTTATGTTCCGGAGCGGTGCTCACGCTGGGTATGCGAAGCAGGTCTTTGAGCTCGCTTAAAAACTTCTGCTGGTTCTCTCTTGCATAACTGACTGCGGATGAGGCCATGTGTCCCTCCACGGGCTAGATGAAACTAATCAGTATATCCCGAGGCGGGGAAACTATTCGAGGCCGGCAATCTGGCGGGCGTGTTGTTCATCCAGACGCTCTTGCATCTTCCGCTCAAGCCATTCTGGAACAGGCTCGGAGCGAAATGCCTGACGAATAATCTGGTGCATCACTTCCAGTTCGGACCATTCCGGATGCTCTCGACGTATTTTCTGCTTTCTAATTTCGCGATCAAACATGCTCATCTCGTAACTGAGCAGGAACTTTTGTTCGCCGGTCATAATGACTGCACCAACAATGCGCCGCGTTTTCCTGGCGTATCAAAAATCGACATAGCGGGATATTACCATTTTGCCAGCCACAACCAGATCAAAGCAGAGCCACCGCACCCTCTATAATAGACATGTGAGTTCTGATTTTACTCTTCGCAAAATGGCGGAAGCCGATTTTCCCACGCGTTGGGGACACTTCCGTATTCTTGGGTTTGAAGGCCACTTTGGCCAGCCTACATCAATTGGCGGCGCAGTGTCCGACCCTCGGAAAGAAGAAGCTGTGGCGCTGGTGATGGGCGATATTCATTCCGCACCGCCGCTGGTGCGTATCCATTCGCAATGCCTTACGGGCGATGTGTTTGGCTCGCTACGGTGCGATTGCCGCCAGCAATTGGAGATGGCGCTGCAGATGATTGGCGAAGCTGGAGCCGGCGTGCTGCTCTATGAGCAACAAGAAGGCCGGGGCATTGGCCTGATCCCGAAACTCCAGGCTTATCAGTTACAGGACCAGGGTAGAGACACGGTGCAGGCGAATGAAGAGCTGGGCTTCAAGGCTGATCATCGCGAGTTTCAGCTACCGGCGGAAATTCTAAAGGCACTGGGACTGAAAGAGGTCAAGCTGCTCTCGAACAATCCGCAGAAGGTTGCAGCGCTTGAAGCGGCGGGAGTGAAAGTGGTGGAGCGTGTTCCGTGTGAAGTTGAGCCGCATGCTGCTTCTGAACGATATATGAATACAAAGAAAGAAAAGATGGGCCATCTATTTACGGAACGTTAGGTCAAACCTTTAAACGCAGGGGAACAGAGGACGGAGAGGACTAATTCAGGCACTGTTTTGACGCTAAAACATGCCTTTCATTATGCGATCCATGTACTGGTGAGTGTTTTCCTTTCGTTTAGTTCTGTGCTTGTATTGCAAAGGTTTTTCTACAAGCCGCATCAGCTCTTCTTTGCGAACTGAAGGTAAATCCATCACCGCTGATTTCACCAATGCACGATATACCTCGCTTGCCACAGGGACGCGCTTTAACTCTTGCAGATGCCGGCGAACAGTGTTTAGGTCGCCGCGTTTGATAGGCCCGCTGAAGGCCGCCACTGCTCCGCCTTCCTGATAATTCTTCAACGTCTGGCGAAGAATAGGTCCCATGACTTTGCGTGTTTGAGTTGCGCTTAGCCCGGCGGCGCGTCCAACGCGCTCTGCCGTGACCAGCGTGGCCACAAGCAGCGGAGAAGAAAACGATCCCAGCGCATGGTAGAGCGGCTTGGCTTTTTTCTGGACCTCAAATATCTCGCCGCCAAGATCTTTTACTATCTTGCGTGCCACAGCCACAGCGCGAGCGTCACCTTCCACGGCAAACGGTATACCCTGCATCTTCGGTTTTGTGCCGGGAACAAAGGTCATCATGGGATGAAGAGATGCAATGGCGGCTCCCGCGCGCCTGAGTGGCACAAGCACGTCACTGGTCAGCGCGCCGCTGGAATGGAAAACAATCCTGCCCTTCCAGCCTGGCTTATGAGCCAGCCATTTTGCACTGTTGGCCAGTGCGTCATCGGTGTGGCAGATCCAGATAATGTCAGAATCAGGGCTGACATCTTCCAGTGCAACGGCATTTGCTCCCAGTTTTTTTGCCAGCATAACCGAACGCTTGCGCGATTGTGCCGCGGACCGTCCAGCGACTGCATCGATTTTGTATCCGGCGGCCCGAAGTGCCGGTCCTATCGCCTGCGCCAGGTTTCCTGCGCCGATCAGCGTGATGGCGGTTTTGCGTGTAGGCATGGATGGACTCAATCGCGAGGATAACAGAATAGCCTTTGCTCTTTTTGCTTTTGTCCCGAACGAGAGAGGGAACCCTATAGCCGCCAAGAATTAACTGGAAAAACATGAAGCTGTGTTGCGATACTTCCGACCATCC
Organism: Candidatus Angelobacter sp.; assembly: GCA_036496365.1. Classification (GTDB taxonomy): domain Bacteria; phylum Acidobacteriota; class Terriglobia; order Terriglobales; family Acidobacteriaceae; genus Angelobacter. Next base: position 69,483 of record DASXLK010000016.1, on the reverse strand, counting down.
AGGAATCTTTCCTTCCGGATAGGGTTCCCTCGCTGCGCTCGGGATAGGAAAACATTTAATATTGTCTCCATGCCAATCCGCAAAAAATCCAGCACCGTCCGCGTAATCTCTTCCAAGACTTCTTTCAAAGGTCCCGTTTTCAGCGTGATGACGGATGAAGTGCAAGAGCCCGGCAACATCCGCGCACGGCGCGATGTGATCCGGCATTCCGGCTCCATTGTCATATTGCCGCTGGATGAATCAGGGCGCACGCCGCGTGTTTTGCTGGAGCGGCAATATCGTTATGCTGCGGGCATGCGCATGTGGGAGCTTCCCGCCGGACGTGTTGATCCAGGCGAGAAAAGCCTGGCTGCCGCCAAGCGCGAACTGATTGAAGAGACGGGTTACACCGCGTCAAGCTGGCAGCGCGCGTTGTATTTTTTTGTGAGTCCGGGGTTCCTCGATGAGAGCATGACGGTCTATCTGGCGCGCGGATTAAAGAAGGGAATTGCGCAGCCGGAAGAGGATGAGCGCATTACCGTGCGGTTTTTCCCGCTTAAGCAGGCTGTCCGCATGGTCATGACAGGAAAAATTGTAGACGCAAAAACTATCGCTTCTCTGCTTTGGATAGAGAAAAAGATGGCTCGCGGCTGAACAAATAGTCTTTATTTTTCGGTTTCACTTTACAAGGTGCTATGCGGCGCTTATGCAGGTAACAAGCAGCTTTCCTCCCCGCGGATTTTCTTGCGATCAGTACATAGATCAAGTTGACATCATGCCCCACTGGGCGCAGAATAACCGCAAAGCCAAAGTACGGGTATAAGGCGTTTCACGTGGGAAGACGGTATATCTTCCGCGTCTTGCGTCCTTACCAAAAAAAGTGGCAAAACCAAAAGAGAAGAAAAACTGGTCCGAAGGACCACAGCAAGACCGTGCCTCCTGACGACCGCCCGGAGTAAGGAACGTGTCACGAATTAAAGGTAAAGTGAAATGGTTCAATAACGCTAAGGGCTTCGGCTTTATCGGCCGGGATGACGGCCCTGATGTGTTCGTCCACTATAGTGCCATCCAGTCGGAGGGATACAAGAGCCTCCAGGAGGGCGATGATGTTGAATTCGAAATCGTTCAGGGACAAAAAGGCCCACAGGCAGAGAGTGTTACCAAAGCAGCGGCAACACAAACAGCCTGATCCATTTGTCCAGATTCTGAATTAGTTCGAAAGACCCGGTCGACCCCACCACCGGGTCTTTTTATTTTGTCGCTACGCTCCACACCGCTAAAAGGTTATTCTGTTTCCTCTGGAGTATTCTGCTCCTGATGCGCGTCGCTCGGCGCGTGGTCGGCCTCGCGACGTATGATTGTCGCAAAGCTCCCTGCAACAGATACTTCCAAATGTGCTCGATTACGGTTTGGCGCTCAGGGAAACGCGTACCCAGTATTCGGGCTTCGGCGGCGGTGAGAAGGCGGCTTTTTCCAACTTCGGTCGCAGGCAGGCGTCGCTGGCGTTGTCCGGGACCACCATCATTTGTTGTACAGCTCCGCTCTTGCCCATTTGCAAGACGAGCAATGTGGGCGCAGGGCCGGAGGCACTGGCAGCGCAATCTTTTACCGCGCGGAGGTAGTGCACCGAGAATTCTTTTGCCACAACTTCATCGTACTTCTGGCCTTCCGGCGTGGCGATGTTCAGGCTCACGGCTTTATAGGCTTCAATGATTTTCCGGAACGGTACGGCCGAGGTTTTGGCCCAGGTCCTTATCTTGTCGAAATAGTCTTTGCTGCCCCACGTTGATTCGTCCCAACGTTCGCCGATTTGTGCGAGCGTCTCATCGGTCACCATGTAGTCGCCAAACTTTGCCGCCATCTGCGCGTGCTGATTTTGCCGCACCGGACTTGTGCCATATTGGTCCACCATGGCTTGATAGCCGAGTTGGGCGCGCGACCAGGAAAATTGCTGCGGCATGTCCGCGAGATTGCGATTACTTAAAATGTATTGCGCAATCTGCCAGTAAAGAATATTTCCTGCTTTACTGCCGCCGCGATTGGCTGCTTCTTCGGCAAACTTTTCTGCGTCGCCGGCTTTGCCACGCCACTTGGGCGTCAGGCTCAGCGCCTGCTCCTGATAGTAGTAGTAATACTCGGGATCAAACGCAATTGCGCGCTGGAAGAGCGTGGTAAGGTCTTCAATTTCCCAGCCCTTGGTGCGGCCAACCTGCAGCATTGTCACATACCACTCAGGGCATTTTGCAGGGAGATTATAGGACTGGTTCAACACGGTTTCGGCAAGCTTCAGGCGTTCGTCCAGCACGCGTTTGCCTTCCAGCGTGGCGGGCGTTCCGTCAAGGCCACCGGCGCGCGTCTGGCGGGCATAATTCAAATAGGCATAAGCCAAAGAAACTTGCGCAGTAATGGAGTCCGGCTGTTGCGCGGTCCAGCGCTTCATCTGATCAAGAAAGTCGGCCCACTCTGCTTCAGTGGCGGGCAGCTTGCCCTTGGGTGATTCAATGGCTGCATAAAATGTGTGCAGCTTCCACGCGCTGCCGGGGAAGCGGATGCGTCCGGTGCGTTCGGCTGCGGCCACGTCGTCGAGAACTTTGAATCGTTCCTGCTCCAACTGCGTTCTCAGGCGTGTGCTGTAGGCGGTTTCATCGCGCTCGGCCAGGATGGTCATGGTGGCATTCAGGTCTTCATTCACGCTGGAAACGCTTGCTGGCTGTGTGGCAGGAGTTTTATCCGGCGCGGAAGAGGCAGTGCCATCTTTTTTTGCGCGGAGTCTGCGCGCAGCATCGCCCAGTGACTCCTGCGCCACCAGATGGGTGGCCATGGTTGCCGCAAAAACCGCCAGCAATGCGAATGCGTAAAGAGTCCGTCTCAGCATACTGGAGCAAGCATAGGCCTATTGGGGAGGCAAATGACAGTTACATGAGTGCTAAGTCATTGACTAGTAAGGCCACGGCCCCGGGACTTGGCCAAGCAGGCTAAACGGTGAGGCTTGGCGGTTACGGCCGCTTCTTGTCTTGTGCTGGTTCTTAGCTGTTCTTAAACAATATTCACTCAAAGATTTCAGCTTCTCTGGATAGGATGGTTTCGCAAGCAGTAAAGAGGAAGGTAAAAATGAAGGGCTGTGTTGCTTTTCTGGTCTTGATGGGATCACTGGCTGTGGGCTCAGACCTGAAAGTTACAATCGTCAAAACTCCGATTGCCAGACGCAGTATCAATATCACGGCGCCGCCCACCTTTGATACCGATCTGAGCGTGGACACGGGATTCACCGAGCAAACAATCTACACCTCAGGTACCAGTCAGCGGATGGAGTTCTCAGGAGTTCCGGGCGGCTTGCAGGCATTTATGAATCAGCTGAGCCACGGGCGCCATTACGGCTCTTACCAGCTTGCTCGACCGCACATGGCCGTAATCACGCACTGCGATTCCGGTATTGTTGATGAGCTTGATCGGCATGAATATCGTCAATTTAAAATGCCTCAATATCCTGATGAAAAGAAATTTCTGGAGCTTGTGGGCCGTGCACAAAGAGCGGTGAAAAATGAATTGCAGGCGAACACGGTGGACACGGGTGAACGCAGAGTCATTTTCGGGCAAACGGCCAAGCATCTGATTACAACCGTGAGCGAAAGCCGTGATGCATTTCATAATCCAACAGAACAGCTGCCGACGCTCCTCAAGGTTCAAGTCAAAGAGAAGGTGGTCACGGTAGTGGATGGGTGGTATTTTGATCAGCCGGAACCTGGCTGCGCACCGGAGTATTTGCGGCGCAATCTTGGCCACGCAGTAACCAAGGCAGGCGGGGCTGATTTATTCGGCATTCAACCGAACAAAGATAATCTCAACGAGCCCCAGCTTTCCAAATGGCAGAACTACTCCGCGTACTCCCCCGGAATGCAGGAGGAAATTGCGGATGCATTCCCGTATGGTCTGCGCGAAGCTACATTGTTTGACGCTCCGCAGAACGGACTAGTGACACGGCTTGTTTACACGGGCTATCTGCCACCAGGCCTGGCTGTAGAGCAAGAGATCAGCGAGAGCGGAACTCTACCGGCGACCAGGCAGTTTCCCGAGGAGAAACACATAGGTATTCCTCTTGTGCTTAAGGTCACAGATTTTTCTGACGCAACGCTTGATCCTTCGTTATTTGTGGTGCCGCCGGGCTTCAAAAAGGTGAAGGTACTGTATCGCTCCGATAAGTAGGTAAAAGTCTGTGCGAAACGAAAAGTCCCGCAGACTGGTTTTGTCAATTGGCAAACTCGCAATTGCTGAGCGGCGAGTGGAGCTATAGTTCGGTGCTCTTTGATTTTTGCCATGCCTTGGCATATTTCCAACTCACGTACATGGCATGGTTCATAAGAACAATGAGGCCTTCACGTCCGTCAAGAAATCCCATGCGAAAAAAATAAGCCCAGATGAAGCGCACCATGGGACGCAAAACGATGTTTACCACGCTGAAGCTGACTTTACGTTCGCGCACCACCATGTCCGCGCCCAGGGATGAATAGCTGTTCTGGTGGGCAATGAAACTTTCAATCGTTGAGTAGGCATGATGAAGCATGTCACCCTGCAAATGGCCCAGCCTGGCGCCGGGCATTTTCAGGTCTTCATGCACGTCGCGCAGCTCAAATTCTGCCGAGCCGCGTTTGATCAGTCGCAACTTCGGGTCAGGATAATAGCCGGCCCGCTTTAGCCACTTGCCAAAATAAATATTGCGGCGATTGATCATGTAGCCGGAAAATTCCGGCGTCGCGCCTGACGCAAGCAACTTCTTGATGCTCGCCGCCAGCTCGGGGCTGGCTTCTTCATCGGCGTCCAGGGAGAGAATCCAGTCGCATGTAGCTTTCTCCAGTGACGAGTTCTTTTGCCGGGCAAACCCTTTCCAAGGCTCGGGAAAAACTTTTGCGCCGAAGGATTGCGCGATGGCCACGGTCGAGTCAGTGCTGCCGGAATCGACAATAATGATTTCGTCGGCAATGTCCTTCAGGCTCGCCAGCGTGCGCCCGATATTGGCTTCTTCATTGAGCGTGATGATGCATACGGAAAGAGTCATGAGCCCAAAGGATAGCAGGAGCACAAAGGGCCGGTCATCTTGCCAAATGCGTCTTGTAAAATGGCCAATACCAAAATCACCATGAACTATCGCGACCAGGAAAAGTTTCTTCAAGGCAGCAGAATCTGGGGAGGGGCCATAAGCAGCGGCTTTTTCGCCGTGGCGCTGGCACTCCGCTTTGTAGCTAGCGGCAGATGGCATGCCGATCAGACTGTCGCTTCCCTGCTGGTGGCAATCGCCGTGGCAGTGCTCATGTATTACACGCCGGATTATCTCCACTTGAGCGTGCGGCCAGAACGCAAGCCACACTGGGAGACAAAGATCCGCTGGCGCATTGCCGGAGCAGCACTGGTGCTGGGGATAACACTGGCTCCCGGAACCGGCGGCCGGATTTTTGCTGTGTCTGCAGCCGTTTATCTGGTTGTAACGAATTGGCTGGCGCTGAAGAAAATCCGGCCAGAAAAAACGGCACTCTTTTTTTGGATCACTGACCTTGTATTGCTCTTTCTATCTCTAATCCGGGCAAATTCCGGCACGGCGTCCATTCTGCTTTTAGCGTTGGCGGCTGCGGCGCATGTCGCCATTGTAAGAAGGGAAGACCAGCATCTGCGCTGGGCAGTGATTACATTTCTTTCCGGAGTGGTGATTGTTTCATTTGCCACCGGCCCGTTTGGGCAAGCTGCTTTTCTGGCGGGCGCGATGTTACTGCTGGTCGCGGTGGCCGGCACCGTGTGGCTGGTGCGCCGCGCGCGAGAGCAGAGCGCAAAAAATGTTTCTGCGGCGATGGCTGAACTGATCGAATTTACGGGCTATCCCCCAGAACGCATACGCGAGCTGTGGGCCACCAGCAATCGGCAACTGGCTGCGAACTGGCAGCTTGCGAATCCGGCGGAAGATAATCCGGAGCAGATGGCGGAGTGGTACCGGCAAAACTCAGAGCTGTATTTGTTTGATATTTCGGCGTACAACCTGGAGTACAAGCGCATTCGGTCCAATATGAAGGTGCTGCGGCTGGCGAAAGGCGCAACGCTTGATTATGGCGCTGGCAATGGAGAGATATTGCTTGAACTGGCACGGCGAGGGCATCGCGTGGCTTATTACGATGTGGAAGGCGTGACCATGCGTTTTGCGCGCCAGCGGGCAGAACGGCAAAAGCTGGCCATTGATTTCTTTCATACCAAGAGCGAATTGGCGGAAGCCGCACGGCAAAGCGGCTTTGACACCGTTTTCTCTTTTGACGTGCTGGAGCATATGCCCGATCTTCCTGGGGAGCTGACTTTTCTTTCATCGTTGCTTGGTCCGGGCGGCTTGTTCGTTTTTGATGTTCCAGCGGGATCGACCAAAGCACATCCCATGCACCTGAACCACAATTTGAATGTGCTGACATTTATGAGGGCGAAAGGGTTGGTGGACGAACGCAATGTAATGCTGCGCTTGCCATTTCGCAAGGAAGAGAAGTATGTGTTTCGCGCGCCAGCCAGAGAAACAGCAAGGGCCATTGGGACCTGATGAAGATTGCCAGAATTTGTGGCGAAGCAGGCATGTGACAACATTTTCAAGCGTGAACACTCTTTTTGGAAGCCAAACCTCTCTTGGAAGCTAAACCTAAAGGCGACGCATTTCCGCTGACCCGCCACTCCGTGGTGGCTGCGGCCCAGGGCGGCAATCCGCAGGAGCGCGTGCGCGCGCTGGAGGCCATCACCAGCTCCTATTGGCGGCCTGCTTATAAATATGTGCGCATGCGCTGGCGGCTGGAGCGTGAAGATGCCGAGGACTTTACCCAGGACTTTTTCGCGCGTCTGTTGGAAAAGGATTTTCTTGCGCCTTATGATCCGGCAAAAGGGAAGCTCCGCACATTTTTACGCATCTGTATTGACCGGCTTTTCCAGAACCAGACGCGTGACGCTCACCGCCAGAAGCGAGGTAATGCGGCGGCGCACGTCTCGCTTGACTTTGAAGAGGCTGAGCATGAACTGGCCGCTTCTGTGCAGATGGAATCGCCGGAAGATTACTTTGAGAAGGAATGGGTCCGAACTCTGTTCGCGCTGGCAGTGGAAAAGCTGCGTACACAATGCAAGGCAGGAAAAGAAACGCAGTTTGCGCTTTTCGAGCGTTACGATCTGGGCGATCAGGAAACGCGGCCTTCTTATGCTGCGCTGGCCGCAGAATTCAGTATTGCGGTGACAGATGTCACCAACTACCTGGCTTTTGCACGGCGCGAATTTCGCCGTTGCGTGCTGGATCAACTGCGTGAGATGACGGGTAGTGAAGAAGAGTTCCGCCGCGAGGCGCTGTCAATTCTGGGAGTAGATGCGAAGTGAAATTTCTGCCCGACCAAGTTGTCACGCGCCTGCAAACCGAGATGCAGAGGCCAGATCTTTCCGGCATGCGGTATCATGCGCTGAAATTCCTGGGGCATGGCGGCATGGGCACGGTCTGGCTGGCGGAAGATTCTGTTTTGCATCGCAGCGTAGCCCTTAAAATCTTGCCGGCGGAAAGCAGCTCCACTGATCTGGCGGCCCGCCTGATGCAGGAGGCTGTGATTCTTGCGCGGCTGGAGCATCCTGGCATTGTTCCCGTGCATGACGCCGGCACTCTGCCTGACGGGCGCACATTTTATTGCATGAAATACGTTGAAGGGCAGACGCTGGACCGGCACATGGATGAGCTGCCATTACGCCAGCGATTGCAATTGCTGCAGCGCATAGCCGAGCCGCTTGCCTTTGCGCATGCCCGAGGCATTATTCATCGCGACCTGAAGCCGGGCAACATTATGGTGGGAGCATTTGGCGAGGTATTGATCATGGACTGGGGCTTGGCCAAAGTCATTGCCAAGGCAGTGAGTTCTTTGCCGAAGACATTTGCCCCTGAGAATGCGGCAATAGCGAGAACAGAAGAGGATTCTAGGAGCCAAGATTTCTCTCAACCGGTAGTGCGCTCCGCTATTACCGCTCATGGCACGGTTCTGGGCACGCCTGGCTATATGGCGCCGGAACAGGAGCGCGGCGATGTGGGGCTGATCGACCAGCGAACGGACGTCTTTGGGTTAGGCTCGATACTGCAATACATGATGCGCGATCAACGCGGTGCGGCATCCATTGAATCAGCTCCAAGGCAGCTGCGGGCCATTTGCCAGAAAGCCATGGCGGCAGAGATGGCCGCGCGTTATGCGTCAGTGCAAGAGTTGGCTTCCGATGTCGGCAAATATCTTGAGGGCATGCCGGTTAGCGCCTATCACGAAAACATTTTGGAGCGGACGGTCCGGCTGGTCAATCGGAACCGCGTTGCCGTGGTGCTGATTCTGGCATATCTCCTAATGCGCGTTGTCTTTATTCTTTTTTCACGCCGCTGAGAGATTGAGTTAAAGGTTCCAGCAAAAGCAGGTAATAGGACAATAGAGATATATATCTCCATTCATTTTGGAAAAGGGAGTTGAGCAGTGACAAACAAAATTGTGCTGGGTCTGGTCTTAGGCGGCATCCTGGGAATTCTGGACGGTCTAACGTCATGGTTCACCCCGGCTGTGCGCAGCGGGATTGTCGGCATTGTGATTGGGTCAACATTTAAGGGCATTATTGCTGGAGTATTGATTGGTATTTTTGCGCGCAAGGTAAATTCACTGGCGCTCGGCATTGTGTTCGGTCTGGCTGTTGGGGCATTTTTCGCATGGATCATCGCCTTCATGCAGCACGGATATTACTTTCAGATCATGCTGCCCGGAGCGATGGTGGGACTGATTGTTGGCTATGCCACGCAGAAGTATGGAGCACCAGTGCAGCCGCAGCGGGCTTAGTTGAGATCAGCGGGCAGCCCGGAGAAACTCTGCTTACCGCTGTTTAACCAGCTCATCCGAGAGCAGGCGCGCTTTTACTGCCAGATTGTGGGCGCGTGCCAGGTCGTTTTCCGTTGTAGCTTTGTGGCTCTGGATAATGAATTCCCTGATCTGAGTCCGCATGGCCTCTTCTTCTTTCGAGAGCTGCCGCTTGATGCTGTTCAGATTTCCTTCCGCGCTTTGCAGAAGTTGTTCGGTTGAAGCCTGGGAGTGCGTGGCGTCGGCTGGGGTGGGGACGGGAGAAATCTGACCTGCGGTTGGGATGTCATTTTTTTCGGCGAGGATCACGGTCGTCTTAGGAGCAGTATTTTTTGCCACCTCGGTCCCGGATTTTTCATTGCTGGCAGCTGAGGGCGCCGGTTTCCTTGCGACCTGACGCTTAGTGTGCTTCGTGCTTTTGGGCTTGCTCTTTGTGTCCGTAGTTGTTTGGGTTTCTGGAGCCGCAGGCGGCGGTTGCGTTGGTTGTGGCTCCTCGGCTACGGTTGGTTCCGGCGTGAGAGTGGGTTGCGGTGCGGTGGTTGGCGGCGGTTGTTGCGGCGCAACCAGTACCGGCTTTTTCTGCGAGCAACCGAAAAATCCCAGAACGGATACAAGCACAACAATGGCAGAGTATGGACGAAGTGGCTTCATGTTTTGCTGACCGAATCCTCTTTTGCCACGGCGGGCGCTTCGCCGTTAGCGGCAATTTCAGTAATCGGGAAGCGCAGATAAAATGTGGTCCCATGTTCCATGATGGAAGTAAACTCCATCGATCCATGGTGCAGTTGCACCACCCGGTAGGCCATGGCCAAACCTATTCCGCTGCCGCCCGATTTTGTAGTGAAGTATAGATTAAAAATTTTGTCGCGGATATTTTCCGGAATACCCGTTCCCTGGTCGCGCACCGTCATCAACGCACTTTCGCCTTCATGCTTAAGCGTGATGCGCAATGTGCCGCCGTGCGGCATCGCCTGCACGCCGTTGAGCACAATATTCAGGATGGCCTGCTTCACCAAGTCCGCGTCAATGCGCACAGGCAGCGGGTCTGGGCAGGGCTGGCGTTCAATCAGCACCTTATTTTTTTCAGCCGCCGGCGAAGCCAGTATGACTATATCTTCCGCCATTTTGCGCAGGTCCATGTCATTCAGGCGCAATTCCACGGGACGCGTGAAGTCCACCAGCGTTTGCACCACGCGATCCAGCCGCTGGATCTCGCTGCCAATCACATCCAGATGGCGGCGCGTGTCGGGATCAATCTCTTTCATTTTCTGCCGCAGCACTTCCAGGTGCACGACGATGGCATTGATCGGATTCTTCACTTCATGGGCTACGCCTGAAGTGAGCCTGCCAATGGCGGAAAGCCTGCGCGAGAGTTCAATCTCATCCTCAATTCGGTGGACGGATTCAGCGTCGCGCAGAGTCAGCAGCGCGCCAATGCGCTCGCCACGTTCTTCAATAAAGTCCAGCGCTACCTGGATGTGGCGGCCTTGCTCATCTTCTATTTCCTGCTGGCCAATCGCCTGGCGGGATGTGAAGGCGTCCATGATGGTGCGGCCAAGGCGCGAATTCCTGGAAAAAATCTCCGTGGGACGGCGGCCCAGCATCTCGCCTCGAGGCTTACCGATAAATCGCTCCGTAGATGCGCTGACCAGCACCGCGTTGAAGTCACTGGTAAAGAGCATGACTCCGTCCTGAAGATTGGCCATCATCTGGTCCAGATTTTCCTTCAGCGCGGAGAAAACCTCTTTCACGTCGCGCATCTGCCGGCCCAGCCGTTCGATCTTGGTAGAGACAGTGCCGTATTCGTCAGAGCGCTTGGACGGTGCGCCGACCATTTCAGCCTTGCCGGAGCTAATTAAATCCAGACGCTGGCTAATGGCGGCGAGCGGGCGGAGAGCGAGATTCGATACACCTGCGGCCACAATCAGAAAAAGCAAGATAGCTGCGCCGGAAAGCTCGAGCGAATTTTTCAGTAATGGCCGCAATTCGTCTCTCAGGAACGTAGTAGGCACGCCGATTCGAACTTCGCCGAATGAATGGCCGCCACGTTCAAGCGCGATGCGTGTGTCATAAACCTGCATCGGGCCGTAGATTGCCCTGATCTGTTTGCGAATTCCAGCGTGAACGAACGAATCAAAATCGGCCCGCGGCTCCAATGTTTTTCCCAGGAGCGTTGGGTTCGTGTGCAGAATTGCCACACCCTTCGCATCCACGATGGATGCGTCATAGACGAGGCGGGAATCACCTGTAGCGGAATCCAGAAGTGCGTTAACCGTATTGTCTGACTGAAGGATCTCCTGCCACGCCTCTTCAACCTTGACAGGATTTTTTGAATCAATCTTGGTGCTGCTGAAATCGGTTTCAAACGTACTTCGTGAAACTACATAAAGGTGCGTTCCAATGGTGCGGGATACATCCGCAGTGTCTTGTATGCGCTGGCGCACCACCTGAGAGATGTAAAGGGTGGAGAGAGTGGCCACAATCACCACCACCATTGCCGTGATGGCGAGCACCAGCTTGGTTTTTAGACTCAAAGCGGGCATAAATCTCTCCGGGCCATTGGCCCATCATTTCCAGTCTTTTTTGCCGGGCAACACTTGAGCGTTGCCAATGCTCTTTCAGTTTGTGGTCTCGCTGGATACCGCGGACCCGCCACCATACTCTTTTAGCTTATTGTGCAACGTCTTCAGGCTGATGCCCAGGATTTCCGCGGCACGCGTCTTATTATTGTTGCTCGCGGCCAGCGTTTTAAGAATCAGCATTTTTTCCGCATCGCCCACCGTAGTTCCAACTTCCAGCCGGATGCCTTCTCCATCGCTAGGCGTTACCCGCACGCCCACGTTGCCAAAGTTTGGCGGCAAGTGGCGCGGTTCAACCAGCGCACTATCAGAAACGATCACAGCCCTCTCCATGGTGTTGCGCACTTCGCGTACATTGCCCGGCCAGTTGTGGTTCTGGAACATTTGCAGCACGGTATCGCTCACGCCGCCCACGCTTCGCCCGTGCTTGGCGTTCATGTCCGCGAGCAAAGCCTCCACCAGTTGTGGGATGTCTTCTTTGTGCTCACGTAACGGTGGCAGATGAATATTGAAAACGTTGAGCCGATAATAAAGATCGCCGCGCAACTCGCCTTTGGCTACAGCCTCCTCAGGAACTTTGTTGGTGGCGGCCAAAACGCGGACATCCACAGGCGTCTCCACTTTGCTGCCCAGGCGGCGCAGTTTGCGGTCTTCCAGCACGCGCAAGAGCTTGGCTTGCGTGGCGGCAGGCATCTCGCCAATTTCATCCAGCAGCAGCGTGCCCTCTTCCGCCAGTTCAAAGCAGCCGGCGCGTCGCTCCATGGCCCCGGTAAAAGCGCCTTTTTCGTGGCCAAAGATTTCGCTCTCAATCAGCGTTTCCGGAATAGCCGAACAATTGATCGCGACAAATGGCTTGTTCTTGCGCGGGCTCATGTCATGGATGGTTTGCGCCACCATCTCTTTGCCGGTGCCACTCTCTCCCGTGATCAGTACGGATGCCGTGCTGGGCGCTACCATTTCTATAAGGTGAAAAATCTCCTGCATGGGGCGTGAAGAGCCAACCATATGGCCAAAGAACCCGGTATCGCGCAGCTTTTTCTTGGTGACTTCCAGTTCCAGCACAGTGCCGCGCTGGCGTGTGGCATTTTGCAGGATCTGCTTCAGGCGGGCCGGGTCTACCGGCTTCTGGATAAAATCATAGGCCCCGGCTTTCATCGCGTCCACAGCCACGTCAATGCTGCCCTGGGCTGTGAGCAGCACCACTGCGATCTGTTGTGGCTGGTCAGAAAGCCGCTGCAACAGCTCCATGCCATCCATGCGTGGCATGCGGAAGTCAGTCACCACAATACCGGGCGACCAGGTGGCCACTTTCTCCAGCCCTTCCAGTCCGTCTCTGGCGGTCTCCGTCCTGTAACCCCAGGCGGAAATCAGTTCGGCTAATCCTGAGCGCTCATTTTCTTCATCTTCAACGATCAGGACTTTTTCCTGTGTACTCAATACTGTTCCCCTTTTTTAAGAGATTATCACCAGTTCAGAAATTCCCGGGAGACCGGCAATAAAGCCTTGGACGAGCATCCTTGAAGAAAAGCTTCTATATTGATGTAACCCTTTGAATATGATTAAGTTATATCGGAAGTAGACGCTTCTTTGAAAGCTCGCATCTCAAAAATTGTGGGAGAACGCACGTGGTAAGCCCGTTTGGTGGATATTTTATGAAGAGACGAAAGGAATCGAATGATCACGAATAAATTTTGGATTGCCGCAGCTGCCGGTTGCCTGCTTACGGTGAGTGCGATTGCCCAGACCACACCCAGCACCTCTGCCCCCGGCAATGATAATCATGTTTCACTCGCGGCCGGCGCCGTGTTGCAAGCAGAGCTGGCCAAATCAGTTGACGCGAAAAAAGCAAAATCGGGCGATGAAGTCAGCGCCAGGCTTGCGCAGGACCTGAAGACAACAGACGGAAAGATATTGATGCATAGAGGCGCAAAGCTGGTAGGCCATGTGACGGAGGCCCAGACCAAGAATAAAGAGAATGCAGAGTCAAAGCTGGGTTTGGTTTTTGAGAAGGCCGTGGCAAAAGACGGACAGGAAGTATCTTTTAATGGATTGATCCAGGCGATCGCGGCTCCAGTGCAGTCTGCTGCTTCCATCAGCGATGATAGAGGTGGTATGGGCGCGGGCAGCGGCGGCGGAAATTCCATGGGCGGTGGACGCGGCAGTAGTGGTGCTATGACTCCGATGGGTGGCGGCGGAATGAGTGCTCCAGGCTCATCTACCATGGGCTCAAATACCGGCACATCCGGTCCGCTGACGAGTGCTTCCCCGAGCGGAAACGGAGCTCTCAACGCTGCTAGCCGTGGCGTATCCGGCATGCCGGGAGTGGCTTTGAACACCGCTGCTTCAGGCAATGCGCAGAGTTCAGTTCTCAGCTCGACCAATGGCAATATCAAATTGGAAAGCGGTACCCAAATGATTTTGCAGGTAGCTGGCGCCGCCGCAGCTAAATAAAACGCACAGTTTTCAATGGGCAGCCAATTGCCAAATTGGCTGCTTTTCTTACATAGCGGTATGCGATCCAGAGTTGCGGGTCTGCTTACAACCCGGGTTGAATGCATTCCATCTGGATTATTTGTTGGACTTCGTCGTTACTTGGTGCACAATAGTAGTGAAAGTTGACGGGCGCCAGGTGCCTTCTCATCGCGAGGTGCAGAATGAAAAGCTACTGGATCGCAGCCACGGTTGTTTTATTCGCCGCATGGCCATCAAGCTCGGAAGCATATGTCGCTGGCCTGAGTCAGTCCAAGGCCGAGGATAGCCCGGCCCAGCAGACCCAATCGTCCACCCCTTCTTCAACCACTCCAGCTTCAGGCGCCACATCTGCGAACTCCGGCGGCTCATACATGTTGGTTGAGTTGAGTAAATCTTTGAATGTGAAGAAACTCAAGCCTGGCGACAAAATAAAAGCAGAGGTGTCCCAGGATGTTGTTGCCCACGGGAAAATCATCATCCCCGTGGAAACAGAATTAGTGGGACACGTAACCGAGGTCCGAGCTATGGACCCTGATCATCCTGAATCAAGGCTGGGGATTGTTTTTGACAGGATTTTACTGAAGCACTTTCACGATATTAACTTTCAAGCTGTCGTTCAGGCTGTAGCGCCGCCTGCTGTCAGGAAGTCTCGCGTCGACCAGCCTTCACAAATGTTGCCCCCTTCTATGTTGGGCGGTAGCTCTCGTGGCACCTCAATGGGGCCGGTTAGCAACGGATCCGCAGGCAGTTCTAGCTCTCGAGGCCAGAGTAGCAGCCCAAGTGTTACCGTTGCCCCCCAGACCAGCTCGGACATGTCGTCCGTCTTTCAAACTGGCGTAACAGTTAAGGAATCGCCTTCAACAAATGCAGCCAGTGGAACATCAGCCGTGCAGTTAAATCCGGTTTCTGGCGGTGGCAAGCCAATGAGTGTTGGTATGCCCCTGGGCGTGAGTGGAATTAAAGGCGTGGGGCTGAGCGTAACTCCTAGCCCTGAGACTCCGGGCCCTGTGATCGTTTCCAACGCAGTCAACATCAAACTTGAATCCGGCACCCAGATTCTCTTGCACGTAATTAAGGTAGAGACGCCCAAATAAACTCGGGCCAGAATCATGAAGCAAAGCGCGGCTTTTGTGGTCGCGCATTTTTTTGCTCATGGCCATATTCATCTTTGTGCAGCCATGTTTCGAGTAAAATGAGCGCCGCTTCTTTATGTGTTCTTTCTTAATCAATTGCCCTTCGGTAACTTGTTGAGAGAAAATCATCGTGGCAATCTCATAGCATATCTTTTGCAGGGAAATGGCTGTCCACCTTCATGCGTCTGGTAATGCGAGCAATTTCTGTCTTAATTAGTGTGCTGTTGTTGTCCGTTGCGCTGGTGGCGGAGCAGCCATGGCAGCCAGTCGGACCGGATGGCGGCACCGTTCGCAGCCTGGCGGTTGATCCTAAAAATCCTGAGCGTATTTTTCTTGGCACCAGCGCGGGCAATCTTTATCTTTCTTCTGATAGTGGCGCAAGCTGGTCGCGCTTTGCCCGGCCCGGTAATTCGGCTGAGATGGTGCTGGACCATATCGCGATTGATCCCAACGATTCGCGCAATATCTTTGTTGCCGCATGGAATGCGCAACTGCCCCACAGTGATGGCGATCTCTTCCGTAGCAAGGATGGCGGCAAGACCTGGGAGATCGTGGCTGATCTGCACGGTAAATCTATTCGCGCACTGAGCATTGCCGCTGCCAACCCCAGGATTCTGGTGGCGGGTGCGCTGGATGGAATTTATCGCAGCAGTGATGGTGGCCAGGCATGGGAGCGTATCTCCCCGGAAAATCACGCCGAGATCAAAAACGTAGAGTCCATTGCGATTGATCCTGCGAATGCTGACGTGATCTATGCCGGAACTTGGCACCTGCCCTGGAAGACCGAAGACGGGGGCAAGACATGGCACAACATCAAGAAGGGCGTGATTGACGATTCTGATGTTTTCTCCATCGTGATTGACTCCTCGCAGCCCTCCAATCTCTTCATCAGTGCGTGCTCAGGAATTTATCGTAGTGAGTCGGCAGGAGAGTTGTTCCGCAAGCTCCAGGGTATTCCTTATTCCGCGCGGCGAACGCGCATGCTGCAAATGGATCCCTCGGACCACAACATTGTGTACGCCGGGACCACGGAAGGCCTTTGGAAGACCACCGACGCTGGTGCGACATGGAAGCACATGACCGGATCCAACATTATTATTAATGACGTACTGATTGATCCCCGTCGCTCCTCTCACGTGCTGCTTGCCACGGATCGAGGCGGCGTACTGGCCAGTGACGATGGCGGCGTAACATTTACAGCTTCCAATCGAGGTTTTACCCACCGCCAAGTTGCTGCGCTGCTGGTGGATCGCAGTGATAGCGCCGTGCTCTATGCTGGCGTCTTGAATGATAAAGAATTTGGTGGCGCATTTATTTCACGCGATGCCGGCCTTACCTGGAAGCAATCAAGCGACGGACTGGAAGGGCGCGATATCTTCGTACTGCGCCAGGCAGCGGACAATTCATTGATCGCCGGCACCGATCATGGCATCTTTGCATTGTCACCGAACTCTACACGCTGGGTGCAACGAAATGTTCTTCTACCGGTAAAAACGGAAGCAGCTACGGCAAAGAAAATTGCTATGCGTTCTTCAACGCCGAACGAACTAAACGGGCGTGTCAGCGTTCTGGCATTGGCCGATGAAAAGTGGATGGCTGCCACTGCGTCGGGTCTTTTTGTCAGTACAAATGCAGGCGCTAGCTGGCAGCAGAAATCTTTGCCTGGCATCGGAGTGCCTGTCAGCATCAGCGTGGCCGGCAAGGTGGTAGCGGTTGCCGGGCAAAATATGGTTGTTGTCTCGGTCAATGGCGGCGAGAGCTGGTTGCCCTCCAAGCCTCTTGATCCTGAGTTCGGAATCAATTCGGTTGCCGTGGATAGCACCGGTGACATTTGGCTGGGCGCGCGCGGCGGACTCTTCCGCAGCACCGATGCTGGCGATTCATGGAAGCGAGTTTCATCGCTTCGGCTGGCCAATATTCTCACCGTGCAATTGGATGATGAGAGCCATCGCGTTCTGGCTACAAGTGAAAGCTCGACCAATGTGTTTGAATCTGTGGACAACGGAAAGACGTGGAGCGCCATCAGCGCTGGCTGGCGCGTACGGAATCTGCATCTTGCCCACGGCCGTCTGCTTGGCACAACTGCTTTTGACGGCGTGGTGATTCAGCCAGAAATGGCTGGGGGCGTCCAAAGCGTTTCTGCAATCGGCACCCGCTGATTCCGGCTCACTTTGCGGCACACCTACCCACCCAAGTGGTAAAAACTACACGTCTGTGAAAGTTTAATCCTTCCAACCAACTGAAAATAAAGTCCTTTTAATGGCATTTGCCTTGCACTTAACTTAGCTGGCAGTCTCCCCTCTCTGCCAGGGATCGTGCGTATGAAGGGCAATTGTTTAAAAAATGCTGGGCTGTCTGCTTTGCTGGTCTTAACGGGACTAGTGGCTGGTTGCGGTGTGGGTGCGCAATCCGAAAACGTTGCTGCAGACACGTCGGCACATTCGCAGCAGCTACCGTTTGTTGAAGGGAAAGCTCCGGTTGTTCCGGCGAACACCGCCATTTATGTGCGCTTGCAGCAGCCAATTTCCAGCGTTACGGCGCAATCCGGCCAGAGTTTTTCTGCCGTTCTTGATGAACCGCTGGCAATGGACGGCCAGACTTTGGCGCCAGCCGGGGCCCCAGTGACCGGAACCGTTGTGGCAGCGCGCGAGTCCGGGCATTTCAATAGCGCCGGATATCTGCGGATAACTCTTACATCCATCACGCTGAACGGTAAAACCGTTCCAATACAGACGAATAGCATGTTCGTGGGCGGCGGCAGTTATAAAAAACGCAATCTCGCTTTCATGGGTTCAGGGACAGGCGGGAGCGCTTTGCTCGGAGCTTTGGTCGGTGGCGGGGCCGCAGGCGATGCAACCGCTACTTATGCTGCCGGCAAGAATGAAGTAGGTTTTGTGGCCGAGAAACGGCTTGGCTTCCGGCTGACACAGCCACTGAATATAAGTTAGGTTTTTTGGGGCTAAGTTATTTTGGTTGGGCAATAAGGTAAAGAAAGGAGCCGTGATCTACGGCTCTTTTCTTTTTGTGTATGAAAACTCTTATGCCAACTGCACACCCAATTGCCAGAACAAAAAGCTCCAGACATCCACCGCATCGTCTACCAGTTTTGTGATTGGCTTGCCCACGCCGTGACCGGCTTTGGAATCCACTCGCAACAAAATCGGGCGTTCCGGTCCATTGGCTGCCTGGGCCTGAAGCAGCGCTGCCATCTTGACTGCATGCATGGGATCCACGCGCGTATCGCTTTCCGCGGTCATGAACAAAGTTGCCGGATAGCGCTCACCCGGTTTCACATTGTGATAGGGCGAGTACTTGTAGAGATATTCAAATTGTTTGGGATCGTCTGACGAGCCGTATTCTGGAATCCAAAGTTTGGCTATCTGGAAAAGCTGGTAGCGCAGCATGTCCAGCAGAGGAACCTGGCACACCACGGCGCGAAATAGCTCCGGACGCTGTGTGAGCGCGGCGCCCATCAGCAGACCGCCATTGCTGCCGCCTTGTATCGCCAGATGCTCTGCGTCCGTATAGTTCTGCGCGATCAGATGTTCTGCTGCAGCGGCAAAATCATCAAAGACATTTTGTTTTTGCTCCAGCATGCCATTGCGATGCCAGTCTTCCCCAAATTCGTTCCCCCCGCGTAACTGCACGTCAACATATACGCCGCCCTGCTCCAATAACAGCAGCATTACATTGCGATTGAAAAACGGCGTGCGCCCCACGTTAAATCCGCCATAGCCAGAGAGGAGCGTGGGATTATGGCCATTTTTGAGCATTCCTCTTTTGCTGACTGCAAACATCGGCACGCACGTTCCATCTTTCGAGTTGAACCAGAGCTGCTCGGTTTGATATTTCTCCGGATCAATCTCTGATTCCACGCGCGCCCACTCTTTTGTCTGGCCGTTGAGACTTACTTCGTAAACAGTGGGAGGAATGGCATAAGAAATGAATCCGAAATAGGCCGATTTGCTGTTCCAATTACCGCCCAGATCAAAGATACTGCCCAGCGCGGGCATCGCAACTTCCGCAACTGGCTGGCCTTCAAGATCAAAAATCTTAAGTTGTGAGCTGGCATTCCTGATGAAATGCACAAAAAGTTTTTTGCCGATAATCGCGGCCCGGCCTTCAATCACCGCGTCAGACTCCGCAATAATTTCCTTCCAATTGGCACGCTCCGGCGCCGCACAACTGGCCTTGAAAACGCGAAACCGCGACGCGCCTTCATTAGTGGTGATGTAAAGTTGTCCCTCCACGACTTCAGCGTGGTAAAGGCAGTTTTCTCCTACGGTAATGGTTTGGAACTTGCCGGCTGCTGCGGCTCGATCTTTGCTTGAAAGATCTTTAATTGCGCGATCTTTAATTGAAAGGTCTTCAATTGAAAGATCTTTTAGGTAGAGGTCCGTTCTCGTCCAGCCCTTGCTCACATCCACCAGAAGCCATCGCCCGTCATCGGAGAGAGAAACATTCGGCCAGTGTTGCGGGTCCAGGCTTTCGCCCTCACTGGGAAAAATAAGCGCATCATTCAGGCCCTGGACATTCTCGCCTTGATTGAGCCTGTGAAAGAAAACGCGGCGGTTATACATCTCTTCTCCGGGCGGCACATCGTCCGGACGCGGATAGCGCGTGTAGTAGAAGCCTGAACTATCCGGCAGCCAAGCTACGCTGGCAGCGCGAGTGCGCTCAATTTTTTGCGGTAGCAGAGTGCCGCTGGCCGCATCAATGATTTGCAGCGTGCTCAATTCTGATCCGTTGGCTGAAGTGCCAAATGCCACATACCTGCCGTCGTCAGAGGGATACCACCAATCCAGCGCAATGGTTCCATCAGCGGCCAATGCATTTACGTCAATCAGCGCGCGGTCTTGAATAGACGCGTCTTTGCCTGCACCGCTATCAGCTTCTTTGCCATCGCGGACATAAACCACGGCCTGGTTCTGGCGGCCGTCGCGTCGCTCATAAAAGTATCTGTCGCCGCCGATGCGTGGCGCGCCCACACGTCCAATCGTCAATAGGCGTTCGATTCGTCGACGTAATTCATCCCGTTCGGGAATATCTTCCAAAACGCTCCGGGTGTAGGCGTTTTCTTCTTCGACAAACTGCTGCGTTTCTGTCGTGGCAGCATCTTCCAGCCAGCGATACGGATCGCTGATTGGATGACCGTGGTAATCATCCATCACGGCGTAAATCCTGGCTTTGGGTGGAGCAAGCGGTTTTTGAATTTGGGATTTAGAGTCTTGGTTCATCGTATTTTCAATGTGTTATCAGAGATGCAAAGGGTCAGTCCGTTATATTAACGGCTTCCGTAATCCGCTGCCGGGAGGTCCCGGTTTTATTAGGGCTTTTCCTGGAAGCAAATACGGGATTTCGCAATTGCTAAACGCGCCAAATGCATGCTATTTTTAAAGTGACAATTCAATCGGCCGTCCTCTTCTTTTGGCGGCTGTTTGCCCACTCCTCAGTAGCTCAATGGCAGAGCATTCGGCTGTTAACCGAAGGGTTGTAGGTTCGAGTCCTACCTGAGGAGCCAATTCTTCAATCAGTTACAACTCCCTGCGATCCGTTTGCGATCCGGTTAAGCCGACTTGAACACAAGTTGAATCACTTTTCCCTGAGCTTTCTGCATATCTGACGTGAGCGCGTTGCCGTACTGATTCATCGTTGTTCTGATGTCAGCGTGACGCATCAGCCGCTGCTGCACACCAACCGGTGTACCGATTGAATCAAGCCAAGTGCGGTATGTGTGCCGGAAAGCATGAGTTGCGATCTCACCGATCTTCGCTACTGCCGCTGCACGTTTCAGTTCACGCCAGAATCCGTGTACGAATACGGAAGCCTGCCGATCTTCAACGGGCTGGCAAATATCCAATCGCCAGTAGCGCCGAACGGCGTTAGGGTCGAGTCCAAGCGCGAGAACTGCTGCTGAGTTCGCAGCATCAAAATAGAGAAGCTTGGTGCTGGAAAATGAAAGAATTGTGATCCCTAGTATGCGCTTTTTTGTTTTCGGCCCGTATTTCCGCATCGTGCTGAAGGTCTGTCGCTCGGCTTTGAGTATACGTGTAGGCAGTCCATAGTGCCGCAAAGACAGCACCTGCCAAGCCAAACCATTTGAAAATAATGTCCCATTTACGATGGTTATCTTCGGTCATTTATCTTTGATCTTCGTTGCCTGGAAAAGTAGTGTAACAATAGTGACTTCATACTCGCTATAGATTTAGTTTGAAAACCCCAGAGACTCAGCGTATCTTGTACGCCATCCCCCAATCTTGGCTGGAGCACGCCTATGAAAGTCACGAGCAATCTTCTCGCTATCCAGCTGTCCCTTGTTCTGTCAGTCCCTTTATTCGCCAAAGGATCAGCAGCATACGAGCAAGCTACGCTGATCTCGGTCACCGATGCCACTCGAATAATTCATATAACTCTCACAAACCAAGGCGGGGCTGTTTCTGTTAACAGGCCTTTGGTCGCATACCACTTAAATGTCGCAGTAGGAGACGTAGTCTATATCGGCAATTACAGACCGCATACTCGGTGGACACCTGCGCCTACCGACCTAATTCCCAATAGCACCGTAGAGATGCGGCTCGAAGACAAGTGCATGTATCTTAAGCGATCAAATGGGCACGAGATCAAAGCGACCATAGTCAGCCGCATAGACAAAGCGGATGATGATAAAGTCTCAGGCGATACTCATAAAGCGGCAGAGAAACATCATCAGTGGGGCAAAGAACTATACGGGATAGGCGACAGGGAGGGAGCAATCAAACAGTTGAAGATGGCCCTGCTGCTGAGCCCTGATGATGATACATTCTACGATTTAGATATAATGCTTCGCCAAGCCGGTTATAAAGGAGGAGCATTGGAAGAATTGCAGTCTGCTGTCCGTCTAAATGCTAGCGATGTTAAAGCACATTGCCTACTTGGATGGATTTTTCATGATAAAGAGCATTTAGAAAGTGCAATCGGAGAGTGGCAAACAGCAGTTCAGCTCGATCCTAAATTCTCTTTCGCGCATTACAGCTACGGAGTGGGCCTTGAAGATAAAGGCGAGCTGCCCAAGGCTCTGGAAGAGTACCGTATTGCTGTTCAGCTAGATCACAATCAATCGGAAGCCAAACGTGGCGTAGTACGGGTTGGCAATAAGATGGCAATGACAGCAACACCAGAAAGCTCATCGGGTACAAAACAATAGCCAAGATGTTACCTGCCGAATATGTAACGAATTAAACCATTACCAAACATCGTTGTTGTCAAGACGATTCAGAAGCCGGTAGTGGCTCAGTTTGAAATAAGGGCCACTAAATCAGAAATCGTCCAAGGTGAACTAACCAAACCTGCTTCCATGGCTGGCGTAACACGTAGTGTCTGATGGATGCGAACGAAATTGCAATACATGAAATGCAGAGCTACAGCGTGAGCATGATTCTCAATCTTTTTGGAAAAGCCATTGGTCAGGCGGGTGAAGCGTCTCATTCCCATTCTCATGGTGAGATTCTGGCGTTCAACATAAGACGTGCTCACATGCTTGGGGTCAGGATTCCCGCTCACTGTTTTCATGTCACATCCGATGCAAACGGCGGGAGAATAACGCGCTTCATTTTCCAGCGAAGCACCGTAAATCTTATGCAATTGAGCATAGTCGCAATCCATACCGAAAGCACCCTCGACGGCTTCCAAGTAAGCCTTGTGTCCATCCGTGGTGATCTGGACACGTCCTTTGATGCGGCTGGCTGCATCTTGCATGAAGTCCATTGCCCAATCAGCTCCGCGACCACCAACAAGGTAGCTGACCACCAGCTTGGTATCGGCATCAATTCCAACCCAAGTCCAAACGTCACCCCAGCCGATTTCCTTCTTTTCGGCGCTTACATTTTTTGCCTTTGCACCAACGTAAGACCAAATTTCGTCACATTGCAGGCGACGAACACGCACGTTTCTGACGGTCAGGTCATGGAACTTCATGCAAGCCGTCCCAAGGTCAACCAGCAGCTTGGTGACGGTATTACGGGCAACCCCGGTCATCCTAGAGGTGGAACGGATGCTGTTTCCCTCAACCAGAGCTGCTACGACTCTCACCCGTTCGTCTTGTGTCAGCGCGTTCATACTGAGCATTATGCTTGAGCAAATAAAAATAGTCAAGCATTTTGCTCAATTTAACTCCTTAATTTTGGGCTAAATTCAGCCGATATAGAGTGCAAGAATGGTTCTGTTTTATGACAGCTGTGGCAAAATAGCTTTGACCATAGCAGCATAAAAATGCTAGGGTTTACTCATGTCGTCTTGACGACATGAGTAATTACCTCTATTTGCTGCATCTAATGTTACAGTTGCAAAAATATAATGCAGATCTTAAAACTCGCGGTTATTTGCTTGGTTCTAAAGCTATTGACACTTAAAGTGGTTGACACTCTATGGATGTGAATGTCAGAGCGTTCCGAGTGGTACAGCAAGCCACCGACGAAAAGCTGTCTACTTCTACGAATAAAAAAAATGCTTCCCGAAAGGGAGGGCTTGTCGGCGGACGCGCACGCGCTGAGTCGATAAGCTCCGAGCGTAGGGTAGAGATTGCCAAAAAAGCGAATCAAGCGAGATGGAAGAAATCGAGAAATAACGAACATCCTACTGCTCAAAGCTAAATTGGAAAGTTGACAAATGAATCATCAGACATTAACAGCGGGGGACGTTGGATTTTCCTTTGGAGGTGAGAAGCCAGAGGGTATTTTGTCTTTCCTGGCATCACGCTCTAAGAGTTCGGCTCGAACGTTGGCTCCCTCGGTAAGTGATGTGTTTAAGGGTTGCGCTGACGAAGTCACACGAATTTTGCGCACCGCCATAGAGGCGCGCAGTAAGGCCGAATATCGCCACGAATTTGACCGTTTATTTCCTAAATATGTCGCCTTGACCTTGGCAATGTCGCACTTTGCTGGCGCAGTGGTTCCAAAGGACGATTTGGAGCGACTAACTCGCGAATCCATCTGTGAAATGGAAGCTGATTTTAGAGATAAAGGACTCAATGCATTTGGTTCTAGTGTCCGAGATCAAGCGATATTCACAGTATGGACTCTTCGCAAAATAAGCGATGTTGTGGGCCAAATCGTAGCAGCAAAGCTAGATGTCAAAAACATTAAAGAGGACAAAGAGAATTGCGCTCAATTTAATCTGAACGCGCTGTTAGCACAATTCAGTTTGGACTGCTTAAATGTCGCGCTCGACAGGGAGCATCCGGTCTATCCGGAGGTCCTTGAGGAGTTTGTTGAAGGACTTCGTTCTATGGTCGATGCCTATGCGCATGCTCGGAGAGGGTTAGAGCTTAGAACGGCAGTCAAGGATGTAGCTTTGCATGCAGTTTCAATGGATGACGAAGATCGAGAATGGCTAGAAGTCGCTTTGATTGAAAGTTCGACTTTCGGCGAAGAGGGCATGTGAAAAAATGCCCCTCGCCGAAAACGACCATGTAGACACAGGGGATATTTACTGGGTAACAATTCCTGCACGTAGTGGCAGAGAGCAGCATGGCAGAAGGCCCTGCGTAGTGATGTCCCGTAATGCTGTCAATGGCGGTAATCCAGTTATCGTCGTACCTCTTACCACGAATCTAAGCAAGGCCAGTGCATACAACATCCAGATTCCGAGCTCGGAAATAATCCGGGATGTAAACTCTAGTTCAAACATTGAGACAAGCGTTGCCCTATGCGGTCAGGTGTTTGCAATCGACAAGAGAAAATTTGAGTCAAAAATGGGCAAACTGTCATATCTCGCAATTGTGTCTGTTCAGCTGGGACTGTCCTACCTCTTTGACATTCGATAAAACCCGCCCAAAGGCGGGTTCCGTTAGCCGTGAATGGTTCTCCATCGCTTGAGGGGCTTGTAATTCTTGGTTTTCCAGTCCGACAGCTCAGGAGAGATGGTCATGCGGTTGTCTACTTCAACGTCGAAGCTGAGAAAAGTTCTGTCCTGAAACATAATGCCAATGGAGTAGCCGTTTTCTCCCGGCTTGATTTCCACGTCTTTAACGACCTTGCCTTTGACTTCACGGAAAAGTCCTTTACCCTTGCTCTTAGCCATTGTCGCCTCTTATCAGGTGCTTTGGTAGGGACGTTCCCCGGTCTTAACCACCGGGAACGTCCCGTAGCTTTATCGCTGATTTTCTAGCGGGAAACAATAGGCGAACAATTCAAACTGAGCCACTACCCAGAAGCCTATCAGATTCTCAAAATAGAAGGTTGATGGCAGCAATAACTTAAGCCGCTTTCCTCTACTGTTCGGACCGCTTTGGAGTTGGTGCAATCCGTTTGCAATCCATAAAACTCAGTGTTGTAGGAAACACGTACAATTCACCCTCTTGCGATCCGTTAAGCAATCCGTTAGCCCGATTACCACATCCTTACAGTGCTTTTTATGCCATCCGTGGCCCTGTAAGTTGTTGAAATTACATTTGCAAGAGGATTCGAGTCCTACCTGAGGAGCCAATTCTTTTGAGCGGCTTATAAATCCTTTGTAAAACTGAACTTCAGCGCACTGTAATCGTTCCGGTGCACAATCACTCGTACTTCAGCGCAAGCAGCGGATCCATCCGAATGGCGCGGCGTGCGGGGATGTAGCAGGCCAGCAACGCGACTACGGTCAGCACAACGCCCACGGCAATAAAAGTCAGAGGATCATGCGAACTCACTCCGAAAAGCTGGTTGGCCATCAGCCGGGTGAGCGCTAGGGCGGCGACGATGCCGATGAGCACGCCAAGGAACGCCATGCTCAATCCCTGGCCGAGAACAAGGCGCATGATGTTACTAGGCTGCGCTCCCAGCGCCACGCGGATGCCAATTTCATGCGTGCGCTGACCGACCAGATGAGAGATCACCCCATAAATCCCAATGCAGCAAAGTACAAGTGCGAGCGCTGCAAATGCACTGAGCAGGATCATTGACAGCTGACGTGGAGCAAGCGAGCTGGCAAGTACGCCCTGCATCGTCTCTACGCCATAGACGACCTGGCGCGGATCTTGTTCAGCCACGGCACGGCGCACTGCACCCATGATGGCCGCAGGATCTCCCTGTGTGCGCAGCACTACAGCAGCTCCGCCAGCAGCCAGCGGCATGAGCTTTTCCGGCATCTGCATAAAGGGATAAAAGAACTGCGCCTGAATGGTTGACGTTGCATCGCCGCTCGGCCCCCACTGTTTCACGTGGCCCACGATGCCGACAATCTCAGCTTCCACGTTGAACTGCTCCAGATGGATATGCTTGCCGATGGAGTTTTCATTTGGAAAATATGTGCGGGCAAACGCATCGTCAATATCGATCACCACGGGCGCATTCTCGTTGTCCTGGGCAGTGATGAACCGGCCACGCTCCAGGGTGATTCCCATCGCCTGCTGGAAACCACCTTCGACAAGATAGAACATCGCCTGCGGCATCTCGTTGTCATTGGCAGGCTTGGGACGGCCTTCAATCCAGAATGGCAAGGATGAGTCATGGATCATGGGCCGCGAGCCGAGCGTGACCGACACAGCCTCAACGCCGGGGATGGATAGCATTTTGTCGTCGAATTGGCGCAGGCGGGCGCGCGTTTCGGCGGAGGTGGTGGATGGTGAGGACGGCATCGATACCACAAAGGTGACGGCGTGGCTGGGATCGTATCCAGGATTCACGCGCCAAAGCGCAGCGAGACTGCGCAGCATGAGTCCTGCGCCGATCAGCAGCACCAGAGCCAGCGCAACTTCGCCGGCTACAAATACTTTTTGCAGCCGCTGCCGCGCTCCGCTAAAGCCGCGGCCGGTTTCCTTCAGCACTTCCAGCACATTGATCCGCGAGGCTTTCAGTGCAGGCGCCAGGCCAAAGATGATTGCGGCAAACAGAGAAACGCTTGCGGTAAAGAACAAGACACGCGCGTCTAGCGAAACTTCACTGGCGCGCGGCAAGGTTCCGGGCAAGGCATGCACCACAATCCTTGTGCCATAAAAGGCAAGCAGAAGCCCAAGTGTTCCGCCAAGGCCGGCGAGCAAAGTGCTTTCTGTAAGTAGTTGACGCATTACGCGCGCCCGGCTTGCTCCCAGAGCTGAGCGCACGGCAAACTCGCGCGAGCGCCCGAGCGAACGCGCCAGCAGAAGATTGGCCACGTTGGCGCACGCAATGAGCAGTAGGAACCCAACGGCGGCCAGAAGCACAATCAAGAACGGCTGCACGTCGCCCACAATGTCCTGTTTCATCGATACCAGTGTGACGCCAGCTTGTTTGTTGGCTACGGGATATGCAGCTGCGAGATTGCGCGATATCACATCCATGTCGGCCTGGGCCTGTACGAGAGAAACGCCAGGTCTCATCCGACCTATGACGCGCGCGCTCACGCTGATGCGGCGATCGCGAAATGATGGATCTCTCCACTGGCCGATGGGCGTGTACACATCGCGGTTCTGGCCGTAAAAGGTAAAGCCGGCAGGAATCACTCCCACCACCGTATACGAAGTGCCGTTCAGGATGAGCGCCTTGCCTACCACGTCAGGAGATGAGCCAAACTTCCGGCTCCACAGCCCACCACTGAGAACCACAACCGGCGCCGCGCCAGGCTGATCGTCGTCGGTGCGGAATGTGCGCCCAACCGTGGGATTGACGCCCAGCGTAGAAAAGAAGTCCGCGGAAATCATGTAGCCACTCAGCCGCTCAGCTTCGCCGGAGCCGGTCACGTTGTAATCCTGACCTCGGTAGATGGCCATGGAAGAAAACGTTTGCGTCTGCCGCTGCCAGTCGAGAAAGTTGAGATACGTCGCGGGGCCCCGGTCCACTCCGGCGGTGGTTGCATAGACCGCGACCAATTGGCCAGATTGTGGATACGGCAGAGGATTGAGCAATACGCCGTTGACGACAGTAAAAAGAGCCGTGTTAGCGCTGATCCCCAACGCCAAAGTCATCACCGCCACCGCAGCAAATCCCGGTGACTTGGCGAGCATCCGGAGCGCGTAACGCAAGTCCTGCGTGAGTGTGGACATAGGCACGGTTAGTTGGACGGCCCAGCGCGTCAATCGTAACCGGACTGCTGAGATGTTGCTAAAGCCGCAATCAGCTATCTTTTTAGGAAATCACTTTCAATCCTGGCACTGGGACCAGTGAGGGCGCATCAGCGCTGTGAACGGAGATAGTTTCGCCGCCAGCGCTGAAATAATAGACTGCGCCGGTGACCGGTCCGGTTACGGTCAACCGGCCGGATCCGATGTACTGAAATTCCACTTCACCGGGATGTTCTAAAACAGGGGGTTCTAAAGCATGGTGATCTAAAGCATGATGCTCCAACCGGGTTGGTACTGAGTGCGCGGCAGCGATAGATGGAGCATGAACTTCAGGGCTTGCAGGAATTAAATTTCTTGGCGTCGCCAATGAAACCGGGGCTGGTGGACACGGCTTAACCGCGCGGACAACTGGCGCGGGCGGCGCAGGTGAAGCTGAAAGCAGGGGTTGGGGCTGACTCTGTCCTCGGGCCAGCCTGTCGGCAGCACGTTTTTTCCCGCAGCAAGCCACTGTTTTAATTCTCCTTTCGTGGGTCTATGGGTTGAATTTCCTCATGCCATAGGGCAGGCGCTGGTGTGCCACGCAGCGGTGAGGATGCGGGCTGAGCCACATCGGCTTGCCATGCTGCTTTTTCCGGTGCAGTGCGTTCCGCGGTAACGCGTTCCAGAAGAATCGCTCCGCCAGAAAGTGCTGCCCAGAGTAGACCGCGTTCCAGCCACGTATGTCCCACTAGCCCCGCAAACGGCGCAGCTATCCACAAACTCAAACAATAGAAACAATCCAGTGCATCGCCCACAAATGAGTCTCCGGCCAGCTGGCGCAGCCGGACAAATAAATCCCACGGACCATCTTCGCCCCAGAACAGGTGTGTGATTCGCCAGACCGCAAGCGTGGCGACGATCAACGAAATTGGGGAAACGGTAATCAGCATGGGCTTCCGTTCATAGCTTCTTAATGGCTCTCAAACT
The DNA here is from genome assembly GCA_036496365.1 of Candidatus Angelobacter sp. GTDB lineage: Bacteria > Acidobacteriota > Terriglobia > Terriglobales > Acidobacteriaceae > Angelobacter. The sequence continues at coordinate 40,499 of DASXLK010000016.1, read as the reverse complement.
GTACGCGTTGCAGCTCATACTTTCTCACCAGCCGTTGTAAGGTGCGACGGTTGGTCCCGGCTTCGCGGGCAGCGCGGCTCAGGTTGCCATGGTGCGCCAGGAGCAAGCTTACGATTTCAGCGCGCTCGAATTTGCCAATCACCTGGCTCTTAATTTCGCGCAGCGATCGTGTGAAAGGCGCCGTGGCAGCTTCTGCACAAGCACCGTCTGTGGGAAGTTCCAGATCGCCAGCTTCAATCACCAGGCCGGCCGACATTACAACCGCCCTTTGAATTACGCCTTCAAGCTCGCGCACGTTTCCCGGCCAGCGATAGCTTTGCAATTTTCGCAAGCCGCCCAGCGTCAATGCCTTAGGCGGCTGGCCTTCCTGCGCGGCAATTTTTGATAGAAAGTGTCCCGCAAACCGGGGTATATCGTCCAGCCGTTCGCGCAAAGGTGGAATCACAAGGTGCAGAATATTCAGGCGATGAAAGAGATCTTCACGAAAGCGGCGCTCTTGCACTAATTGGCGCAAATTGGCATTGGTGGCGGCAACAATGCGGATATCCGCGGTGAGTGTGGTGTTTGAGCCCAGTGGACGGTATTCACGGTCCTGAAGAAAACGCAGTAATTTTACCTGGGCGGAAAGACTGAGCGCGTCAATCTCGTCTAAAAACAGCGTGCCGCCTTCGGCGACGGAAAGCAGTCCGCCGTGGTTGGTATGGGCGTCAGTATATGCGCCGCGCACATGCCCGAAGAGTTCATTTTCCAGCAGATGATCGGGCAGTCCGCCGCAATTGACAGGGATAAACGGATGTCCCTTGCGCGCGCTGATGTAGTGGATCGCACGCGCGAAAAGCTCTTTGCCTGTGCCCGTTTCCCCGGCGAGCAGCACTGTCATCATCGATCTGGCAATTTGCGGCAACTTGGCAAGAAGTTGCCGGAACGGTTCACTCTCACCCACCAGAAAATCCAGATGCAGCCGCGATTCCGGCAGTTGTGGTGATTCGCCATCTGGCCTGGCGTGAAGCATCAGCCGGCGGGAGCGCACCACGATGTCCGTTTCACGGACTGGGCAGTCCACAAAATCGTCAAGGCCTTCGGCAAAGCATTCCAGCAGCTGTCCGCTTGTATTGCATGGACCGCACAGCACTCCAAGAATTGGTACGCGCTTCCACCGGGCGCGCAGCGTACGAAGGTTCTGGAGAAGTTGCTCAATGCCAGGCGTTCGCAAAATAACCAGATGCGGCGGATCGCCAGCCGGCTCGGGCAGCGTCACTGAACGGCATTCGCTCTCTAGCAATCTGCCAACAGTGCCGGACAGCAATCCACAATTACCCCCCGAGCAATTGCTCTTTCCGGAATTGATGAGTAAGACACGTTCGCGGCTCATGCCCGCTTACCTGATCTCATAGGTGTATAGCGATGGACGCGATCCTAGCAGTTTTCCCTTGTGGGAAATTGGACAAAAATATAGTTGAATTAAATTCCCAAAATGGAACAGGCGACTGGGTTGATCTAGAGCCCTCTAAGCATTACCAACCAGCTCTCGATCTCTTTTGAAAACCCGAGAAGCCGCGCGATTCGTTAAACAGTACGAACAAAAAATTCTCAATATTTAATTTAGTTTTTTTAATTCAAGGCATTTTCCAATCCCAGTGTGAAAGTTCAGGGGATAAGGTGCACATGCGCACATGAGTTGCGACAAGTTTGCCGCACCGTGCGAGCGAGCGCCATTACGTGCGTTGTTGAAGATTTGCGTTGCCGCTGGTGCGGTGGAGTTGTCGCACTGCATCGTGGCGAGGTTGTTCACGCCAAAACTATAGATGCAAAAAAAATCCGCTGATAATGCGATGAAAAGCAATATTTATTCATTCTGCACCAGATGGAATTCTGATTGCTAACTTAGCAACCGATGCCCCGACCCCATGACCTATCGAATACGGTCAGGAGGGCGATTCACGAAATTGTGCAATACATGACCCAACACCCGGAAGCACGGGACACGTTGGAAGGTATTCGCGGTTGGTGGGTGCGCCCAGGGAGCAACTATACGTCAGCGGAGTTGCAAGAAGCGCTGGAGACGCTGATGGGATGGGGCTGGCTGGTGAAGTATGCGTTGGTGGCGGATACGGTGGTTTATGGCGTTGCAGAAGACGCGCTGGAACAAGCAAATGATTTTTTGAGAAAGACGGCTGACTAAGGATCATGAGCGATTTCCGGGCCATCAGTGGCGTAACAAAAAGCTTGGCTGCCTTCTTGAAGGCGCAAACGGGTGTGGACGTTGAAAACCAGAAAGCGCCCTCAGACACAATTTCGGATTCGAATCCGCTTATCCATCTGTATCTCTACCGCGTGGAATATAACCCTTTTTTTTCCAACAGCGATGAGCTTGTGACCTCGGCCACAGTGCTGTCGGGCCCGCCAGTGGGCTTGAATTTGTTTTACCTCATCACGCCTTACGGGCCTACGCAGCTCGATATTCAGGTGACGCTGGGTGAAGTGATCAAAGTTTTCAATGACACTCCGTTTGTTCCTCCGGCAAATTACGATCCCAGCCTCACCAATGTGATTGAGGAGCTAAAAGTCATCCCGCATATGCTCACGCTTGACCTGATGACGGAACTGGCGCGCGTGTTTGGGCAAAGGCATTACCGCCTCTCAATGACGTATGAAGTTTGCGTGGTGCTGGTAGATAGCACTGTGACCCGCAATGTAACGCGTGTGGATGAGCGCATTCTCAATGTGGGGCAAGTGAGATGAGCGCAACCACGGTGAGTGAAAACACGATAAGCGGGAACACGATGAGTGGAACCATGGCACATGAGCGAAAAGGCATGCCAGAGAGCGGCACGGTTCCTTACGCAAACGGCATGGAACTGCTGGAGCATCTCTGCCGGCTTCTTGATGAACGGTTGGCGGAGCTGGTAGAGCAGATGCCGGCGGCCCGCCAGCGCAGTGATTTCAACCTGAACGGGATGGTGGTGACAGATAGCGAAGCGAAGGACCTGCTGGGGCGGCGCGCGCAAAGCCTGGCAGGCTTCAAGGCCGGCAGCCTGTGGCAGGCGACGGAAGCCCGCAGGGCCATCAGCCATATTCCAAATACAGTCCTGCCGCTGGAAATGGTCTGCGAGCGGTTTGCGCTCAGTGCGTTTGAAGTGGAGTGCATGCTGGTTTGTCTGGCCCCTGAGCTGGAAGCGCGTTACCAAAAACTTTTTGGTTACTTGAATGACGACATCACCCAGAAATATCCATCGGTTGATCTGTTATTGCGGCTGCTGAGCGGGCCGGAAGAATCAGCTGCTTGCCGTGCTTTGCTTACACCGGCCTCACCGCTGTTGCGCGGAGGATTGCTGGTTTGGGTGGAAGAGCAGGGATCGGGTTCGCCGCTCTCACGCTGCTTGAAGATTGATCCGGCAGTTGTGCAGTTTTTGTTTCAGGATTACAAGCTCGATGCGGAACTGGAGTCGCTCTGGCTGGAGCGTGACTATCCCGCGGAAGCGGAGGCGCTGTGGGCGACGAATGGCGAGACGGCCCGCAGCATACAGCCGTATATCGAGCACTACCGCGAACGGGAAGCGATCAAGCGGGACCGGTTAGTGATTTCCGTGATCGGACGCAGCGGGTCGGGGCGCAGGCATGCCGTGGAGTCTGCCTGCTGGCAGGCAGGGCTGGGAGTAATCGCCCTTGATTGCGCACGCATGATCAAGCATCCGCGGCTGGAGCAGGTGATCCGGCGTGCATTTCGCGATTCGCTTTTGCATGCTTCGCCGCTGGTGCTGGGAAACTTTGAAGCTGTGCTGCAAAACGTGGAGCACGGCCCGGAATTCCGTACTGTGCTGGAAAGGCAGATTGCGGAGCGCGGCTGGATACTGTTTGTCCTGCGTGAAGAGCAGGAAGCTGGGAGCGCATGGTTTCCACGCCACCGCCATGTGGCTATCAACATTCCTGAGTTGACCAATGATGCGCGCAAAAACTTGTGGGTATCGCTTCTGGCAGGGCCAGCACCCCTGGCCGCCGCCGAGATGGATGAAATCATTGAAGCGCTGGCGATCAAATTTCGCCTTTCACCCGGGCAAATTGCTATCGCCTTCCGCCGCTGTGAGCACGTATTAAGCGGTAAAGATGCAGACGCCTCCGCGTGGCGAGCGCAGTTGCATGCTGAAGCAGCGCAGATTTCCGCGCCCCGGCTTGGAGCGCTGGCCAGGAAGATCAAACCGCTGTACCACTGGCCGCAGCTGGTTCTGCCCAGCAAAAAGAAAGAACTGGTGCGTGACGTTGTGCGCCATGTGCAGCAGCGCCGCCGGGTAATGGAAGAGTGGAATTTCAATTCACTCATGAGCCGGGGCAAGGGGATTACAGTCCTGTTCTCCGGACCTCCGGGCACCGGCAAGACCATGGCTGCGGAAGTGATCGCCAACGCGCTGCAGATGGACCTCTATCGCATTGATCTGGCGGGTGTGGTCAGCAAATATATTGGCGAAACGGAAAAGAACCTTTCGCGCATCTTCCGCGAGGCGGAGTACTCAGACGCCATTCTGTTCTTTGATGAGGCTGACGCGCTCTTCGGTAAACGCTCAGAAGTAAAAGACGCGCATGATCGCTACGCCAATATTGAGATTAACTATCTGCTCCAGCAGATAGAAAACTTTGAAGGCGTAGTAGTGCTGGCCACCAACCTGCGCCAGCACCTGGACGAAGCGTTTCTACGCCGCATGCAGGTAGTGGTTGAGTTTCCCATGCCTGCTTACGAAGACCGCGTGTCTATCTGGCGGCAAAGTTTCCCGGAAAAAGCCCCGCTTAATGCTGATGTGGACCTTGATTTTCTGGCGCGGCAATTTGAACTGGCTGGCGGACACATTACCAATATTGTGTTGTGGGCGGCGTTATTGGCTTCTGAAGAAGGCTCTGAGATCAGTATGCGGCACTGTGTCCGCGCCACGCGCCGGGAGTTGGAAAAGATTGGACGGCGCTGCATGAAAGAAGAGTTTGGCCCCTATGCGGGGATGCTGGAGCCGGGCCCTGTCCTGGAGATGAAAAACATAAGGACCAGGCTGCACTGAATAAAAAGATAGAGGAGACGCAACGATGGCATTTCGAATTCATAACCTGGGCAAACACAAGCTGGCCGTGGACCTGCGCGGTGGTGGAGTGATGTATGTGCAGCCGAACCAGATTTCTCCCCCGGTACGGGAAGAGATGCTGTATGGCAATGTCCATCTGGCAGGCTGGGAAGCGCAGGGGCTTGTGCGCCGTCTCGATGCAAAGATGGCGGAAGTACTGGAGCATGAAGCGAAAGCCGCAGGGCGTCCGGTTCCAGTAGCTGCAACCAAATCGAAGCAATCGGCCAAGCCGGATCCTGAGGATGATGACGACGATGGCAACGAGGCTGGCGACGAGGAAGAAAAAGTCACAAAGCGGCCTCGAAAAAATACGAAGTAGCGACGTGAGAAACATTATTTGTGGAGATGCAGAAAGAAACAGAACGAACAAGGTTTAGGCGATAGAAGAAGTGCTCCCGAGAAGGCGCACGGCAATAGCAGGAACGGTAAAGAAGATTGGCAATTTCAAAGATCGTGAACAGGAGGAAATATGGCAGAGTACCTTCATCCGGGAGTATTTGTTGAAGAGGTATCGAGCGGAGTCCGCCCTATTGAAGGCGTTGGGACTTCGACAGCCGCTTTTATCGGTGTGACCGCGAAAGGCGTGCCTAACAAGGCAACATTTATCACCACATGGTCCCAGTTTGTCAGAGCGTTCGGTGACCTGATTCCGAGCAGCTACCTGCCATACGCGGTATCGCAATTTTTCAATAATGGCGGCAAGCGCTGCTATGTTGTACGCGCTTTGAACGTGGTGAGCTCCGTGGCTGCCAGCCGAGACCTGGCGGACCAGGAAACTGCCGCTCCGCGGCCAACATTGCGCGTGACTGCTGAAGGCGCAGGCAAGTGGGGTAACGGCCTGATGGTGACAGTGCAAAATGCCACCGGCAATCCCACTTCAGAATTCAAGCTGGTGATTGCCCTGGATGATCCCTCAAATGTAGTTGAGTTGTTTGACAACCTTTCGATGGACCCAAATTCCGACGATTACGTGGAAACGGCCATCAACAATGTTTCTGATTACATTACAGTGAAAGATCTGGGCGCTTCTGAGGTGCTTGGTTTTGCGCAGAGAACGTCAACTAACCCCCTTGCAGACCCAGTGCCTTTTGCGGGTGGCGGCGAAGCCATCACGCTGGAAACTCCTGACGGCACAGTTGCAACCTCCACGTTTACCGGCAACGTGGCCCGGGCAACCGTACTTTCACAGTTGAATTCGGCATGGGCGCCCTTCAATGTTTCAGTATCGCTTGATGCGACTAATCATCTTGTAGTGCAGAGCAGCAGCGGGGGCTTTGACAAATACTTCATCCTGGGCGGCGCTGCCACCGCGGCAGCGCGTCCGCTCGTCGGGTTGGCAGGTTTTGCCGCAGGCACTGGTCCCGCCATTGGCGCCACGCTCAAGAGCGCCGCTGCAGCCACGTTCGATACGACCGTCAACAACATTCTAACCATTACCGTGCATGGTGACGCGCTGCCGAATATCACATTGTCGTCGAGCGCGACGCACACCGCATCTTCTCTCGCTTCGGAAATCAACACGGCGCTGGGTACTACTTCCAATGCGCATGGTTTGGTTTCAGCGCGGACGGAAGGTAATCGCATTGTTGTTTCCACCGCCAACGAAGGCGCCAATGACAGCACTCTGGCATTGACCGGCTCGGCGGTGGGCCAGTTGCAGTTGCTTACCTTTGATCGCACTGTAGCCACCGGCAATGGTCTGGGACGCAGTGAAGCAGCTTTCGTACAAAGCGCTCCGGGCCCGTTTGCCCTGGCCGATGGTTCAAACTTCACCATCACCGTAAACGATGGAGTGCTGGCCGATCCTGCGCTGAACGTGGTGGTTACGGTAAGTCTGGGCGCGGCAAATATCGCGAATCTGGCGCAAGCTACGGCAGCTGAGATCGTAGCGGCCATTAACACGGCCAGTACTGCGGCCACGTTGGGCAATATCGCTTCTGTAGTCACCAATCGCGTGGTGATTTCGCAACCTCGCAAAGGCAATTTCTATACGCTGCAAGTTGCAGATGGATTGAAGTCTCCCAACATCCGGCTGAAGTTTGAAACCTCAGTTAAGAGAGGATTCGTGGAAGGCGACACGACATCGCCATTTCTGCGGCCGGTTTCCAACATTGACGCGCAAGGCATAATTCAGCCGTGGCCGCTGCTCAATGGTGATGACGGTCCGCCGGTTTCCAATACTGATCTAATCGGCACGCCTGACCTGAAAACCGGTTTGCACGCACTGGATGATGTGACTGACGCAAACTTTGTGGCCATTCCCGGCGCAAGTGATGCCGATGTAATCAGCCAGGCGGTGGGTTATTGCAGCATCCGGCGCGATTGCATCTTTATCGCCGACTCACCGGGCAAGACGACAAAAGACACGCCGATCACCGATCCTCCACATGTGTCGGATTTTCTCTCCAACAAAATCACTACCAAGACCAGCTACGGCGCTTTTTATTACCCGTGGATGCTGGTGGACGATCCGGTTGGCGCAGGCAAGAATCCCACGCGTTATGTGCCGCCTTCAGGATTTGTGGCCGGCATGTATGCACGCATTGACAACACGCGTGGCGTATGGAAAGCGCCCGCAGGCACGGAAGCAAATGTGATCGGGCCATTTGACCTGGAATATTCAGTTACAGATTCAGAGCAGGACATTCTCAATCCCATCGGCGTGAACTGTATTCGGCAGTTTCCGGCTTCAGGAATCATTATCTGGGGCGCTCGGACAATGGGCACATTGTCTGATCCGGAATGGCGCTATGTTCCGGTGCGGCGTTATGCCATGTATCTGGAGCAGAGCATTTACCGGGGTACGCAGTGGGCGGTGTTTGAACCAAACGACCAGCGGCTATGGGCGGCACTGAAATCAAACATCGACGACTTCCTGATGGGCGAATTTCGGCAGGGCGCTCTGGCCGGCACCACGCCGCAGCAGGCCTTTGACGTGAAATGCGATGCCGACCTGAATCCTGATTCAGAAGTGAACGCAGGCCGCGTGAACATGGAAGTGAAGTTTGCTCCCTTGAAACCGGCGGAATTCGTGATCATACGCATCAGCCAGAAAGTGCAGACACCGAGCTCATAACGAATGGCGCGCGCTTCACAATTCGATCCGTACCGCACGTTTAAGTTTCGCGTGCGGTTCGGAGACACCACGGTGGCGGGCATCACCAAGGTTTCAGCGCTTACGCGCACGGTGACGCCCAACGAATTGAAGGAAGCCGGCGACCTGCTCTCGCCGCGCAATAATCCTGGCGCGGTGCGCTATGACGAAGTGACGCTGGAAAAGGGCCTGAGCATGAACAACTCATTTGAAGAGTGGGCCAACGCGGTGGTGCAGTTGCAAGCCGATCCGGGTTCGGTTTCAGGCTTCAAGCGGACGATTTATATCGACGTGTTCGATCTCGATGGAAACCCGAAAGACCGGCAGAGCCAGCCAATTTCCAGTTACAAACTGAACCGCTGCTGGATCACAAAATACACGGCGCTGCCCGAACTGGACGCAAGCTCGGGCGGCGTTGGAATCCAAAGTGTCACCTTACGCCACGAAGGCTGGGAACGGGTGATTTAGAAAAATCAGAAAGGAGTTTCAATGGCGCCAAGAGCATCATCAGCAGATCCGTTTCGGAAGTTTAAATTTCGCATCAAGGTGGACCAGAAAGTGGTTGCGGGGCTTACCAAATGCTCCGCGGTCACGATTAGCGTCGCCAATCAGGACTTTCGCACCGGTGACATCGACAGCTTCAAACAAAAATTACCCGGCCAGGTTTCGTTTGAGCACATCACGCTTGAGCAAGGCATGACGAACAATCCGGTCTTTGAAAAATGGGCGACCGCCATGAGCAATTATCTGGGCAATAAAGGCAGCGACGCGGAAAAAACCCCGGAGGATTTCCGCAAGGACATCGATATTGAAATCTACAACCTGAAAAACGAGATGGTGAAAGCCTATCGCGTTTACAACTGCTGGGTTTCAAAGTATTCGGTGGGCGATCTGGATGCCAACTCCAATGATGTGCTGATCCACACGCTGGAGTTGCAGAACGAAGGCATTCAGCTGTTGACACCGATTGGAGGCGCTGCGGCGTAATTATTTATGGCAGCCATCGCCATGGAACCACAACTTACTTCCGCAGCCGCATTGCCCGGTGAAGACCTGCTGGCAGGCCGCCTGGAATTGCCGGGCGGCATTCTGGATAACCGTGGCCAGTGCTTCAAGACCGTGGTTGTCCGGCAGCTGACTGGGCGCGACGAAGAATTGCTCGCCGACCGCCGGTACAGAAATGCCGGGCAGCAGGTTACGGAATTTCTGGCACAAGTGCTGGTGGAGATTCCGGGGCTGGACAAGCCGGTGAGCAAAGAGCTGGTTGCTGAAATGCTCATTGGCGATCGCGATTACCTGCTGCTGCGTTTGCGGCAGATCTCTCTGGGCGACCTGGTGGAGCAGGTGATGCGATGTCCTGCGGCGGCTTGCGGACAAAAGGCTGACGTGGAATTTCTTATCAGTGAGCTGCCTGTTCGCCGGCTGAAAGCGGTACAGCCGTTGTATGAGTTTGAACTTTCCGCGCCGCTGCGGAAAGACGATCCGAAATCAGGACATGTGGTCTTGCGGTTGCCCACGGGACTTGACCTGGAAGCAGTTCTGGATTGCAAAGATGTGAATCCAGCAATGGCCAATACCAAACTGTTTGCGCGCATTGTGAAAAAACTGGGTCGTGAAGGCCTGAGCGAAGCCATGGCGCGGGACCTTTCCATGCGTGCGCGGCAAGAGATCACGAGCTTTCTGAAGGAGATGACACCGGGGCCGGATTTGAAGATTGAAGTCCAGTGCCCGCATTGCAGGGCCGACATGAGCTATCCATTCGACCTCTACGGTTTTTTTTTGCCGAATGGGTGACCAGCGCCGGGAGGCTGTACGAAGAGGTGCATCACCTGGCGTACCACTATCACTGGGCCGAGCGGGACATTATGGATTTGCCGCGCTCCAAGAGGCGGCGCTACCTGGGCCTGCTGGCCAGCAAGCTGGAGAACGCGCAACAAGGGAATAACAGGGAATGAGCCGGGAAAAATCGTATCTGGAACATAGCGGAATGCCGATGCAAGCCACGCCTAATGCGGGCCGTGTTCGACGCGCGCAAGGGCCGTGGCCCAGTACTTTTTCTGCGCGTCTGGCACAGACTGGGGAGCAGACACATGCAGGCATGGCCGCCGTGAGAATGCCAGGCTTCACCGACGAAATTACGGAGATGGATGTAGAGGGCTCGAAGACACGGCGCAGCGGAGATCAACAGCATGATGCGCTGAGAGATGTGAGCGAGTCTTTGGCTGATCCCGGCTTATTGCAACGTGCTTCGGCAGCCAACTCTGCTGGCGCACAGTCTGGAAGTGCCAATCCGGCGGTGGCGCAGAGTGCTCTCAGTACAGATGCGCTGCAGAACTCTACAAGCTCGTTAACGAGTGCGGCAATGGGGCCGGCAGCAAATCCCGCGGCGCTGCCTGAGTTACCAGCAATGAGCGGAGGCTCAGCGCCGATGCCAGCGAGTGGCATGGAAACAAGATCGGCTAGTGAGTATTCGATAAGCAAACAAGAAGACGCATCTGCTAATCCTGTGACTAGTGGAAGTGCGCAAGAAGGAACAGATGCATCGGCGTTGCAGCCGCAGGTGATGGTGCAAAAACATATTACGGTGCAGACAGAAGTTTCATCCATGTCTGCTGGCCCAGGCATGGTGACGCCATCGCAGAGCGGCCCGGTCTTTGCCACGAACGAAAAAATGAAATCGCTCATGGTGATGAACAGTGCGGCAGGCGCTGAAACTGGAAGCGTATTTGCTCCTGATGAAAGTTTTGCTGTGCCAGTTGTTCCACAAATTGTGTCTTTGCAATTTGAAACGGCGCGTACGCCAATGGGCGCAGGCAATGCCATGGGCGGCCATGCCGCGGCGCCGGTGATTTCTGCGAGCCAGCCGCAAGGTGAGAAAAGCCAGCAAGCGTTGCTGGACCGGTTGAACTCGCGTCCAGCGCAGCAGCAGGAAAATAGCGGAGGCCGTCGTCTTCATATTGGGAACTTGCAGATTACTGTGCAGCGGCCGGCGATTGCGCCAGCGCAGACGCAACCTTCCCTATCATCGGCCCAACCAGCAACCCAGACGCAGCCGGCGGCGGCGCCACAAACATTTTTCAACCCATGGGAGCGCCATCACATGGCGTTTGATTAAGGCGATGTTGAGCGATCTATTTCAACTGGAAACAGCACGAAGGGCGAGCCAGACCTCGGCCACACAGCAGAAGCATGCTGCTCGCGACGCTTTCATCGTGGTGCAGTGGCCGTTGCTCGATACATCTTTTGCCGCTCTTGTGGATTCCGCTGTCGGTGCGGAAGCGCATCTTTCTATTACGCACACGGCCGCCACCGACAATTTCACAAACCACACATTCGCATCGCTGAATAAAACCATTACCACGGTGCAGTCCACGTTGAACGGCGCACCGGAGCAGGTAACGTTCACGCCGTCACTGGAGTCGATTGATCCCGACCAATTTGGGGTGATCAAAGTCACCACGGATGGATTGCCGGACAGCATTGTGGCTGATCCGGGCGCGCAGGTATTTGCCGACATGTTGCAGCGCGGAATCCTGATGCGCGGCAAAACTACCAGCAGTCTGGTGGTGCCAGATGGAAGCAATTTTATGACGCTGAGCGGTGATCTGCTGGAAGGACTTCTGGCAGCGCTGTTTATCAGGAACTGAGAGTGCGAACACGATGAAGATCTCAATCAACAAAATGAACGTTGTGGTGCAGAGGCAGGAGCAACGAACTTCAGCGGCGCAAACGGTCAGCGTATTTCAGAAAGAGCTGGAGCGTGCCGCCGGTTCGGTGGGTGTTGGACGCAGCGATAAGAAGACAAGCCCTCGGTGATGTGGCGTTTGTGGAGGAATGAATGAACCATGAGATGGAAGACGAAATTGAGATTGACCAGCTTACGGTTGAACTGCCAGAAGGTGACGATCCGCTGGCGGGGCAGGCAATGGCGCATCAGGTAATTCGTCGACTGACGGAGCTGTTGGGAGAATGATGCGCAATCTGAAATTGCTGCAAGTGACTGCGGTCAGGGAGTAATAGCAATGGGAAGTTTTCCAATTCGTCCGAATCTGTTGCGGGGCGCGTTTGTTGAATACGGGCTGAGCCTGCCGCCGCTACTGTTTGCGTTTCAGTTTAATCCTGAAACGCTTACGCGCGGGCGCACCGCTACTTTTCAATCGCCCGGCGCAGGGGGAAGCGGCAGCGATGGCAGCGGATGCCGCGATGGCTCTGAGGCCATGTCGCGTTCGTGCCTGTCACAGGTTTCCGTGACCGAAGAAAATATCAGTCTCACACTGCAGCTTGACGCCACGGAAGATCTTGACAGTGGTGACGGGCTGACCCAGAACTTTGGGATTGGTCCGCAGCTCTCAGTACTTGAGCTGATGATTTATCCGAAAACCGACCAGCTCTTTGGATTGCCGATTGGCAACCTGCTGGGCACCACAGATCAGTTTGGCGCAGCACAGGCCAAAGTAATTCCTATTCTGCTTTTTATCTGGGGACGCAAACGTGTGCTTCCGGTAGTGATGACCAGCATACAGATCACGGAGCAGGAGTATTTTCCTGACCTGAATCCCAAGCGCGCGAGCGTGGCCGTGCAGTTGAAAGTACTGGAAGGATTCAATCCGCCATATCTGTATACGCAAGCGGCGCGCATGCTGCTGGCGGCGAGCAATCTGGCACACATAGGAGATTTCAGCAGTGTTCTTTTCTGAGTCGAGATATCTGAAAGTGAAGGAATACACGGTGACAGACGCTCAAGGCCGCAGCGTGACGGTGAAGCGCATGCGCGAGACGCTGGACCTGACAGGCAGCTTTCAGTACACGGTGAAGGCCGGAGACCGGCTTGATCTGCTGGCGCAGCAGTTTTACCGCAGCCCCAGGAAGTGGTGGTTGATCTGTGATGCGAATCCAGACTTGATGTACCCGGATGATCTGCTGAAGCCGGGCCAGGTGCTGATCATACCGGCGAACCAAGGGTAGGGCCATGAGTTCGGAACAAGAGATTGAAATTGGTGATCGAGAAACGAAGTAACCAATTGCTGACAACAACTAATTCAGGGACAGAGCGATGGCATCCGCAGACAGACTATTCGGCGTATCAGTACGGTTCAACGGCGTGGAGAAGCCGGAGCTGTATAGCTGTGCGGAACAGTTTGTAATCACGGAGCAGATTGGTGAAGGGTCCACGTTGAATATGGTGGTGTCACTCTGCCGCAATGACGATGGAAGCTGGCCCTATCTGGAAGAAGCGGAGATGGGCTTATGGAACCGCGTGACGGTCACGGTAACAGTGGGCACACATAAAGACGTGCTGATGGATGGATACATTTCGCACATACATGTGGCTACTACGCCCGGAGACGGCACTTTGAAGTCGACTTTTACGGTGGTTGATGCTTCTTACGTGATGGGTCTGAGACAGCGCTGCAAGACCTGGACGGCGGGCATGACGTATGAAGACATTGCTACTGCCATTATCAGCGGAGCTCCCTACCAATTGGCGCCGATGATTGAGCCGAATCCGCCCAGCGCCGGTGGTTCAACGCCACGCAGCGTGGTGCAAAGGCACAGTGATCTGCAATTCCTGAGAGAGCTGGCGCGCCGTCGCGGGTATGAATTTTATGTAATGGGCGCAACGGCTTATTTCCGCACGCCCAATCTGCAGAGCGCTTCGCAGAAAGCGATTGCTTCCAATTTTGGCGACAAAACAAATTGTGATGACCTGCAGATTTTTGTGAATGGAACCACACCGGTGCAGGCCACAGGAAGCCGCATTGATCCGCACACCGGCGAGAAAGTTCCGGTGACGCCGGTAACGCCGGATGATACGGGGCAGACGCCCATGGGAAGCGCGGACGCGACGGCAGGGCGCTCCGACTCAACCCCGGTACCGCTGACGACTGTGGTCGCCCGCCGGCCTCCGGTGAGCAGCGCCGCGGAGATGCAGGCCTATCTCAAAGGCGTGATGATCCGTTCAAGCTGCCTGCTGAAAGCCACAGGCACCATGAATGCGCAGCGCTATGGTGCGATTCTGCGCACGCACAAAAATGTAACCATCTTCGGATTTGGCAAGACATACACGGGCGATTACTACGTACGGAAAGTTGTCCACACGTTTACGCCGAAAACCTATCACGTTCAATTTGAAGCCTGCCGCAATCGCATGGGAGAGCTGGCCCCGGGAGATGCGTCGGCCATTGAAGATCCCAGCAGCGTGTCATTGCCGCTGGTGGCAACGGCTGATCCGCCGGACACAGATGTGGTCACAGTATTGGAGACGGGCAATCGAGTGGCCCCCGGCTAGAAATGAAGACGGAAGGGAAAAGAGTTAGCGGCGGAGCAGGAGGAACAGATGCAGGAAGCCATGGCACAAATCGCAGAGCGCGCAGAGCACCAGTACTTTGGGAAGTATCGGGGCATTGTGATGGACAACAAAGACCCAGACAAAATGGGCCGCCTGAAAATTTCTGTGCCGAGCGTGATGGTGGATGATCCGCTTACTACGGAAGACGAATCAATCACTGACTGGGCGACTCCTTGCGTTCCCTGCGGCGGCATGAGCGAGCAAGGTTTTTTTGTGATTCCCGATGTGGGTGCAAATGTCTGGGTGGAATTTGAGGAAGGGAACCTTGACCAGCCAATCTGGGTGGGAACGTTCTGGACCAGTCCCGGCGATACAACGCAGATTCCGACTGAAGCACAAGACATGGCTGGCACGGACAGTGATCTGGAGCCGATGCGCCGCGTGTTCAAGACCACCAGCGGACACGTAATGGAATTTTGCGACATCAGCGGCAAAGAGACCATCACGATTCAGCACAAGGACGGAGCCATGGTGAATCTGGATGAAAAAGGCAGTGTGACCGTTGTGAACAAGAAAGGCTCGTACCTTTATCTGAATGCAGACGCGGGCGAAGCCAGCCTGGTGGATGAACAAGGCAACAACGTTTCCATGACCAGCACGGGCGTGACCATCACCAGCAAAGACGGGTCCATTGTGGACCTGCTGAAAGATGCTGTGCAGGTGATTGCCAAGAACGTGCATATACGCAGTCAGACTGTTTCTCTGGGCGAAGGCGCGATGGAGCCGGCGATTTTGGGCAAGACTTTTGCCGCGCTGTTTGATGCGCACATACATCCCACCACGGCACCGGGAGCACCCACCGGTCCGCCGATCCCCGTACCCATGCCGCTTTCTGCGCCAATGAATCCGGCGATTTCAGCTTGTGTGAAGGTGAAGTAATGAGTATCTGCCAACTGCCGTCACTGCCGCTGCCGCAACTGGTGATATCGATTCCGATACCACCATTGCCGTCATTGCCATCGCTGCCGCAGCTGCCGTCATTGCCGTCGCTCAGTATTTCTTTGCCGTCACTGCCGCTGCCGCAGTTGGTGATCTCGATTCCAATACCACCACTGCCGTCCTTGCCATCACTGCCGCAGTTGCCCGCCTTGCCGTCACTCAGTATTTCTTTGCCGTCACTGCCGCTGCCGCAGTTGGTGATATCAATTCCAATTCCACCACTGCCGTCATTGCCCTCGCTGCCGCAGCTGCCGTCATTGCCATCATTGCCGGGGTGCCCATAAATGATGGTTCCGGGAAGCATTGACGGAAGCAACGCCTGGGTGGAAGGCACAAGCCTGGCACGCTCCATTGAAGATGCCATGGTGTCTGCCAAGGTAATCAATTTGGATAAGGAAGCGACGAGTACCACTAAAGACCGGCGAACAAGTTTTGTGGCGATAGCCACGGGCCTGATTACTTACATGAAAGCAAATATGGAAATCGACATTGCGGCAGGTGCATTTGGACCGGGCGCAAGTAATGTGCCGGCCCAGGCCAAAACGCTGACACAGGTGGTGAAATAACCATGGACAGCACATATCTTGATTTTCCTTTTGGTCTGGCGCCAGACGGCTCAATTGCGTCAGTAGATGAAGACCAGCATATCCGCGAACGGCTGGAGCAAATTCTCTTTACCTCGCCGGGTGAGCGTGTAATGCTGCCGGATTTTGGTTGCGGGGTGCGTGACCTGGTATTTGCCGGGAACAACGCGATATTGGCCGCGGCCACTGAATTTAAGGTAGCCAAGGCATTGCAGACTTACATGGGCAATCAGGTCCTGATCAACGGCGTGGACGTAGTGAATGACGAAGAAAAATTGATCGTCACCATTGTTTATACAAAAACCAAAGACACACAGCAGCAGCAGGCAGTGTTTGAACTTTTGCCGTCGGAGGTGATGGGTGGCTCCTAACCTGGTTTTTGACGGTAAGCCGCAATGCGATCTGGTGGATTGCAGGCCGCCAGTTGCTCCGCCGCCTGGGGACGTTATTCCACAGAAGGCGCAGAGCATCGATTATCTGGCAAAGGACTATGACAGTTTTCTGCGCGGCATGCTGGACATGCTGCCCACGCGACTACCAGGTTGGCAGACACGCACGGAAGCCGATCTGGGTATGGCTTTGCTGGAACTGTTCGCTTTCATGGGTGACCAGCTCAGCTATTACCAGGACCGCGTGGCCAATGAAGGTTTTCTGCGGACCGCTGCGCAGTATGAATCTGTGCGGCGGCTTTTGAGCCTGATTGACTATCAATTATTTCCTGGGCTGTCCGCCACGGCGCTGGTAGCTGTCACTACCACCACGGCGCGCGCCATCAGCCTGGGATCCAGCGTCTCAACCAAGGTCAACGCCAAGCAGGATGCGGTGGTGTTTGAAGCCATTCAAGCGCGCGTGATTTATCCGCAGCTGAATGACTTTCTGCTGCATAGCGATGTGACTGCGGGCAGCACACAAGCGGTATTGGAAGGCGAGTTCGATCTATATCTGACTCCGGGCTTGTGGCTTTGGCTGGAGTCTTCGACGAATGGTGAGTGGGTACAGCTCATAGATCCGGTCACGGTAAACCATGTCACTCACCTTACGACCGTCAATTTCAGCGCGCCGCTTAAAGCTGCGTATGACAAAGCGTCCACGCACATCAATGGCAACGGCGTGCTTACCGGCCACGGTGAGAGTCAGGAGCAGACAAGCACAGGCACGGGCCAGCCAAACCAGCAGATTGCCCTGGACTTTGCTCCGCTGACTTACGTTGCCGATGCAAGCGGCGCGCCGCAGACCACGCTGGTGGTTACGGTATCTGGCAAAGTGTGGCAGCTGGTGGAAGATTTTATTAGCAGCGGTCCCACGGATTTCCATTACACAAAATCACAGGACAATCAGGGCTATCTAACGCTGCAATTTGGTGACGGCCAGCAAGGTCGCAGACCGGAAGATGGTGCGCCCATTGACGTTCGTTATCGGAGCGGGATCGGTTCGCCGGGCATGGTGGCTCCGGGCTCTCTTACAGAGTTTGAAAAAGTTGATCCCATCGGCGATCAGGCCACCAACCCGCAGGCCAGCTTTGGTGCAATCGATCCAGAAGATCTGGACGAAGCCCGCCTGCTTGGACCTCAGACTTTGCGCCAGCAGAACCGTGCTGTCACTCCGCAGGATTATGCCGATGCGCTGATGGCGGGAGTGCCGTGGGGAACGGATGTGGTGCAACCGCTGCATGCAAAAGCGCAATTCGTCTGGACGGGAAGCTGGAACACCGTGATTGTGAGCGTGGATTTTGCTGACCGTCTTTCACTGGCAGACGTGCCCGTACGACGGCAGGCGCTGGAAGCAGCGCTGGAGCAAAAACGGCTTGCTGGATATGACGTGCAGGTGGAAGACGCCCGCTATGCTCCGATGAATATTGCGCTGGTCGTGTTCCTGAAGCCGGATTATTTCGTAAGGCAGGTGCGCACCCAACTGGAACAGGTCATCGGGCCGCAAGGATTCTTTGCGCCAGCCAACTTTGATTTTGGACAGGCAGTGCGGCTAAGCGATCTGTATGCCGCCGTGCTGGCTGTGCAGGGTGTCCGCTATATCACAGTGCAGCGCTTCAAACTTCTGGGTGACCGCTATCCCGATCACAAAGATGACGGAGTGATTGATGTGGACCCGCTGGCAATTGCGCGCTGTGACAATGATCCAGCGCATCCTGAAAACGGAGTTGTATCTCTGCAAATGTGCGGAGGGAAGCAGGGCTGATGCTCAATCTCCCCAGTATCGATAAGCATGACGCGGAGCCAATAAGCGCTGAAAACGCCGCGTATCAGAAGTCCATGGTTTACCGGGCCGACGACTACAGCAGTCTGCGTTACAAGATGCTCCAGCATCTGGAAGAGGCGTTTCCCCGCTGGAACCGCATGCTGGCAGATAAGCAGGGGCCGCAGGATTTCGGTGTCGCGTTGATTGAGTTGTTCTCTTATATGGGTGACGTGCTGGGCTTCTACCAGAACTGCCGGGCCAATGAGGCGTTTTTGCGCACCGCCACGCTGCAGGGATCGCTCATTGATCTGTGCTCGCTAGTCAATTACAGCATTCCGCCAGGAGCAAGCGCTGGTTCACTGCAGGCATTTTTGTGTAAGCCCGGCCAGTCAGGCACGGTGCCCGCAGGTTTCAAGATCAAGACCAAACCGCAGCCGGGCGCGGATGCTCTGGTATTTGAAACATCGCAAGATCTTGACGTCAGCTCTGACCTGAATCAGCTTTTCTTGAAAGGTTACAACCGTTCAGAACTCCACTTGAGTGAGACTGGCGCGCCCGCGGAATCCACGGTGCTGCTGGATCAGGCGTATTCGGGATTGAAGTCCGGGCAGTTTGTGGTGA
The DNA here is from genome assembly GCA_036496365.1 of Candidatus Angelobacter sp. Lineage (GTDB taxonomy): Bacteria > Acidobacteriota > Terriglobia > Terriglobales > Acidobacteriaceae > Angelobacter. The sequence continues at coordinate 21,617 of DASXLK010000016.1, read as the reverse complement.
TCACCGCGCCGGGTAAGAATGCAGTGGCCTTGCGTCTTCTTTCTGTGGAAGACGATAGCGGAAAGAAGCGCATCCGCTGGAAAGCGGGCGAACTGGCTGCCAATCTGAATCTGCCGCTTGCTAAGGTTGTGATTCTGGGTAAACCAAAACAACAGATGAAGCTTGCGGAGAGTGTGAGCGCCGACGAGATTGCCGCCGCGCAGAATTCGGTTGCAGTGGATACGCCGCACGTGTTCCACCGGAGCCATCATCCGCATCATCACCACCATCCGGCAGTATTTGTGAGCGATGGTTTCAAGCAGGCTGCCAACATTCTGCACTTGAAGAACAACGTTGTCTTCTGGGGGCCATCTTTCAATCTGCAATTGCGGCGCTCGGCGACAACGATTTATTCGGCCGGAGAGTTGATGCTGACTTACCAGCATGCTCTGCATCCGGCCGATACTGTGATTGACCATTGGCCCGCTGGGCTGGTGGCGGGAGATAGCATCATCTTCCGCGATGCTTCGAATGCATTTCTCACGCAAGTCTCCGGCACCACCAATAGTTCTTTCACCATTACAGACCCGCTCTTGCATGGCTTCCCCAACGGCGCGCAGGTCTTCCGTGTTTATCTGCCGGACGCGGAGACCGGCGATCAGGGCAAGCACTTTACCGCGGTGTCACCGGTGCGGCTCTCGCCAGCAGTTACAACGCTGGTGCTGGATAAAACGTACGACAATCTGGCGATTGGGCAGCGTGTGGTAATTACTGACGGTGAGTTCACCATTGTACGCAAGCTAAAGGAAGTGGAGATTGACGCGCAACAGCGGACGAACCTGGTACTGGCGCAAAGGCTCAATCACCATTTCAAGACGGCAACCACAGTGGTGCATGGCCCGTTTGATTTGCAGATGCATGTGGATGGCTATAACAGGTCCGTGGCCAGCATTGCCGCCGGCATCTCGGATATTTCGCTGGATGGGCAGATCAAAGGACTGGCAGCAGGACGGCGGCTCATTCTTGAAAGCGCCACAGCCAGCGAGGGTGTTCGGATTTCCAATGTCCAGCTGCATCCGCACTATACGCATGTTGATCTGGAAGAACCTTTGCAAAATAGCTTTCCGCTTACCGGCACTGCGGTGCTGGGTAATGTGGCGGAGGTAACGCAGGGCACCACCACAATTGAAAGCCCGTTGGGCAGCGGCGACCAGTCACAGGCAAACCAGGCCTTTGCGCTGCACCAGAAACCCACAACTTATGTGCATGATGCGCAGGGGGCTACCGGCGTAACCAATACGCTGCAGGTTTTTGTGGGCGATGAGCAATGGGAGGAAGTGCCGAGCCTGGCGCAGAGCGGCCCAGGCGACCATCACGTGATGGTGCAGATTAATGAAGACCAGAAGATGTCATTCATGGGCGGTGATGGAAAGCATGGTAGCGCGTTTGCCACGGGCGTCAACAACATCAGCGTACGTTATCGCACAGGGCTGGGCTCCGCGGGCAACGTAGCGGCCAATGCAATTTCAGTGCTGGCTGCTCCGCTGCCATTTGTGCAATCCAGCCGTAATCCGGTTGCCAGCAATGGCGGCGCTGACGCGCAGACGATTGAGACTACACGGCTGATGGCTCCGGTGACGGTGCGCACGCTGGACCGCGCAGTGACCGTGCAGGATTACAAAGAGCTGGCGCTGGCATATCCGGGAATTGATAAAGCCAATGCGCGTTTGGTCCGCAAGCAAGGCCGTCCGATGATTGATCTGGTGGTGGCAACAACCGGCGGGTTGCCGCTGAACTCTTTAATGCGCGACGAACTAACAGCGTTTTTGCAAGCGCGCAGCGCGCCCGACCATCTGGTGGTGATCCGTGATTACACGCCGGTGCCGGTGCGTCTGGCACTGGAAGCGCATCTCCAGCCGACATTCCTGCGGGCTGAAACGGGTGTGCGTATTCAGCAAGCACTAGGCATGGAGCTGGCGGAAGACGGCACTCTGGCATATTTCAATTTCGATAAACGCGGACTGGGTGAAGACCTATATCTGAGCGACGTGTATGCGTTGGTCGAGTCGCTGGAAGGCGTTGATTTTCTGATCGTGAAGGAATTTCGCAGGCACGCGCGGGCTGGGACCAAGCTTGTGCATGACGTACTGGCCATGCCTCCTGATGGAGTAGCAACAGGCGGCGACGCCACGGACGCCAGCGTGGGCATTCTCGCCGTCACGCTGGTAGGAGGTCTGGCATGAGTAATCTGAATCAATTGGAACAGCATTACGAAGACCTGCTCTATCATCTGCTTCCACAGCTTTACCGCACGCGTGACAGCCAGGGCGATTTGCAGAATTTCGTTGCGATCTTTGGCCATGAACTGGCCCGTTTGCGGGCCAATATTGACCAACTGCAGCAGGATTTTTATATCGATTCATGCCAGGAATGGGTGATCCCGTATATTGGCGATCTGGTAGGCACCACGGTGCTGTTCAATCAGGGCGCACGCAATCGTACGGACGTGAAGAATACGATCCGCTGGCGGCGTGAAAAAGGAACGTTGGCGGGATTGGAAGATATTGCGGCGCAAATTGGTGAATGGGGCGCTCTGGCAGCGGAGATGTTTCAGGAGTTGATCTGGAGCCAGAACCTGAATCACCTGCGTCCGCGTGCACACTGGACGGTCGACCTGAGTAACGCATCGAGCGTGGCAAAGATCGGCACCCCCATGGATGAGAGTTGCCGAGTGGTGGATATCCGTCCTATTCATGGAACGGTGGGCGCATACCAGATTTCGAATGTGGGTTTCTGGATCTGGATGATGGGCTCACAGCCGGTAGTGGGCATTGATCCGCAACGTGAAGATGCGCGGCGCTATTATTTCTCTCCGTTCAAACGCAATCAGATTCTCTACGCCGGTGGAGACAAACCGCAGACCTGTGCTGGAACGACGGACGATATCGCAGATATCTGCCTGCCGCATGCCACTGATCTGCCGATTCGCGGGCGCGATTTCAGCGACCATAGCGCGCAGTACTGGGGCACGGATGCAGGTTTTGGGATTTATGAAGACGGCATCCTGATGTGTGAGCCGGCGCCGGATGTGGTCACGGCTTCCGTTGAGCCAAGTAATGATTTTGCGGAACTGGCCCAGGTAAGCGGCCTGGTGGTGACGGACGCGGGCCTGTTCACGGCCAAGCCATTTCGCATCAACGCCGTGCGCTTGCGGCAACTTACCATTCCCAAGATTGATGCAAATGGCAATCCTTATCAGGACCCGGTGACCATTGTGCCTGCTGGGCAGTTCGTGAATAACTATCTGGTCGGCGGTGTGCAAGGCAGTATCGATGCACCGGCCATGACCTATACCAAAGGTTTCCCGTTTGATCCCACGCTGCCGGAACTCGATCAGACGCCGATGCTCTTGCGTATTGAGCGCACCGGCGCGACGCCGGATTTTCCGGAATGCGAATTGATTCTGCGCAGCTCCTCCGGAGAAGCGCTGCTGGCATTTCTGCCTGCCATGCCGGGAATCGGTGTTGGCCAGGTAGCCTATTTTTATGTGGCTGACGATGGCACCACATATTTTGCGCGCAGCACGCACGATGCGGGTGACGTTGATCTGAATCCCAACTCGGCATTCTTTGGCGCTTATCTGCCGCGACATCTGGCGCGCAAAGCATTGTCACAAGTCAGGCCCAGACCGGGTGTGCGGCCGGTGGCGCATCGCACGGTTGTTTATCGCCAGCTTTGCTGCTGGGACCATGCACTGCAGAATCCGCCAGGGCCGGGAGAAGTGGCGGTTGATCCGGAAAATGGGCGCTTTGTTTTTCCCGCAGGCGAAGAACCTGCCGGCAGGGTGACGGTGAATTATCGGTTTGCTCTTACAGGTGAAGTGGGCGCTGGGCCATATTTCCGCGATCCGTTGCCGGACGCCACGCTGCGCGTCTCACAGACGAATGATGCGCCTTTCCGCAAAATTCAGGATGCACTCAACGCCGCTCCCGGAAATTCAATAACACCCGTAGTGATTGAGATACAGGACAGCCACACTTACAACGAAGCTCTGGTAGTAAAGAATAATTTTCCCGGCGGGTTGGTGATTCAGGCGAGCGCACTGGAAACGCCGGTCATCGTGTCACCGGCTGGTGACGTGTTGCAGGTGGGCAATACCATCAGCGGAGTCAGTCTCACGCTCGACGGCCTCACGCTGGCGGGAGGCAACGTCACAATGGCGGGAGATGTCCCGTTTGTGAAGCTGCGCTACTGCTCGCTGGACCCGGCGACTGCCGGTATTGTTTGCCAGCCGAAAAATCCCGGCGCAACGCTGGAACTGGACCAGGTAATTACTGGTCCTGTAAAAAGCTCTGCCAACGTAGGCTCAGCCAATCTGACGGATACGGCAGTGCAGAGCACCGCATTTGCCACTGCGCTGGATATGGCTACCACGGCGGTTTCACTGGAGCATGTAACAGTTGTCGGCGATACGCTGGCGCAGATGCTGACGGCATCGAACGCGATTCTGTTCGGTGCGGTCACACTGGGTGATGCAGCCAGCAGTTGCTTCCGTTACAGCTGCTATCCAAGGGAAGTGAGTGGCGTGAAGTTGTTCCGCTCCACCACCCTGCTGCCGATTTTTTCTTCATTTCAATTCGGACATCCCGCATATCTGGGCCTGAGTGTGAATACGCCGGCGGCGTTGCGGCGCGGCGGTGAAGAAGGCGGCGAGATGGGCGTGTGGTACGCGGCGGGCATTCCGTGGCGCGAACAAAACATGATGCTGAAATTACGCGAATACCTGCCGGTGGGCCTCAGGGCCGTCCCGATGCGGGCCATGCCGCGAACCCCATTTGTGGGAGTGAAAGGTCTATGAAAACAGATATATCGAAATTACCGCTGAAGGAATGGAAGCACTCTCTGGGAGTGTTTTTACAGATGGGGCGCGTGCAACTGGATTCTGACTGGAACGAGCAGACCGAGCTTTCGCTGCGTCTGTTGCAGAGACAGACGGAAGATGTGGTGCACACTGGCAGCCCTAACTATGGGTTCCGGGTAGATGACCGCATCCTGCTGGATGCGATGGACAACAGCGCTGAATGGACCGCGGAAAAGGCCAACGTCGCCGATCCTGATCCCAGCGTGCACGTGGATTATTTTGATTTCAAGACTGGCACCGGCAGTCTGGCCTTCAACGGTGCAAGCGCCATGGTGCATACACTGGCTGCAGCGGAAGATCTCTCACTATGGAAAGAGATTGTTTTTGCCGCGAAAGGCTCATTCGCGGACAACGAGTGCACGTTCTTTCTGGGTCAAGGCGCAACGCGCGGCTTGCTCACCACCACGCGTGACCCGGGAGATATAGATGGATGGCGCATCTTCCGCGCCGTGCCGTCCACGGCTACTCCGGCGGTTGATCTTACCAAGATTGATTCCCTTGGTTTCATCACCGTTCCTGCACAAAATTATCAGATCGATTACATCAAGATCGACAGTCCAATCCGGCAAGTGTTGGTTGATACAAGCTCCGCTGGGCCATTCACGGCAACGGTCAATCCCGGAGACACGGCGCAGCTTACAATCAACGATACTGATCGTTTCTGGCATAGCGTTGTGCTGCAAGTGACAAAGGTTACGGCCATCGGCTATGAATTGCCGGCGGTAAAAGACCTGAGCCATGCGCGACAGCTGATTGTTGCCGTGGGAAAAACGGCGGCGCCTCCTCCGACATTCAATGTTACGCTGACTGACGCGGCCAACCAGAGCGTGGTGCTGTCCGGCGGCGTAAATACTGACAATGGCGCATGGCGCGTGACTACTTTTCCAATTTCCATGGGCGGCCCATTCGATAAGACAAAAGTAAAGTCGATCCAATGGGGCGGCTTGACGCCGAGCACCGAGTACCACATTGCGCCGGTGCTGCTGGAATCAGATCTGCAAAACAATCTGGTAATCATGGGCGGTGACGGAACAGCGGAAGGCGCTGGCCGTTTTTATGGCGACGGACTGGCTGCCATCAAAGAGAGCAACGAGACATATTTCAGCCAGGTCGATTTGCCGGAAGCCACTGCGCTGGCAATGGCCGCTCCAGCGGCAAACATGAAACGGATGGATCTGGCCTATCTCGATCTCTGGGAGCGGCCCATCACGTATATAGAAGATGCGGACATCCGTGAAATAGCTCTGGAAGGCCCAGACACATGCACACGAACCCGGCTGATTGCCCAGGTGCGGCTCCTGAAAGGTGTGGAAATAGCAGCGGCCAGCGCTAATCCAGCGACGGCGCCGCTTGCAGACTTTAACAACCTGCCGCAGTTCGGCAAAGGAGTGCTAACCACTAAAGATAAAGCGGATGTGGTGGTGGATGCATGTGTTGATCCGTGCGAGCCTGCGATTGCAGGCACGTTTCTGGGAGAACAGAACCGGCTGTTCAGAGTGGAGGTCCAGCAGTTCGGCGGCATTGGACTGGCAGGCGATCCGGCCACGGCGTTAGTCAAATGGTCGCGCGAAAATGGCGCGGTTGCCACAATGCTTATTACCGATGCCGCTGCGGGGGACTTCTCTGTGATTGTGGAGAAGCCTGAGCTTTATAAGGGTGGCGACCTGATTGAAATTTCCAACGATCTTGCCGACCTGGTGACCGGCCCATACGAAGACACGGTGGGCCACAAAAACCATGAGCGCGGAGAGCTGCGCAAGATTTCTTCCATCAGCTTGCCGGACCGCAGAATCTCATGGCAGGATGCAGCTTCACCGGAACCGCAATTTCACACGGCGCTGGTAAGGCCGCAACGGCTGGCTTATCACGCAAGCCTGCGGCGGTGGGATGGGCTTCTTTCGGCCACTGCCGGCGATATTGTGCTGGCAGATGGCGTGGTCATTGAGTTTGGCGGGCAGGACATGATGCCGGGCGACTATTGGGTATTCACCACGCGCGTGGCTGATCGCAGCGTGGAACGGCTGGTGGAACAGCCGCCGCATGGCATTCTGCATCGCTATTTTCCGCTGGCGCAGATCTCACGCAACATGGGGAGCGGTACTCAGGTTGTGGTGGTGAGCGATGTGCGTCCGCGATTTGACGCGCTGACAAAGCTCAAAGCGACCGATGTGGCTTATGATCCGGGCGAATGCACGATGATGCGCGGCGTAACCAACGTGCAGCAGGCGCTAGATACCATCTGCAACACTGATCTGGGCGGCATTGCCGATCACAATAAATATCTGCATGGCTCTGGCGTAGTGTGCGGCCTTCAGGTGCATTGCAATCCTGACCGCACCATGGTCACGGTGGAAAAAGGCTATGCGCTGGATTGCGAAGGCAATGTGATCCGCGTGACCAGCCCAATCTTCTATAACCTGATTACTGAGGCCAATAGTATTGGCGGCATTGATGGCTCAGGCAATGGCGAAGTCTGGCTGAGCATGACGCGTGGCGCGGGAGAATCTGCCGACCTGCATCTGGAGTTGGCCAAGAACCAAACCTTCTGGCAGAAAGTTCTGGAAGGCACTCTGCTGGAAAACTTCTTCCAGGATTGCATCCTCAACCTGATCAATTTTTTCAAGGCGGAATTTACGCCGTTTCCTTCCACGGCCATTCCTGTTACGCAGCAGCAAGAATTAATCATCAGCCTGTTGAATTTGCTGTGGCAGTTGGTGCAGCCGGCCACTGGGCAATATGTTTTTCTCTCGCCTACAGAAGATAAGTTGCTGCGCAATTTCTACCAGCAACTGCATGACCTGCTGGCCAGCAAAACCATGTGCGCCATGTTCGACAAACTAACTTCGTTTCCTGATTACCCGTATACTGCGCCGCCTCCGGGAATTGACACGGCTTTTGGCCTGTTCCACTTTAACCGGCGCATGCGTCTGCACCCAGCGGGAAAGCTGGCTTATACCTGTGGGTCCGGCTCTAAAATTGATGTGTTTGACGTGACAACGAAGCAACTGGTGGCGTCGCTGGATTTTCCCGGCGGCAACAATACCGTGGTCCAGGATGTGGCATTTTCCAATGACGGACTTACGCTCTATACAGTTGCAGTGCTGAACAATCAGGATTCGGTTTTTGCCAGTGCCGCCATCAATTTGACGACCAACGTTCACACATGGGGCGCAACGCATGTGGTGTGCGATCTGCGCTTTGTTACGTTGGGCACCGCAACAGCAGCGGTACATGCGGGAAAGCTTTATGCCATCGGGCTGGCACACGGTTTCTATGTATTAGATCCCAACAACATTCCACTCACGCCCGCGGCTGATGTGCCATTCAATGCCACCGGTATGATGCAGATTTCCAATGAAAATGACGTGGCCATTGTGGCTCAAGCGAATGGAACGCCGATTGGCACGGTGAATACCAGCTTCAACCGCTGTGCCTTGATCCATCTCTCGGCGGTGGCCGCACCCACTACCTTTTATACATGCGCCGGACAGGACCTGTTCAACGATATCTCTGTATTGGGAACTACGGTTTACATCACAGCCAACTTCGGCGTGGATAGAGGATTGTTCCGTTTTGTTCTGGCAACAGGTGTTCCGCTGGCTCCGGTAGTCGATTTGAAAAGCACCTCTGTGGTAAGAATCGCGCCGACGTTGGACAAGCACTACATGCTGGTCAGCATGGCTGACAAACACAAAGTGGAGCGGGTGGATATATCGGTCAATCCACCAGTGCTTGATGGGACTTTCCGGATCCCGGTCCAGATTATTCCTTTTGATCTGGCGGCCAGCGCGGTGCGCAATGAAATGTATGTAGTCAATCTGCTGAGTTGTACGGTGAGCACCATTGATGTGGCGGCCGTATTTGCCGGGCCTCCGCCGTATGCGGTTGAGCCGCCTATCACGCTGAGCCAGTACCGCACACAGATTATTCATGCATTCACAGACCTGCTCAAGATATTCGGGCAATATCTGAAGGATTGCTTCTGCGAGCATTTCCTGGTGGATTGCCCGGATTGCCGTAAAGACGACAGGGTTTATCTGGGCAGCATTGAAATCAGGATCGACCCGAAGACCGGCAAGCCTGAAGTCTACAAGATTTGCAACTTCACCAAGCGCCGTTATGTGAAGTCAGAACAACTGATGGAATATTGGCTTTCGGCGATACCAGTGATTCCAATCCTGAAACAACTGATAGCAGATATGTGCTGCGCGGTTGTGATTCCCTAAGGAGATAACAACGTGCCAACACGTACATTCAGAGTTTTAGGGTCTGTGGTGGATACCCAGACAAAAAAAGCAATATCCGGGCTGCGCGTGGAAGTATGGAATTCACCGGCCGCACAGCATCTTGTGCTGGGTTCTGCGACGACAGATGCGCTGGGACAGTTTGATGTTGCGGCGGTTGCTGACGTGCCGGATACGCCAGGGACGGCGGTGGGCGTTTCCACGGGCGTGGTGCCGGCCACAATAAGGATCTTTCAGGGAACACTGGCGTTGCCGATCAGCGGGCAAGCCGATATTCCCGATCTTTTTAAATTCAAAGGACCGGCGGCGCTGCAGGTGCATCCTGAGCAAACGCAGGTGCAGGTCACTGACCGCGTGACCGTGGACCAGGTGCTGCAGGGGCTCGACTTTTTGCAGCAGTCTGACTTCAGGGGCGTGTTTACTGAAGGGCTTAGTCGCGCAACGGCGATTGGATCACTGGTAACTTCTTCGCTGAAGTCAGCGGTAAGTAATTTCGTTTTGAAACCGGTACAGCCCTCACAGGTGAGGAACAGTGACGTTGTGAACCAGGATTCATTCACCGCACAGCGCCGCCTCAATCAACAGCAAATTACAAGCACCGTGCAGCAATATCAACCCGGGCTGGGCACGCTGGGCAATTTAACTTCAGTCGGCTCTACGCTCAAGCAGGGCGATACGGTTGTTCTTTATGAAGATAACGGCATTGTGAAGTCCTACCAGATACAGAAGGCCACGTCCGCGGCGGACACGACCAAATTGACTGGCGACGTGACGGCACTCCAGGGCGAGGTGCTCACTCTGGAAGGGCGCACCAAGGACATTGATGCGCTCCAGGCTGCGCAGAAGCAGCAGACGGATACGCTTACGGCGCTACAGCAGAAAGCCGCTCTGGTCGACCAATTACAGGCCCAACTGACTAAGGTGCAGAGTGATTCGGCGCAGAAAGACCAGACGATTACCAAATTGCAGAGCGACGTGGCCACCGTGACAAAGGCGCATGCGGATTTGACAGCCCAGATTACGCCCCAGTTGGCGGCGATCCAGGATTCACTCAAGAAATTGCAGAAGCCAGGGTAAAAAATACGCGCCCATAAAAACAGCTTTGAAGACACGAAACCCATCGCCGGAGACAAATATAGGTTCGTCCGCGCAAGCCTCTTCGGCCTCACCGGAGCCGATGCTTGCGCCGCCTGCCCCTGTTTCGTGGATTTCGCCAGCACCCGTTTCGTCGCTCGCAGCACAAAGGTGCGTGCAGCGCCTGCAACAGAGCATGGGGAACCAGGCCTTGATGCGCCTTCTAGGTCCTTCCGCGGAGAAAGAGAAAACAAATTTTTCGTCCAGCACTGAACCCCTCACCGTCAATGAACCGGGTGATCGCTTTGAACGCGAAGCCGATGCGGTGGCTGAACAGGTAATGAGAACTCCTGCCGCCGCTATCATTAGAGCGGGCAAAAGCTTCTCAGCCGGTGACGACGGCAACCAGCTGCAACGCAAATGCACACATTGCGAAGAGGAAGAGGAAAACCAGAACAAGCTCCAGCGCAAAGTTGTTGAAGCTGCCAATCCTGTTTTGGTCCAGCGCAAGTGTTCACAATGTGAAGAAGAAGAGGAGCAGAAACAAGTTCAGCGATCGGAAACAGGTGCCGGTCCGGCGGTGGCTCCATCCAGCGTGCATGATGTGCTGCATTCGCCGGGGCGTCCTCTTGATTCCTCGGCACGCAGCTTTATGGAACCGCGCTTTGGGCGCGACTTTAGCGGTGTGCGTATTCATACAGGCGCGGAGGCTGACCGTGCGGTGCGCGATGTTTCTGCCGCCGCTTTCACTGTTGGACCTGATATTGCATTTGCCTCCGGCCGGTATGCGCCGGAAACGGAAGCGGGCCGCCATCTGCTGGCGCATGAACTCACGCATACGGTACAACAGGGACATGCTGCGAAATTCAGGCCAGAGACGCTGAAAGTCGGTCATCCGGATGATCCCGCAGAAAGAGAAGCGGGAGCGGCAGCCGATTTTGCCATGTCTCCGGGCACTGGAACGATGCGGAGATTTTCCAGCAGCATGCCCACATTGCGGCGCGGCTTTGGCGATCCTCCGGGCGGTTCCAAGTTGCGCGCGAACGGACTGACTGAAGCCGAGTGGGGAAAGATCAAAGCCACCCGCAAATTCTTCAATCTTCCTGACCGTCCTACGGCGGGCCAGCCAACCATCGTTGGCGTGCTGGTAGACGATAAGACAGGCAAAGAATACCGGCTCAAGAGCGGGGAAGATGCTGGGCCTTACGGTGGTTCGCAACGCGGCAATGTTCCTCGTGGCCCAGGTGAGGGTTTTACACAAGGCGGGCAGCATCAAGGCAATATTGCCACGCATATTGAAGGCCACGCAGCAGCGGTGATGCATGAGCAAAAGATCAAAGACGCCACGCTCTTGATTGAAGAAATGCCGTGTGAAGGCGCATGTGACGCTACACGGGACTGGGACCCAATTAAAGGCGACTGGCTCTCAACTAAAAAAGGACGTCCGGGCACGCCCAATATCAGCACAGTGCTGCCGGAAGGATCCAAGCTCACGGTAGTTGATCCAGAAGCAGCGGGAACCTATCGCAGCGCACAAATTCCTTCAGCCTTCAAACCGCCTGCAGACACATCTACCACTCCGCCGTCGGAAAAAGACCTCATGGACGAACTTAAGTCCAAAAAACCGAGCAGCACCATAAATACGCCACCAGCCAATCCCAAGCCTACCCTGGCAGATGGCATTGCTGCAGACCCGCTCGCGGAGAAGCTTACGGAAGGGAAGTTTACCCCCAAACTGCCTGAGGCGACTGAAGGAAAACTCTCACCCCGGTCTGGGACCGGTTTGGCGGCAGCAGAAGGCGAAGGCATTGCGCTGCGCTCACGCGTGCTTGCCGGCTTGGGCAACATTGCTGTCGATATTGTGGTGCTGGTTGCGGCAGTTGTGTGGGAACTGGTGGTGGTGCCCAAGATTAATAAAATACAGGCGCAACTACAAGCGCTACAACTTGAACTGGAAGCTTCCCGCCGCAAGCGCATGGAAGAGCAGATCAAGAAGAAGTTCGATGTGGCCCATGCCAGCCATATTGGACGCATTGTTAAATCCTGCTGGCTGGCTAAGCTGCGCGCAATTGAAAAGGCAGGCAAAACTGCCTTTGTCAACGTAGATATGAACGTCAGTTTTGAAGACACGTCCGGACGCTTCCAGCTCTTTGAAGAGACGCCGCCGGAATCTCTGTTTGATCTGGAATTCTATGACATTGATCTGGTGAATGTATCTGTCAGCGAAAAGGGGCAAAAAGATTCCGTAGGGAAGCTGGATCGCTGCGAATCATGCGGGGCCATGGGGCGTAACAAATCTTTCATGGGCAACAACCCACTCTGGCAACAGTTGGTTTCATTCTCTTTTGAAGCGCCCAAAGCAGCCGAGATTGCCAAAGAATATGAAAAAGAGCCGGACATCAACGCCTGTATTTCCGCCTCGGCATGTTTCATCGCCACCGCATGCTATGGAACATCACGCGCTCCGGAAATCGATGTGCTGCGCAGGTTCCGCGATCAAGCGCTTGCAAAGAACAGCGCCGGGCGCTGGTTGATTGAGACTTACTACAGGCTGTCTCCGCCTGTGGCCTCATGGTTATGGCGGCATAAAGGTGCGCGAAGCTTTGTGCGAGAAGGGCTGATTGCGCCGCTGATCGTGATTTTGAAACATGGAGGTTTTTGATGCGGTCGGAAAAAATTAAGACATCCAGGCAGCGGAAGAAGAAGGCAAGATATAACTGAATTAGTTTGAAAACACGCTACCAATTATCGAAGGAAGGCAAGCACACTCCGGCCACTGGCAATATAGAGCCTGTATTGCCGGGTACATTCCTGAAGACAAAATGCAGGAGTTCGTCTTCTTTGGCGCAGGCCGAAAAGGCCAGTAATTGAAGATGGTAGTGATTTGAGGATGTTGAAAGTTGAGTGATAGGTGACCGGAAAAGCTGCAGGTACGCGTGAAGACAAAAGATAAACTTGAGACGGAAGGCCAGCAACAGGCGCTTGAGCCGATGCAGGTTGCTGCGGCTGTTTCGCAGTCGCCTCTGATGCGCCTACAGCGTACGCTGGGCAACCAGGCCGTGTTGCGTTATCTGCAACGCAAACCCGAATGTTCCTGTGGCGGCAGCTGTGATAGCTGCAAGCACCAGGCTGCGCAAGCCAATGAGCTGAAAGTTGGCCCTGCGGACGACCACTACGAACATGAAGCGGAGCAGACTGCCGAACGAGTGATGCGAGCCACAGCAAAAGCGGGAACTGTTCTACAGCGCAAGTGTTTACAGTGTGAAGAAGAGGAAGAAGAGACACACAAACTGCGGCGACAGGATGCCGGTGCAGGGCCGGGAAGTGCGCCGCCGGTTATTCATGAGGTGCTGAATGCGCCGGGGCGTCCCATGGATGGCGGGCTGCGCAGCTTTATGGAGCCGCGCTTCGGTCATGACTTCAGCGGCGTGCGCATACATACAGACAGTAAGGCAGCGGAGTCCGCGCGATCAGTGAATGCACTGGCCTATACCGTGGGCCGCGATATTGTTTTTGCCGGCGGGCAGTATGCTCCGGAGAGTCATGAAGGGAAGCGGTTGCTGGCGCATGAACTGACTCACGTGGTGCAGCAACACCAAGCGGGCGGAGCAGGATCGATGGCGGCTAAATCTGCTTTTACAAGCTCGCCAATGATTGCTTCCGCCCACTCACTGGCAGAGCGCGAAGCCGATTTACTGGCACACCACGTGATGTCTGGGCATTCTGTTGCAGGCCGAAAGATGGCAGCGCCCGCCGGAGAGATGCACCGCAGCGTTAGCATCAGTCCCACGGATCCGGCCGCTGCATTATTGCTGGCGGCGATCACGCACCTGACAGGGCGACAAGCAACGGCGACCGGAGGAACGCTGGCACTGGGAGCCGCCGTGCCGGGAGCAGCACGTTCTTCGGCGACGGTGACTGATTACGTGCAGCGGGCCAGCAGCGCTGCGCGCGTTTACACATTGCAATCGGGAGCGACAACGCCGGGAGGCGCGGCTGTCAGAGGTGTGCGCTGGGAGGCGGCCACATCGGGTACCGGCATTACGATCACGGTGAATACAGCTGATGTGGGCGAATTTACATGGACGGCGGATGAGTTGGTTTCTGAAGGTATTGTGAATGCAGTATCCGCGAATGATAGGACCGCGGCAGTATTTCCATCCGCGCCTGCCACTGTGGTTCCAGGCAGGCCTGCCTCGCCTGCGCCCACCAATATGGATGATCTGCTGGCAACGCAGCTGCCTTTTACAAGTGACGTTGTCCGCCGTCGTGCCATGGACCTGATCAAGCAACGCGTTCCGGCGGTGGCCACGGACATCTCGCTGGAAATTGATGTTGATGCGGCGCTGCAATCCGCCAGCGGCATTACGCTGGCAGAAATTGTGCGCGGGTTGGAGACGAACACGCCATTCCGCATTACGCAGAGTATTACCGGAGACCGTGTAGACGCCACCTACATGGATCCGCGGCAGACGCCGGGAGCTACCGAGCAGCAGAGAGTTCCGCGACGCAGCGTTACTTTTCTGGCAGGTCAGGGAAGGGCAACGCCCGCAAGCGCTCCAGTGGCTGGTGGTACACCATGCTCGACGACGGCGATCGCGGAGATTACAAGCCATTTGGTTGCAGCCCGCTCGCTGGTTAGCAGCGCCATTACTATTTTGAACTCCACGGCAAATCTGGATGGCCCATTGCGCGCACATTTTGGGCCTGCGGGCCCTGCAAGCCGGGCGCGGATCGCGGCCAACTATCGTCTGATTCTGAGCGAACTCACACTGGAGCGCCATGGCTGGATATGCAATCCACGCGGCTCTGGCTTCGGATGCAACCAGCCCAACGTTACTGGAAGGACCGGTCCTGGATTGCCGCTGGTGCAATTGTGCACGGAAACCAGCGCGCCCTTTGTGCCTCGGGCAACCACGGTGCTGCATGAGGTGGTGCATGCTTCAGGCATCGGTTCATTGACGGCGGGAACGGAACAGTATTCCTGGCAGGGTGGCTATCCGGGAAGCGACCCTTTGCACAACGCGGATTCTTACACGCATTTCCCGGCGTCGGCCGCCACTGCTGCCGCAACAGTAACGCCTCCGTCCTCTTCATCATCCGGCTCAAGCGGGACGAGTGCGCCGCCGGTTTTGCAGCGCGCACCCAATCACGGTACGGAAAGCATGCACCACGAAATTGCCGAGGAGTATCGCCGGAGCCATGGATTGCCCGCCGGTGGAAGAGACCAATTCGGGCGTATGGGCCCCACAGACGCTGAGATTGTTTACGGCGGGCTCTCATTTCCGCTGGAGCTTTCAACTCTGGCGACAATTACACCCTGGAACCTGGCGCATACGCCTCCGGAACGGTTGCACGCCCCGGCAGGCAGCACGCCACCTACGACCAGCCCAACGTATGACGATTATCTGCGCGCATGGCAGATGGTCCGTTTTCTGCACAACTTCAAGAATCTAAGCTTTGATTATGAAACCGACCAGCGTACAGTTGGCCGGGACCCAACGCCAGCTGAACTGGCAGTGCTGGACCGCAATTTCAGCCAGGTTCTTTCCACGTTTAACGTTCGCGCCCTGGTGACAGGGGCTGGCGGCCGAGGATTGCCCACCGCACCCGGAGGGACTACGGCATCCCTGGAAAGCAGGGCAAAGTTTGTGGATTCCCTTGGAGACTTTGGCGGAAAGTTTTATCAGCTCCAGCGCCTGGTGGGGGCAGACCGTTTTGGAGACGTGCCTGCCGCCGAGCTAGAGAGGCAGGTACGCGCCATGTGGGCTGACCCGGCTCTTGGAATGACTGTCCCCGCGAGCGCGCGCATCACTGACGTGGAAAAAGTTGCGGTGGTGTGGTTTCAGGGTGTGCAAATGTCATTTCTCCAGCCAGCTTTCTATCATCCTGGCGATGACAAATTTTATCTCTCGTCTCATGTGAATGTGAGTACGCTTGAAGGGCAGGATGTGGTTCGCCATGAAAGCGTGCACTTGCTGGGTGGACGGGAAACAACCCGGCATGCTTTCGTGGCACGATTCAGCACTGACTGGATGAAGTACTGGCGGCCTTTTGAAGAGGGCATGGCGGAATTTGTGAATAGTTCAAGCCGGACGCCCGCCCAGATTCCACCTTCGGCAACTGGCGCTGGTTCTTTGTCTTCTGGCTATGGAAATTATTTCGCGATGGTGCAAAGGCTCATCAGCGCGTTCAGTCGTGATGTGGTGATGCAGGCATATTTCACCGGGCAGATATCCGCTACCATGTTTCAGAGATGGCAGCGCATTGTGGATGGGACGCCATAAAACATGGTTACCCCGGTTAGAAAAATCAGGCATTGAGCCACAAGCTCGTTGTATGCTCTGAGGAAGTATGAACGCGAAGACAAGAGTTCGACGCCCCGGCAATGAATCAAAAAGCGAGCAGGTGAACGGGAGTCCGGCAGCGGCTTCACCCGTTGCCACGCCTTTGCAGCAAATCCGCGGGCTGCAAAGTTCAGTGGGCAACCAGAACACGCTGCAAATGCTGCGCGCAAGCCAGCATCTGAATGGCGGCCATCTGGAAGCCGAGGCCGAACACGCAGCCGCGGGACGTCCGGCTGCACCGCTTTCTAAATTGCCGGCCAATGCCGGGAAAGAAAGTTCTTCACCCATTGGCGATGGCGGCAGCAAGCTTGACGCTGCATTAAGAAAGCCCATGGAGGCGCGGCTGGGCGCGGACCTGAGCCAGGTGAAAGTACACACAGGCGCTGGTCCGGCAGAGATGAACCAGAGCTTGAATTCACGTGCTTTCACTTACGGCCAGGACATTTATTTCGGCAGATCAGAATACGCTCCGGAAACCGACAGCGGCAGCCGGCTTTTGACGCATGAACTGGCGCATACGGTGCAGCAAAGCTCGGGAACAAAAGCGATCCAGGAGCAACCCAAGGGCGGTGGCGCTACACAGCCGGAGATTACCGCGCAGGGAATTATTGGAATGCCACAAGGCAGCAAAGTCGTCTTGACTCGTACGATGACGAATTTTTTCTTCAATCTGGTTAGCTCGAACGCACCGGAGGTAGCAGGCGCGCTCAACGCGATTGACCAACAAAACGCCACGCTCAGTATAGCGACGGACGACTTGGTGGAGATCAAGCTTGACCAGACGGTGAATCTACCCGCAAGCGACGGCAAGCCGGCAGTCGGCTATAAAGACGTAACGGTAAGCCTGAAGCGCACTGCGCCGGGCATATTTGATTTTGCGGTTGCGGGCACGCCGACCACAGAGGGAGCGACTTCGCTGGCCTATAGAGACACGGGATTGACGGCGACGCAGAGCGGCGGAAGTTATATTCTTTCATCGGGCAAAGAAGATCATCTGCGTATTACGCCGGGAGCCGGGCCTTCAGCGGTAGCCAGCATTGAAGCGTTTACGGGGCCTTACCTGTCCCAGATGCCGGCGGCGGCGCGCGGACTGGCGCCCAAAGTACTGGATCTGGTGAGCATGACGAAGCTGCCGGATGCGGCTGCGCCTCCGGCAGAACAGAAGGAAGCGGTGCAACAGATTATTGCGTCGGCGGCCAGGCAGAGGAGTGGCATTGGACCACGGCAGAGTGCGATGCTGGGCAGCGGATTACTAGCAGGAGCACGCCTTGATCCATTACTCACGGCTTCATGGAGCTACCGTTTTCGCGTATCGCCCAAATTGAATAATTTTGTACAGATACCGCTGGAAGCCGAGTTGATGTATGCGCCAAGCAATGCCGTGCTGGGTACGGTTTCCTCGGGTGGATTTGCTTCGTTGAGCGATTTGAACATACCGTTGAATATTCGGCTGATTACAGGGTTTGGGGCCGGCCAGGTTGAAGGGAATGTGCCGAAGGGCGGCGGTCCACGGCCAGAATTGAGTGTCCTGGGCCCAACAGTGGGTGCCGGTGTTGGCTTTGAAAAAGGCTGGTTCCGTGTGGATATTCGCTATGAGCACTTGTTCAACATACTTGGGAATGCTGGCCCAGGGCAGGATGTTGGCGCTCTGAGAGTGGGCGCAGCGTTCTAAACACATAAGGTACAGAGGGGAACAAGGTGGAGAACCAACAGAACACAGCTGTGTCAGCGCCAACGGCACAAGAGATTTTTGGACTTCCGCATGGCTGCCATACCGTGTTGCAGCGGACGATGGCCGATTATATTTTTCGGGTAGTCGCCTCCAAGCGTCCTGAGGTGGCCGTGGCTGTGGAATCACTCAGCGGGCAGCCCGCGACCATGGTGACGGCCAATGATGATGTAGTGGAATTGAAGCTGGATGGGCCCGTTACGATAGGCTGTGGCTATGAAGATGTGACTGTCCGCTTGGTTCGCGCGGAAAGCGGCCTGTTTACTCTCTCAGTTTCGGGTGCAGGTACTCCGCCGTTGCTGTTTGAAGTGGCCGATCTCATGGTGAGCCGTGAAGGTGATAGGTTTGTCCTGGCCAGCGGCGGCCCAAGAGTGCGATTCACTCCGGGCGCAGGCACGGTGAATATTGAAGCTTACACAGCGCCTTTTCTTACGGATGCGCCGGCAATGGTCAAGGCTTTTGCGCCTAACATTGTGGGACTGTTCAGTGTGACTGTCGCGGCCGCTGGATAAAGATAGATCCCGGATCAGATGACTAAGCAATTCATTCCTTTAAACTAAACCTTCCGCATGCAAAAAAGAATTGCGCTGATTACATGGAGCGGTCTGCCTGAAGGCGCGGCAAGCGAGCGACTGCTGCTGCCTTATTTGGCTGCTGCCCATGTGGAAGTGCAATTCGTAGACTGGCGTTCTGCCGGCTGTGACTTTAGCCGGTTTGATCTGCTTATCCTGCGCTCGTGCTGGGATTCTCATTTATACGGTCCGCAGTTTGTAGAGTGGTTGCAGCGAACGGGTGTAATAGTCCCAATAGTGAATGATGTGGAGACCGTACTGTGGAACCGCAACAAGTTTTATCTGCGGGAGCTTGAGGAAAAAGGGATTGAGATTGCGCCGACAATCTTTGTGGCAAGTGGGGAAGCGGTTGGAGTTAAGGACCGTGCGCGAATTGAGACCTGGCGGAAGGTTGTAGTGAAGCCAGCCGTTTCGGCCTCGGCGCACAATACATGGCTGGAGGACAGCACGGAATTTCCCACGCAAGCTGAGCTAACGAACAGGATGCAAGGCGAGGCGTTCCTGGTGCAGCAGTTTATTCCGGAAATTCAAACCCAGGGCGAAATATCTTTTACGCTGATTGATGGTGCTTATAGCCATGCCGTGCGGAAGCGTCCAGCAGCCGGTGATTTTCGGGTGCAAGAGGAGCATGGCGGCAGCTCAGAGTTGTTTGTTCCATCATCTTCTTTGCTGGGCAAGGTGGGTGAAATTGCCAGGGCTGTACCGCAAGTGCGTAAGTCTCTTTATTGCCGGATCGATGTAGTAGAGAGAGCAGGCAGGGTGTTGCTGATGGAACTGGAGTTGATTGAGCCGGAGTTGTATTTAAATTTAGCTGAAGGGGCGGCAGGGAGACTGGCAAAGGCGATTATCAACCGCATTCCCTAACGACGTCTTGTGATTTCTATAGAGCAAATCTGGCTAGCTTGAACTGGTCAATGGTGCGCAAATGCTTTCCAGTGATTGTCTTTCAGCTTTTACTCCCAGCTTCCACTCCGTGCCCGCGGCCATGAGCATGAGTGCTGCGCCAACAAGGTATCCATAAAAGACATGCGTACGCGAGCCGGTTCCAATGAGTGCTCCGAATAATGCCGGAGCGCCCACACCGCCGGCCAGGGTTCCGGCAGCATAAAAAACTGAAATCGCCATGGCGCGGATTTCCAGAGGGAAGATCTCACTCACCGTAAGATAAGCCGAACTGGCGGCGCAGCTGGCAACAAAGAAGATCACGGTCCAGCAGGCAGTCTGTGTGACGCCGGTGAGCATGCCTTGCTGAAAGAGCCATCCAGTAATGGCCAGCAACAGTCCGGAAATCGAATAGGTGGCCACAATCATGGGTTTGCGGCCCAGAGTGTCAAACAGCCTGCCGATCAGGATTGGCCCCAATAAGTTGCCCAGAGAGAATGGAAGCAGATAAAAGCCAACGCGTTCTGGCGCGACCTGATAAAACTCCACCAGCAGAAGAGCGTATGTAAAAAAAATAGCGTTATAAAAAAATGCCTGGGCAATCATGAGTGAGAGTCCCAATAGCGATCGCGTTCCATGCGTGTGGACCATCGCCTGCCAGATTTCTTTCCACGGCGTGCGATGGCGCACGGTCAGCGTCAGCCTATCGCCTTCCGGCTCCGGCAGCGGTTGGGTTTTGCGCACCTCGGTTTCTATCTGGCTCAGGATTTTTTCTGCTTCGTCCTCGCGTCCGTGGGTTATGAGCCAGCGCGGCGACTCCGGAATAAGATGCCGGATAAAAATAATCACTATGCCCAGCGCTGCTCCCAGCAGAAATGCGAATCGCCATCCCTTGGTGGGGGAGAACATGTTTGCGTTGAGTAGAAAGATGGTTGCGAGAGACCCCAGAGCAGCGCCGAGCCAGTAGGTGGCATTGATGGTGAGATCCACGTGCCCGCGCACACGGGCGGGAATCAGCTCGTCAATGGCGGAGTTGATGGCTGCATATTCACCTCCAATACCCGCGCCCGTGATAAAGCGAAAAAACGCGAAGCTCCAGAAATTCCACGCCAGCGCGGAGCACGCCGTTGCCACAAGATAGACCATCAGCGTAACGGTGAATAGTTTCTTGCGGCCCAGCAGGTCAGTGGCGTAGCCAAATCCGATTGCTCCGATCACCGCACCGATTAAGTAGAACGTGGCGCTCGCGCCCACCTGCGCGTCACTCATGTGCAGGCTTTGCTTCAACACTCCGCCCACGGCGCCAGCCAAAGTGACCTCAAGCCCGTCCAGCACCCAGGTGATGCCCAGGCCGGTGACTACCAGCCAATGCCATCGGCTCCAGGGCAGACGGTCGAGCCGTTGCGGAACATGGGTTTGTATTTGCTCATTCATGGTGAGAGATGATTCGCGCTGAAGCTTTTTATACTGAAGGTCTTTAATATTTAAAGATCAATAACTAAAGATCTTTATGATGCCATTTCGCACAAGGACGCTGGCATGGAGCAGCAAAAGGAAAGAAAGTTATTCGCGCAGTTCGTAGCCTGCCGCTTTGATTCCCTCAACAACGCGTTCGCGCGTGCGCGTGACTTCGTCAGCGGTCAGTGTGCGATCATCAGCGCCGAGCGTCAGTCGGAATGAGACACTCTTCTTGTCTGGCGGCAGCGGAAAGATCAGCAGGAACTGGAGTGACACCAGGCCTTCACCGGCAAGATGATGCAGTTTATTTTTCAGATTGGCGACAAGTTCATGTGATCCGGCAACAATTGAGAGATCAAAACTGCTTGTAGGGAAGCGGCGCAACGGCTGATATTTATGCCGGTGCGCGGG
>DASXLK010000015.1:0-7449 GCA_036496365.1 Candidatus Angelobacter sp. | reverse complement strand
GGGAATTTTTCAAGAATATCGTTACGAACCATGGGCACGGCTCCTAGGCTGGCTGAAGTGACTAAATCAAATAAACAATTTTACGCCACTTAGAAGAAAAGAACTTGTTAACAAATGTTGAGTACCCACTAAATCCGGCGTTGGCTGCTGGGCGAGAAAATTGGTAGTGGGTGAGGGTGCTGCCCCCTCCCGGCACGCTAATCTGGCGTTTACCGGGGTTTATAAGACCCTGCTCGCTGTACGGCTGGTGCTACCCACCATGGCGCAGAGTCGTATTATGGGTCAATTTCACAGATAGAATTTTATTGTCAGTGACATAATGGCTGCGTATTTTAGAATGTTTTTGGAAGCCTACCGTCTTATGGAAGCAGCTGTTCGTCAATACGAGATGCCTCTTCCGCAGATGAAGCTTTCCGGGT
The DNA here is from genome assembly GCA_036496365.1 of Candidatus Angelobacter sp. Lineage (GTDB taxonomy): Bacteria > Acidobacteriota > Terriglobia > Terriglobales > Acidobacteriaceae > Angelobacter. The sequence continues at coordinate 7,030 of DASXLK010000015.1, read as the reverse complement.
GGAAAAAGCTGTTGGCATTCTTTTCGGTGGTTTTCCTCCTGTTTGCATTCCGTTGGAGCATTGATTCTATGTTCCACTGGAAGCACCAAACCCCGGCTCGAGCGCTTATGGTTCCGGTAGCTATTGCCATAACCATGATTTTTCGCCCCTTTCCATGGCAATCCTACAGCCGTGGCAGTTTGATCCTGGGTGATGACTTTATTGAGGGTCGCACACAAACTGGTTTGCTCACTTTCAAAAAACACATTCGTCGTGATCAGATCAAATCAATTGTTGAAAATCGGCGAGGATTGACCATCATGGACCGGAGTGAATTTGCCGCGCGAGTGCTGGGTTTTGTCTTTGTCCCAGCTACCATGCCGGAATATCAAGAGATCAGGACTCTCCTGCTGCAATGGGCACCGCCAAACTCCAGATTGCTTTAAGATAGCAGCGCTCCACGGCAGGGTGTACCCCTGTGCTTTGAATCCTTTTGCCTGGCTGGGTAATCCAAAGGAATGCATTCAATCTAGCCAAAATCAGCTAATTTGAGGTAAAATAAGACTTTACCCGCGAAAGGTACAGAGGCAATGAAGCCAGGAATTCATCCCGCATATAACGAAACCAAAGTGCATTGCGCATGCGGCAACGCATTTACCACCCGGTCGACCCACAAGGGCGCTATCAACCTGGAAATCTGCTCCAACTGCCACCCATTCTTTACGGGCAAGCAGAAGCTGGTGGATACTGCCGGACGCGTTGAGCGCTTCCGCCGCAAATACGCCCAGTCTGACTCAAGCAAGGCTGAGGCAGCGAAAAAAGCAGCCGTTAAGCAGTAAAGCTGCTCAGGATTTGAGAGGCCTCCGCTGCGGCGGAGGCTTTGTTCTTTTTGTCCGAAGTCTAGAGCGTAGGCGAGAGATTCCTATCAGAGGATTGCAAGATTGACCTGCCGTGCGATTCCCTGATAACGAAAAAAGGCAGCAATTATGAAAAATTGGGCCATAATTGGGGAGTAGGATCTCCCTCGCTGCGCTAGGGATAGAAAGCAATGAAGAAATTCTGGGAAAATCCGGCCAATGTCACTCTCGCACCGCAAGGCGTGCAGGTGCCGGAGTCTCTCCAGATCAGGGACGTGCGCATTGCGCCGGCCACTGTCCTTGCTCCCATGGCTGGGGTAACGGATACGGTGTTTCGCCGGTTTATCCGCAATGCCAGCTTTGTGCGCAGCGCGCATGAAGTGATGGCCGCCCCTGAAGAGTTGGAAGACGATACTCTGACAGCAGATCCGCAAACGTCTGAACTGCAACAGGCGCAGCAGGCTGTTATTCCCGCGCAAAACTCTCCGGCGGTTTTCAAAAATAACGAAGTTTCCGGCTGCGGCCTGCTGATGACCGAGTTCACCTCGGCCGACGGTCTCTTCCGGACCCGCGAATCCAAGCGTAAACGCTATCTGACTTTTTATGAAGATGAGCGCCCAATCTCAGCGCAGCTTTTTGGCAGCGATTCGTACACGCTGGCCGAGTCGGCCAAGATCGTGGAAGACGCTGGCTTTGATATGGTCGATCTCAACCTGGGGTGTCCGGCCAAACGGGTGGTCAAGTGCAACGGCGGATCTGGATTGCTCAAAGACTTGCCGGTGATCCAGACAATTTTTGAAGCCGTGCGCGCCGCGGTGAAGATTCCTTTCACCGTGAAAATCCGCATGGGCTGGGACGACGACAACATTGTCTGCGTTCCGCTGGCCCGGATGGCGGAAGACTGCGGTCTGAATGCCGTGGCCCTGCACGCGCGCACGCGCGAACAAGGCTACAGCGGTAATGCCCGCTGGGAATGGATTACTGCCGTAAAAAACGCGGTGAAAATCCCCGTAATTGGCAATGGCGATATCCGTACGCCTGAAGATGCAATTGCCATGGTTGCGCAGACCAATTGCGATGGAGTGATGATTGGCCGCACTGCTGCGTCAAACCCGTGGATTTTCCGCCAGATTCGCCAATTCGCTGAAACTGGCCGCTACGATCAGCCCACGGACGCAGACCGCTACCAGATGATCCGCACGTATTTCAAAATGCTGGTGGATGAAACCATGCACGGCTCTCCGGGCAAAATGAAGCAATTTGTTGCGTGGTTCACGCATGGCGTACCCAACGGTACCGCGTTGCGTCGCGCATGCTATGACGCGCATACGGGACCAGCGATTCTTGCCAGTGTGGAGAAGTTCTTTGAAGAGCTTCTTAGCGGCAATGCGCAGCAGGCTTTACCAGTCCAACCTGTAGTTCAGTCCCAGCCAGAGTTCGATCTTCTAGCTGCCTGCGATTGATTTCTTTTTTCTGAAATCTCGAGCGAAGCGAGAGGGTCCCTATGATTTAGATCGGCCGACATCAGGCTATCGCCGTCATCGGAAGACCTTGGATAGCTTTCGTAATCTAGTGGTGAGGTTTTTGATTTCCCGATGCCTCAATTTCGCGATGTCCCCGATCCTCTATCCCTATGTAAGTAAATCTACTTAGTAGAACTAATGCAAGACTTTCACGCAAAACCGTTCTACAATGCAGCGCAAGTTTCTACGCTTGCCCGAGCCAAATATAGATGGAATACATTCCGCTGGTGTTGTTTGGATGGCTGATCATATGCCTGCCCGCAATAATCATTACGGTGGTTGCCAACAATCGTCGTCGTGATGAAATCACCAACTTGAAAAACAGCCTTGCAGACCTTACCAAGCAATTGGAGAGGCTGGAGCACCGTGTCCAGGCGCAGTCTGCACAAGCTATGCCGCCCGCACAAGCTGCGGCACCGGCGATCAAGATCTCTCCGCAAGAGGCGCAGCCTGCCGTGGTAACGGTTGCTCAGACAGTGCCAGTGCGTGAGAAGGTAGCTCCAGCAGCGGCGATTCCGGAAAAGCCGAAATCTCCTGTTCCGCCGTCCGTGCAACAGCCGGTGGTTGTGTCGCCAATAACACCTGAGCCAGAAGCAAAGCCTGTAATCCCACCTCAGCCGCATATTCCCCAGGCAGCGCCTCCAGCCGCCGATGAGCCGCGCGTGGTTGTGCCGCCACCGCCGCCAAAAGTTGTGCCTGAGCCTGAACGCCCGCCGATTGCAGCAAGAACGAATGAAGCTTCGCCATGGCTGAATGTGCCGCAGGAGCCCGAACATTCTTCAGCCAAGGTTCGTGCAACATCAATGCTCAGTGACTTCAAGTCTGATGCCAGGACTGCGCTTACGCCGCAACTGCCACAGTTGCCTAAGAAGAAAAGCTCTGCATCACTGGAAGAACTGGTTGGCACCAACTGGCTGCCTAAGCTCGGCATAGCCATTGTGGTGCTTGGTGTTGGCTTTCTGGTTGCTGCAAAAGTCGACAGCATTCCGCACTGGCTGCGCGTCGTGCTCCTTTATACAAGTGGCTTTGCCCTGTTGGCCGGCGGAATTTTTGCTGAGCGCAAAGAGCGCTTTCAGACGCTGGGCAGAGCACTGATCGGCGGCGGCTGGGCAGTCACGGTGTTGGTGACTTACGGCATCACACACGCTCCATTCATCGCGATATTGTCTTCCAACGCGATTGATTTAGTTTTGTTGCTGGGCGTGATCAGCGCCATGGTGTGGCACACGCTCAAGTACGATTCTCAGCTTGTAACTGGCGCAAGCTTTCTGCTGGGCTTCGCGGCCATCACGCTCAATCCAGATCCGCCTTACAACCTGATTGCCGGTCTTTTGCTGGTGAGCGGCATGACGATTATTGTCCTGCGCCGCGGCTGGTTTGAACTGGAGATTTTTGGGATTCTTGCCAGCTATCTAAACCACTTTTACTGGCTGTACAACATTTTTGAAATTGAAGGGCAGCACGCGCATTTCCAGCACCACACTGAGAGCATCCTGCTGGTGATCGCGTATTGGGTAGTGTTCCGCTGCTCATATGTTTGGCGGAAAGCTTCCAGCCGCGAAGAAGAATCCGTATCAACCATTGCGGGCCTGCTGAATCCGTTGTTGTTCCTGGGCGTAATGAAGTACCAATCATTCCATCCGGAATGGGCTTTCTACGGATTACTGGCCCTGGGCGCTGTGGAGTTTGCTCTGGGACAACTGCCGGTTTCCCGCCGGCGCAGGGCTCCCTTTCTTGTGCTCTCAAGTCTGGGAGCGGCGCTCATGGTCGCGGCCGTCCCGTTCAAATATTCCGGCAATTCGCTGGAGATGCTCTGGCTGGTGGGTGGAGAAGCGTTCCTGCTGGCGGGAGTTTTTACCCGTGAGCGGCTCTTCCGCGGATTTGGACTCATCATCTCCGCCTTGATCGTGCTTCACGCTTTGCCGGTGCGGATTGGTCCGCTACTGGAAGAGTTGATGAACGGGCAGGCGCATTATCACCCGCAACTCGGAATTATTTTGGGTGCGATTGCGGCAGTGCTCTATTTCAATTCCCACGTTATCGGAGGGCGGTGGAAAGAGCTGTTCGCGGAAGAGCAGGAGAGACAAGGGCTGATCATGCTCTCATTTGCGGCTAGCTTTTTTGCCGTATGCTCTGTCTGCGCTCTAGTGAATGACAGTGCCATTGCTGTTGTGCTTGCCCTGATGGTTGCCGCATTGAGTCTGCTCGGCAAGCAATTTTCCATTAACGCGCTGATTTACCAGGCGCATTGGATTGCGACAGTAACGGTGTTGAAGGCGATCGACAGCGCCGACGCATTGAAAGCTAATGTCTACCCGGTATTTTCTGGAATAGGGATACCAGAACTGGCTCTCGCATTTGTGCCGGTGGCTTGTTTGCTGTATCTGAGCTCGCGCCATGTAAGGCTGTCAGAGACAAATTATAGGACCCTCTTTGCCAGCGCATACACCTGGGCCGCAACGGGGCTTCTCGCACTTCTTGTCTGGTATCAAGCGCCTCAGCCGTGGGTTGGTGTAGGCTGGGTCGCGCTGGCGCTCGTACTGGCATTAGCTGCGCGCTTTTGGAAAGACCGTTCGCTGCTGTTCCAGACGCATGCTCTTTCACTGCTGGGGACTGGTTGGACTCTCTATGGCAGCTTTGCGCCGCAATATCGTGGAACGCGGGTTCAACTCATTAGTGTGGCTCTGACGGTCGGCACTCTCTATCTCTTAAATTGGATTGCCAACATTGCCGAGATCACTGCCAAGGAGACATGGGACAATGAGCGTATTTCCCAGGCATATTCCTGGGCGGGATCACTGCTGCTGAGCTGGCTCATCTGGTACCAGTTTCCAGCGATTGACGTTGCGCTGGCGTGGGGCCTGCTTGGCTTGGCGTTGTTCATGCTGGGCGATTGGAAGCAATGGGGCTTTCTGCGTGCGCAAAGCTACGTGGCCCTTACCTGTAGTTTTGCCCACATTTTTTATGCCAATTTCAATGTTCTGGGTGAGCCCGGCGCAGCGCGGCCGGAAGTTCTTACTGTGATTCCACTGGTTGGCATTTACTTCTTTATCTATTGGCAGATTCTCAGTAAGCGGTCTCAGGGCACGGCACTGGAAAGCAAAATACCGGTTGAATATCTGTTGGCCTGCCTGGGCACGGCCACTCTGGCCGCGCTCGCCCGGTTTGAAATGACGCCAGAGACGGTAGCGGCCGGATACGCCGCGCTGGTTCTTGCCACACTCCTAACGGTATGGCTCACAAGGCTGCAAGTATTTCTGGATCAGGCGCTGGCCTTGCTGGTGATGACGGCCTTCCGCATATCCATGTACAACTTCTATCACTTGAACGAAGCGTTTGGTTCAAACTTATCAAGCGCGGTCCTGACGATCGCGATTCTTGCGGCTGGTATACCAATCTGTTTTGCCATTCGCAAGAATGCGAAGCAAACGTCTGGTCGAACGAAGTGGCTGGCGATGCTGGTGGGCCATCCCGAACAGCCAATGTTTTTTGTTCCGTTCGTGCTTCTGGCAGTGTTGCTGGCGTTAAAGGTCACTCCCGGCATGATTACTCTGGCATGGGGCGCTCAGGCGGTGGTGGTATTTGTGCTCGCACTCATCGCTAAAGAGACCAGCTATCGGCGTTCAGGTCTGGTGCTCTTGCTTTTATCCGCGGCAAAGATCGTACTTTGGGATGTTTGGAAGATGAATGATGTTACGTCGCGCTATTTAACCCTGATCGGAGTCGGGCTGCTCATTTTGGTAGTTTCTTATCTCTTCTCCAGAAACCGCGAGGCATTGCGCGAATACTTATGAAACGCTTCCTCATCCTGATCTTGATCCTGGCTTCAGCCGCAGGGGCTCTGTATTACTCCAGGCAGCATAAGGTGGAAGCCCGCGTGGGCCCGGAAGCTGTATTAAATGCTCTGGCTGACACGCAACGCGAGTTCAGCCGCGTGCCTGCCTCGGTGACGCGGATCTCAGACGATCAGGAGGTCGAGATTGGCAATGCTCTGGCGTCGAGGTATGTTGTCTCCTCGCAGCCGCAAGACGCAGCCATGCAGGTTTACGTAGATGCTGTGGGACGCAAAGTTGCCAGCCATGCGCGCCGTAAATTGGTTTACCAGTTTCATTACATCGCTGATGAAAATCTGATCAATGCCTTTGCTCTCCCCGGCGGGCACGTTTTTATCGGCAAGGGATTGCTGCAACTCATGGAAACAGAAGACGAGCTAGCCAACGTTCTGGGTCACGAACTGGAGCATATTGATAACTATCACTGTGTGGAGCGCTATCAACTCAAAGCGAAAATCGGCGACCTGGCAGATTTGGTGGCGATACCCATGGAGCTTTTTCAGGCTGGTTACGGCAAAGAGCAAGAGCTTGAGGCAGACCGTGACGGCACTTACCTGGCGGTGATGGCAGGCTATTCACCGCAGGGCGCTATTCACATGTTTAAAACCTTCAAGCGGCTCCACAGCGAATATGTTCTGAAAGCGCAGAGCCCGGACGAGGAGCTTTCGCAAGTGGCTATTGCCGGCCTTGAAGGGTATTTCCGGTCGCATCCGCTGCCAGAAGAGCGCGTGAACCAGATCCAACGAATGGTGGCTGCAAAGAAATGGGCAAGTGGCCCGGAAAAAGCCCTGCAGGTCCGTCCTATCGCATAACAACACCCGTCGACGGATTGCTTACT
>DASXLK010000014.1:0-23402 GCA_036496365.1 Candidatus Angelobacter sp. | reverse complement strand
CCAGGCTGCCGTTGCTGGCGTGTTTGGCGATTACACAGTGAGCGCCAGCCCCATCACAATGCAGAGCACGGGCACCAAGAACTATTGCTCGAACCCAGATGCAGTGATCCGTTCGACTTCAGGCGCAATTCCGCCAGTGGCTGCTCCTACTTCAATTACAGCTCCGGTTGCCTCAGCGGCCTGCAACACCATCACCGCTTTTGGTCCGATTCAGTAATCTGTTTCCGGCAAGTACGTTTTCGGCAAGTACCTGGGGGAGGGTATAAGCCAAATAAAAGAGACATGGCGCAAGCCATGTCTCTTTCTACATTCTTTCTTTGTATAAATAGATATTTCAGCGGTGCCATTGCCTTGAAATGTCGTAAAATTGACATAATTTGTCATTAAAGGCAGCTTTGTACCCAGTTTCGTGGCAATCTTCTGCCTGCGGGAATGGCATGCAAGTTACTGATTACTATAATAATTGAACGGTTTTTTGATACCAATCGTTCGTCAACCAGAGCTTATGGCCTGTAAGGTGCAACAATACTCAACGAGTTCAACAAATAAAACTGGTCAACGCAAAATGGAAAAGCGTAGCGGCCAAGGGAATTTTTAAGAGGAGATATCTCAGAATGCGCAAACAAAAAGGCTTTTCACTGATTGAGCTGCTGATCGTAGTAGCTATTATTCTTATTATCGCGGCTATCGCGATTCCAAACCTGCTCCGCTCGAAGATGTCAGCCAACGACTCCGCAGCTGCCAGCACCATCCGCACCATCAACACTTCTGAAGTTACATACTCAACCACTTATCCAGCAGTTGGTTATGCCAGCACCCTGGTTGCACTGGGTCCGGTTGCCGGTGGCGGCGCCTGCACTTCAGCAGCTGCCTGCTTGATTGATAACGTTTTGGCCTGCACTGCGGCTTTCTGCCCCAAGAGCGGCTATAACTACATGTTGACGGCCCAGGCTGCCGTTGCTGGCGTGTTTGGCGATTACACAGTGAGCGCCAGCCCCATCACAATGCAGAGCACGGGCACCAAGAACTATTGCTCGAACCCAGATGCAGTGATCCGTTCGACTTCAGGCGCAATTCCGCCGGTAGCTGCTCCTACTTCAATTACAGCTGCAGTCATTGCTTCTGACTGCAACACCATCACTCTTTATGGTCCGATCCAGTAATTTGTTTCGGTAAGTATGTTTTTCGGCAAGTACCTGGGGGAGGGTATAAGCCAAATAAAAAGGACATGGCGCAAGCCATGTCCCTTTTTATTTTATGTGGGGAAGCTGCCCGGGGACTGCCAGTAATTGCATTGCCGACACTTTGTGGATTATTTGAGCCCACATTTGTAACAATTTTTGTCACTTCTAGACAATCCCTGGATGTTTTCGGCGTTCAACACTCTCCAAATCTACCGTAAAGCATTAGAAATAAATGGTTTATATTCCAAGTAAATCAGGCGAGCAATACTCCAGGATGGCCATTTATGTGCACTTATTTCAGTGAACATTGGTACCTATAACGGTCTGTCCTAATAGACAGTGCCCAATGCAAGTCAAAGGAAAGCGAATGGCTAAGCCGCAAAAGGGATTTTCGTTAATAGAACTACTGATCGTGGTAGCGATTATTTTAATTATTGCTGCAATCGCCATCCCCAACCTTCTTCGTTCCAAGCAATCGGCGAATGAGGCTGCAGCTGTGTCTGTTATTCGCAATATACACAACTCGCAGGCCGTTTACATTATTGAGTTCACCAACAGCATTGGATATGCAAATAGCCTGATTAAACTGGGCCCTGGCGTTCCATGCGACATGACGCATGCTTGCTTATCAGACCAATTGGTAGGTTGCGCCGCAGAGCCCTGCGTGAAGAGCGGGTTCATGTTTTACTTAGGATCGACCTCTGGTGCGGCACCTTTCGGTGATTACACTTCTACCGCGACCCCCGTTGTCTGGGCAAACACAGGCGCAAAGAACTTTTGCACAACGGAGGATGGCGTCATTCGTTACCAGAAGACGGCGGCGGCAAGTTTTAGCGCTGCGGTGGTCCACAGCGATTGCATGGATCCGGCCCAATTCACGCCTTTGGGTGGCTAAGCCGTTTGCCTGAATTGATTGCAACTTGTTCAGATATTACAATGGGCCAGCGTTGAATTTGACATGCATGCAATAGAAATTCGAGCTCTCTCGAAAGACTACCCAGTTGGATTTTGGAAAAAGAAGCTTCGACCGGCGCTCAAGTCACTTGATTTGACGGTCGAAACCGGGGAAGCTTTTGGCTTCCTGGGCCCCAATGGCGCTGGCAAAACAACGACCCTCAAGCTGCTTATGGGGATCATTTTCCCTACCTCAGGATCGGCCACGATTCTGGGCAAGGATTATCTGGATCCGGAAATCAAACGGAAAATCGGCTTCTTACCGGAACAGCCATATTTCTATGACTATCTGAGCGCACCAGAACTTTTGGACTACTATGCGCGTCTCTCCGGCGTTCCATCTACCACGCGGAAACAGCGTATTGGAGACCTGCTGGCCCGGGTCGGCTTGAGCGATGTCGGGAGCAAGCAGCTGCGCAAGTTTTCAAAAGGCATGCTCCAGCGTGTGGGCATTGCGCAGGCCATCATCCATGATCCTGAAGTTATTTTTCTGGATGAGCCAATGTCTGGGCTCGATCCAGTAGGCCGGCACGAAGTGCGTGAGCTGATCCAGAACCTGAAAGATGAAGGCAAGACCATCTTTTTTTCCACGCATATCCTTTCTGATGCTGAAGCGCTCTGCGATCGTGTTGCTGTGGTTTATAAAGGCGAGCTTCGGGGCGTTGGCGTGGTGAATGATTTCCGGTCGAGCGTTGCAGAAAAGACTGAGGTCATCTGGCTGGGCGCGAATGCGCTTTCGCCGGTGAAAGATCTGCTGGCTGAAACCCACGTCACCGGTGAAACAGTCCGTGGGACCGTGCAAAGCGCAGACCTTGATCGCCTGCTGGAAAAGCTTCGGCAGCAGCACGCCCGGCTCATTTCAGTTACTCCAATCCACGGGACTCTGGAAGACTACTTTCTGGCAAAAACCAGAGAGGAAGAAAAGGAATCAGTTTCTTCATGACTTCCCGTCTCTCTGCCATTACCTGGAACACGTTCCGTGAAGCGGTGCGCGATCGCGTACTTTATAACCTGGTTCTTTTTGTTTTGCTTCTGGTGGCTTCCGCGCCTTTATTCAGCCAGATATCCATCGGTCTGGAAAAGCTGATGCTGGTAAACGTGGGGCTCAGTTCAATTTCTCTTTTTGGCGTGATCATTGCCATTTTCCTGGGCATCGGCATGGTGTCAAAGGAAATCGAAAAGAAGACTCTATATACCATCCTCTCCCGGCCCGTGCGGCGCTGGGAGTTTATTGCTGGCAAATATCTGGGGCTGCTGCTTACCCTGGTAGTGAATGCAGCCTTAATGACCGTGGGTTTTTATGCTGCTCTCCTGATCTTTGTGCACAGCCTGGGCCGGGCGGACGCTTTGCTGCTGGTAGCGGTTTATTTCATCGTTCTGCAATTCATGATGATGGTCGCCCTCACGCTGCTGTTTTCAACTTTTTCCAGTCCAATTTTTTCCGCTATATTTGCCTTCGCTCTATTTGTGATTGGAACGTTCGGTGAAGACCTCAAGAATTTCGCCGCCATGTCACAGGGCGCCACCAAATGGCTGGCCGCCGCCGCAGCCTACGTGCTGCCGAACTTTGCCTCACTCAATGTGATTGGCCAGGTGGCCCATGAACAGGGCGTGAGCGCGCACCTGGTCCTTTTCAATACCGTTTATGCCCTGCTGTATTCAGTGGCAATAACGGCCGCGGCTGTTTTAATTTTTGAACGGCGCAATCTCAAATGAACCGCGATACCAGGGTTACTTTTATCTGTAGCGTGCTTGTGGTGGCCCTGATGGCTGGCGCAATGGCTTGCCGGAGCCAGGCAGAAAAAATCCAGGGTGATCAATCCACGTTGCAAGAGGTTTTATATCTGCCGTCCGGCAAAACCGTGAAGCGGCTGAGCCTTGGATATTCCAGCCTGCTGGCGGATATTTACTGGACGCGCGCGGTGCAGTATTTTGGTTCCCGCCACATACGCAGCGCCGAGCATTACGAATTGCTGGATCCCTTGTTGCAAATCACCACTGACCTTGATCCTCAATTGATTGTCGCGTATGAAAACGGCTCTATCTTTTTATCCCAGCAGATACCTGAGGGTGCCGGCCAGCCCGATAAAGCCGTGGCTCTTATAGAAAAAGGAATTCGCGCGAACCCGCTTTATTGGCGGCTCTATTTCAATCTCGGGTTCATACACTATATGGACCGGCATGATTACAAGGCGGCCCAGCAGGCTTTTGAAAAAGGGTCAGAGGTCCCGGGCGCTTTGGCCTGGATGAAAGTGATGGCTGCCCGCATGGCCGAAAAGGGCAATGATCCCAGCACTGCTACATATCTATGGAAGACGATCTTTGATACCACCACGGACAACAACATCAAAGACTCTGCCGCAAAACATTTGCTTTCATTACGCGCAGATTCAGACATGGACCAACTGGAGCAACTCACCAGGGCTTACTACGAAAGATTGCATACGTATCCAGAAACATGGTTGGATCTGGTGCGCGCTGGCCCCTTGCGTGGCATCCCTATGGATCCCACCGGCGCGCCCTACAAACTCAGGCTGGATGGCACGGTACAGGTGGAAGATCCCAAGCATTTCCCTTTCCTCGAACGCCACAAAAGGTGAACGCGGCAAAACATAAGCAGCAACGTGAAATAAGCCCCAACACTGCTATCCTGAAGTAGATGGCCTTTCCTATGCGAACGCGATATTCAGCTTTGCCGGTAGTTATGTTTTTGCTGTGTGCTGCCTATTTGTGGGGACAGGCCGCCAACGTGCACACAACCGCCAGTGCGGTGGACGAGCATTACAACCATCTGAAAACATTTAAGGCGGCGTTCACTGAGATTTATCAGGGTGACGGAATTTCGCGTACGGAAAGCGGTACTCTGTGGCTGAAAAAGCCCGGCCGCATGCGCTGGGAATACCATGTGCCCCGGGAAAAGTTGTTTCTGATCGATTCGCAGAACGCCTATTTCTATGTAACTGGGGATCCGCAGGCGAAAAAGACCTCCATCAAGAATCTGGACGATATCCGCTCACCCTTGCGCTACCTGCTGGGTAAAACAAAGCTGGAAAAGGAGCTGGAAGGGCTCTCCCTGGCGCCAGATCTGACCCCAATCCAGCAGGGAGACATCCTGCTGCGCGGGGTACCCAAAGCCCTTAAGGACCGCGTTTCCGAGGTGGTAATGGAGATATCCCCAGAACACCAGATCCGGCGGATTCTGATCCATGGTGTTGACAGCACCAGTACCGATTTCCGCTTTTCTCAGATTGAGGAAAATGTACCCGTCCAGGACAGCTTATTTCGCTTTATCCCTCCCCCGGGGGTTCAGATCTTTGAGGACAACCAGGTAACTCAATAATCACTCCCCTTGTTACCTTCGATAGCTGAAGAATTAGTGAATTTAATCCTCAAACTGCGCAATAATGGTGGTTCCCCCCATTCTATTAATAGCGTTGGCAATCCGGTGAAAATGCTAGACTTGTAAGGGAGTCGGAGCTTCCACATACTCTAATCTCATGGCTGAATTTCTCATTAAAATGGCGGACGAGCGCGGTCACGTGCTCCAGCAGGTGGAAAGCGGCATTTCCGAGCAGGAGATCAAGGACCGTTTTGCCCAGCAGGGCTTCATGGTCTATTCGGTCAAGAGCCGTAAAGGCCTGCTCTCATTTGCTGGCGGGATCGGCAAAAAGCCAATCAAAGCCGACACATTCATCGTCTTTAATCAGCAATTCCTCACCCTGATTAAGGCCGGCCTGCCGATCATAAAATCGCTGCACATTTTGGGGAAACGGCAAAAGAACCCCCACTTTAAAGCGATACTTGAGAATGTTCAGGAACGGGTCAAAAGCGGAGAGCTGCTGTCTGAGGCTTTTGAGGCCCAGGGAGTGACCTCAAAAATCTATACCACTACCCTGCTGGCAGGTGAGCGCAGCGGCAATCTTGAAGAAGTTCTCGGGCGTTTTATTGCTTTCCAGCGCATCTCCATCTCATTCCGCAAAAAATTGATTTCTTCTTTGTGGTATCCCGGATTGCTGCTCTGCGCTCTTTCAGTGATGCTCACCTTCCTGATGACCTATGTAGTGCCTCAATTCGCTGATCTTTACAGCACTCTTAACGCGAAACTTCCGGCCATAACGCTGTTCATGTTGGGCATCGGCCGGATCATTCAACACTATTACCTCCTGATTTTGGCGACGATTCTGGTGGTTGGCATTTCGATCATGCTTTGGGTGCGCTCAGAGCATGGTTCTAAATTCCTGGATGCGCTCCGCTACAAACTGCCCCTTTTTGGCCAGATCTGGATGAAATATCAGATTGCCATGTTCTCCAGAACGCTCTCCACATTGCTTTCTGGCGGTCTGCCGCTGGTGCCTTCACTGGAAACAGCCAGCCAATCCATTAACAGCTTTAAAATTTCAAGCAGTGTGGCCCACGCGTCCAAGCGGGTGCGTGAAGGCCGCGCGCTCTCATTCAGTCTGGAAGAAACTCAATTCTTCCCTGACCTGGCGATTGAGATGGTTGAAGTTGGAGAGTCTACCGGCGCTCTGCCCGCCATGTTGAACTCAGTGGCTGAGTTTTATGAAGAGGATGTGCAGAACTCGCTGACTACAGCCATGCAGTTGATTGAACCAGTTATTTTGATTTTTATGGGCATTACGGTTGCATTTGTGCTTCTATCACTGTATCTGCCTATCTTTTCTCTAGGATCACAAGTACAGCAGTAGGAATTATATGGACCAAAAGACCGCATTAACCGTGGATCCGAACACCCTTCTTATCAGCATGGAGGGTACCGAGCAGAAAGCCCGCGACATGGCCGCGCGCTATCGCTGCGAATTTGTCGACCTTCGCGATTATCACCTTGACGCGGAGCTCTTCAAGACCGTGCCCGTTGATCTGATGTTCCGGTACAACTTTGTTCCTCTGGAACAAAATGACAGTACGCTCGCCATCGCCATTGCCGATCCCAGCAAGCTGATGATGATTGATGAAATCGGCCTGCTGCTCAACCGGCGCATCAAGACCAAAGTGGCCACGCTTGTCCAGATCAGTGACATTCTGAAGAAGACGGAGCAGTCTCAGCGTGTTCTGGAAGAGGCCAGCGAAGGCTTTGCGCTGGACCTGGTCCGCGACGATGAAGGTTCTGGCGATGAAAATATCACGATTGACCGGATCACCGGCACAGCCGATGCCGACGTCAGTCCGATCATCCGCCTGGTTGACACCACAATTTTTACTGCCCTGCAGAAACGCGCCAGTGATATTCACATTGAAACGGAGAGCGATTCCGTAGTCGTTAAATACAGAATTGACGGCGTATTGCAGCAAGCCATGCAACCCATGGCCAAAGAGCACCATTCCACCATCATCACCCGCATTAAAGTCATGAGTGAGCTGGATATCGCTGAGCGCCGCGTGCCCCAGGACGGACGCTTCCGCGTGAAATACAGCGGCCGCCTCATCGATTTCCGCGTCTCCATCATGCCCACCATTCACGGCGAAAATGCCGTGCTCCGCGTGCTGGATAAAGAATCAATGAGCGAGAAGTTTCGCAATCTGGTGCTTGACGTTGTAGGTTTTGACCCAGACGACTTGCGCAGATTCCGCCGCTATATTCTGGAGCCTTACGGCATGGTGCTGGTCACCGGCCCTACCGGCAGCGGCAAGACCACCACGCTTTACGCGGCTCTGAATGAAATTAAGACCGATGAAGACAAGATCATCACCATTGAAGATCCGGTGGAATACCAGATCCACGGTATTACGCAGATTCCAGTAAATGAGAAAAAAGGTCTCACGTTTGCGCGCGGACTGCGCTCTATCCTGCGCCACGATCCTGACAAAATCATGGTGGGCGAAATCCGTGATACGGAAACCGCCCAGATCGCAATCCAATCCGCGCTCACCGGCCACCTGGTGTTTACCACAGTTCACGCCAATAACGTAGTCGACGTGCTGGGACGCTTCCTGAATATGGGCGTAGAGCCATACAACTTCGTTTCTGCGCTGAACTGCGTTCTGGCGCAACGGCTGGTGCGCACCATCTGCCAGCACTGCAAGTCTCGTGTCCGCTATTCAAATGACGAGTTAGTAAACTTTGGACTGGATCCGCAAACCTGGCGCGAGGTCGCGTTCTATGACGGCCCTGGCTGCATTGAATGCGGTGGTACGGGATACCATGGCCGCACGGCGATCCATGAGTTGCTGGACCTTACAGATCGTATACGCGAGCTGATTCTGGAAAAACGGCCTTCATCAGAGATCCGCAAAGCCGCGCATGAAGAAGGCATGAAGTTCTTGCGCGATTCGGCGCTGGCCCGCGTTCGCGCCGGTGAGACCACGATGAAAGAAATCAACAAGGTCACTTTCATCGAGACTACGAGATAAGGATGACATGGCTGGTTTGAATCAAAAAATAACGCGCCCGCGACTCGCTTGCGAGATCACACTGGATGGTGTGATTGCTGCACGCGCCGCTGAAGGAGCGCCTCGCCTGGAGGTATTTACCTCACGGCGGCTGAATGAAGGCGTGATTGCTCCTGGACTCACCGGGCCCAACGTTCTGAACGCAGAAGCCCTGCGCACGGCGCTGAATGGCGCTCTGGGAGCAGTTGCCGGGAAATCGCGGGATGTAACCGTGATTCTGCCTGACGTGGCAATCCGGCTCATGCTGCTGGACTTTGAAGCTCTGCCAGATAAAGCTGATGAGATTGAGCCGGTCCTGCGTTTTCGCCTTAAAAAGTCACTACCCTTTGAAGTGGACCACGCACGTCTCTCTTATTCTGTAACGCGCGCCAATGGAACCGTTCGCGTTGCGGTGGCAGTCTCACCGCGGGAAATCATTGAGGAATACGAAAAAGCATTCCGCGATATCGGGTATGAGCCGGGTGTAGTGCTGCCGTCCTCACTGGCTGCGCTAGGGCTGGTTGATGGCGAGCGTCCGACGTTGGTACTGAAAGTCGATCCGATGAACATTACCATTACGGCAGTTGAACATCAGGAACTTCGGTTGGTGCGTACGCTGGAAAATCCTCAAAGCGGAAACTATTCCGCCGTAGACCTCTCGGAAGCTGTGTTGCCCTCAATCGTCTTTTTTGAAGATACCTTCGCCGCCCACATTGAGAAGATTTATGTTGGCGGCATCGCGCCGCTTGCAGAAGTGGGCCCGTTGCTTCATCAACAGACGGGTGCGGAGATACAGGAGTTGGCGCCGGACCTTACAGCGGAACAAAACCTGAGCGGTGATGCCGTTTCGCCTGCAACCATGGCGGGAATCGTGGGGGCTTTGCTGGGATAATGCGCATCAATATAAATCTCGCTTCACAGAAATATGAAGATGTGCGGGAATTCTACCGGCGCTGGAGCATGGCTATCGGCTTCACGGCGGCACTCGCACTTATTCTGATCATCGTGGCGCTGTTCAACTATTCCAGCTCGTCCAAATCCAATGCACGAATTAAGGACTTGCAGGCGACGTTTGCTTCCCTGCAAAAGGAAAGGGCTGCCGCCGAGGTGGTTTCCAATCTCCCGGAGAACCACGACGTAAACGAGCAGAAGAATTACTGGAACCGGCAGATCAACCGCCGCCAGCTTTCCTGGACTCAGCTCTTCAATGATCTGCAACGTATCATGCCGGCGCGGGCGTATGTGAGTTCCGTGCATCCGGAAATTACGCAGGATAAGCGACTCAAATTGACTCTGGTCATTAAGGGCGACACGCACGGAAACGGCCTGGAGCTGGTACAGAAAATGGAGAAATCAGAACGCTTCCGCGGCCCGCAAATTAACGCTGAACAAGTTGAGAAAGACCAGAAGACCGGGGCGCAGCTTTATAAGTTCGACATTGTCACGTACTACACTCCCGCTCTGCCGGGACAAACCCGCCCTTCCACCAAGGAGGGTTTGTAAATGAATAATCTGGCAAAAACGCGGCAGAAGTTCACATTGATCTTGACCGTACTCGGTGTGGTGAACTTGTTGCTCATCATTTATTTGTTTCTGCCCGGATCCAGTGCGTCTGGCAAAGCCGCCCAGGAGCAAAGCCTGCAAACGCAAGTAAAAAACCTCAATCGCGAGGTAACGCCATTACGTGACATCGACAAGCAGCTGGCCAAGACACGCAGTGATGTGCAATTGCTCTACGCACAAAAAGTGCCCAGCCAGTTTTCCCAAATCTCGCAGCATCTGGAAAAGCTTACGCAGGAAACGGGCGTAACCACGCTCGGCATCCACTATAACGAGGAAAAGTCGACGCAGCCCGAGAAGCACGAGCTGCCGGATGTGCAGCGCATCTCTATTGACACCACCGTCAGCGGTGACTATGCCAAAGTGGCGCGTTTTATCAATGCCATGGAGCAGGACAAGTTCGTTTTTATCATCGACCAGATATCGCTCAACAGCCAGGAGAGCGGCGTAATATCATTGCAAATAAAATTTCAGACGTTTTTGAAAGAGAGCTAGTTTAAAGAAAAAGTGGCAAGGGGCCCGGCGTTTTAAGCGTTCAATACCAGAGGAGAAGGACTTAAGGTGAAGATAGGAGCGGAAAACAAAAAGCAGGTGCAATGGATGATCGCGCTGCTGGCGATTGCCCTGCTAGTGGGCATTTACAACTTTGCCGATTTCGGCAGCAGCTCCGCTGCATCCACGCCTGCAACCTCCAGCACTGCCGCCCAGCCCAAGAAAACCGGCACGGTACAGGTGGCTGATAACACGCTTGACCCCAGATTGCGTCTCGATATCCTGGCCGCCAGCCAAAACAAGAAATATGAAGCCGGCGGACGCAATATTTTCAGGATGGAAGATATTAAAATAGATCCAACAATCGCGGGAGTGAGAACGAAAGGGCCCATGGGACCTGAGCCGCCGCCCACTCCAACGCCCCCGCCACCGCCTCCGCAGATTCCGCTCAAGTTCTATGGCTTTGCCAGCAAGAGCAACGAGCCCAAGAAAATCTTTCTTGCCGATGAGAGTGAAGTCTTCATTGCCAAACAGGGTGAAATTGTGGAGAGACGGTACAAGGTAATTCAGATCAACACTGCCAGCGTCATCATTGAAGATGCGCTCAACAGCAATCGCCAGACAATCCAGTTAACGGCCAGATAGGGTTGCGGGAAATATCCCCGCCGGGAAACATTTATGCGTCGCAGAAGATCAAATCATTCACGTTCCGGTGAGTCGGGTTATTTGCTGCTTGCCGTTATGCTGATCATGACGCTGATCCTGATTGCCCTGTCCATTGAGGCCCCGCGCATTGCGCAGCAGATCAAGCGGGAAAAAGAAGAAGAGCTGGTCCATCGCGGAAAAGACTTTGCCTACGCAGTAAAGAGATTTGCCCACAAAAATGGCGGAAGGTATCCGGTTTCCATTGAGCAACTAGAGGATACCAACCATGTCCGTTTTCTGCGCAAGCGATACAAAGATCCCATGACGGGAGATTCTGACTGGCGTTTGGTCCACTACGGTGAAGCCCAAATCACAATTCCCACGACTAATTCTACTAATCCTGGGCTGAATCCATCCACGCAAAATCCTGGCTTGGGCGGCGGTACAACGTCTACGACTCAGAACAACACCTCCACGAACGGAGGGAGTACATTCGGAAGCGGAAGCTCCGGTGGACTGGGTGGTGGATCCTCATTCGGTGGCGGCTCCAGTACTTTTGGAGGAGGGTCTACGCCGCCAGTGCTGAATGCAAACAGCCAGATCAATGCCGCACCAAATCAAAATGGCAGCACCGGGCAGATGGGATCGCTTACAACTTCTGGCATTGGCAACGGACAGACCACCGGTGGTGGCCAAATTATCGGCGTAGCCAGCCTGAGCAAAGGCAAATCGATCAAGGAATTCAATGACAAAGACCACTACAATGACTGGCTTTTTGTTTACGATTTGCGGCTCGAGCAGAGTGGTGGCACGGGGATAACTGTTGCCGCTCCCATGGTCGCCAACAGCGGCGGGGCTGCTGGCTCAAGTGCCACGCCGGGGAATGCCAATTCCAGCAATCCTGCGGGCGCAAACGGAACGCAGAATCCAGCTAATGGACAGCCTATCGCTCCTTCAAATGGCGGAGCCCCGTCACAACCTGCACCCACTCCGAATTAAAACAAAAAGCCTCGTCCTGAAGACGAGGCTTAAATCTGTTCACGCGCAATCTTTGGTATATCTGCTTATACGCTGAAGGAAGAGCCGCATCCGCAAGTGCTCTTCACGTTGGGATTTTCAAACTTAAAGCCGGAAGCTTCCAGCGTTTCTACAAAGTCAACGACGCACCCATTCAGGTACATGGCCGAGGTCGCATCTACATAAACTTTCAAATCTTCAAAGGTATAAATCTTGTCCATTACGCCAGGGGCGTTTTCAAACGACATGGAGTAAGAGAAGCCCGAGCAGCCGCCACCAACCACGCCAATGCGCAAACCGGCGGGGACCGGATTCTGCTGCCCCATAATCTCTTTCACCTTCACAATCGCCATGGGAGTCAAATTGACCGGTAATTTGGGGGTGGTCTCTACAACGTTAAGAGTCGAGGTGGAAGCCATGGTTTGTATCTCCTTCGAAAACTGACCTATCCTGCTGAATCTGCTTTATTATACATAATTTCGCGCTGATTCCACTGAGCTTTCTATAGGTCAGATGAAGCCGGAGGCTGCCAGGTCGCACAAATTTTCCGTCTGGCTGTCATCTTTCCCCATCCAACCGCCCATGCCGCCCATTCACTTCTTCTTGCCTATTCTCCAGCAACTCTCAAAAAATGCTGGATTTTGCCGCCTTCCACAGGGCTATAATCCCCGGTAAGGTTCCATCTACACCCTCGCCGCGACTCGGTTGCGGCCTCTGCGTAGCGGAGCCGGTGCCAAAATTCAAGGTGGTGTTCTATGATGACGCCTCTCCTCATTCTTTGGGCCGGTTTGACAGTTGTGCTGATCTTCCTCTTGATCTACCGCAGCACACTTGCCATGCATGAAGACGATCAACTTTTCCTTGACAGCGCTGAAGCCCACATGGCCAAAGAGCAGGAAGAACTTACCGTCAGAATGAACAGGCTCACGCCCTGGCTGCGCATATGCGGCGCCGGCTCAGCGTTGCTGTTCTTTCTGATCGCAGGCATGATGCTTTATACGCGCTTCAACATATAGTTGATCAACGCGCATAACATCACCCGCAACTGCGGCTCATGCCCAGATCCATGCCAACCATGCCAAGGATAGCTCCGTCCTTGAGTATTTGTATTGGTTTGCCGAATTTTGGCCGCAACTTTTCCATATGAGAGTCATTCTTTGCGTAAAATGCCAGAGCCGCAGGAGATTAGCTCGCATGAAGAAATATCGCCATACACTTCTTGTCGCCTTTGTAATTATCTGCCTCATTCAGGTAGTGCCAGCGAATGCAGCCACAGACGAAGCACTTGCCTTGCTGAAACAAGCCGGCCAACGTTACGCCAAAGCAAAGGCTTATCGGATTGAAGCAATTACAGAAACTAGCTCCACGTCCGAACTAAGCCGTGAGTGGCAAAAATCTTTTGCCACTGTCGCCGAGGAACCCGGCAACCGCTTTCGCTATGAAGTGCGCTCGGCAAATGCCGATAGCATTCGCATTTCTGACGGAAAAACTGAGTGGATCTACCGCGTAGCGGAAAAGGCCTACACGCAGCATCCCACGTCAGCTGACGGCCCAGCCATTTCGCAAAACGTAATGTTTGCAGACATGGAAGAAAGCCACACCATGAAGATGCGGAAGACCCTGGCTGACGAGACGGATGCCTATCAATCCGCACAAAGCTTGCCGGATGAAATACTCACTTTCAATGGAGTAAAGGTGCCATGTTCCGTTATTAAAGCCGGCACAAACGACCTGAAAAAGCCTGCCGGAGCCGGCACTGTATCTGAAAAAACTTTCTGGATAGATAAAAGCACTGGCGCCATCCGTAAGATTGTTGCGCATGATCATGGCCCAAAAATGATGGCTCCGGGCTTTACCGAAGATACTGATACTACCGAGCTCTATCCAGTAGTGCAGCTGGATACTCAGCTCCCGGATAGTATCTTTACATTTGCTCCGCCGCAAACGGCCAAGTTAGTGGAAAAATTCAAAGATCCATTCGGCGGTGAGGACCTGACTGGCCAGCCTGCTCCAGCATTTACTTTTAAATCAGAGGACAACAAAGAAATGTCTCTGGCTTCACTGCGTGGAAAACCAGTAATCCTTGAATTCTGGGCCACATGGTGCCTTCCCTGCGTCGCGTCCATGCCAGAGATGGCCGAGCTTTACAAGCAGACCAGGGACAAAGGACTGGTGCTCATCAGTGTGGATGAGGATGAAGATGCCAAGGTCGCCTCTGATTTTCTGGCGAAAAAGAATAATCCCTGGCCCAACTTTCATGACTTAGGAGACATCAAGAAGGCCTTCAGCCAAACCGCTCTTCCCTATACTCTACTGATTGATCCTGAGGGGAAGATTGTTTTCAGCAAAATCGGCAGCTCGGATGATTCTCTTTCCGACCTGCGGGCTGCAATCGCCAAATTAGGACCGGAATTCGCCTCGGTGGCACAGCCTACTCCTGCGGCGACAACGAAGTAGGTGATTGGAGTGGCAGACCTTATTGTTGTCGTGGAGCCAGATTATACAACTCGCTTAGAGAGTACAGCTCAGAATGCTCCTCTTTGGATTGTTGCTTCTCAACAAAACAAGAGTGCCTGTGAACGAATTTGGAAAAGCAATCCGCATATCGATCACCGCGAGAACGGCGCCATCACGTCTTACAAAATCTCAAACCCTGAAAATCGCCTAGAAAATTTAAGCGGAATTATTCCGGATCTCCAACTTCACCATGGAGAAATACAAAATAGTGAGCCTTCATTTCCATCTGGTTTTGTTCTTGAGGTAATCGGACTCCCTCTTGCCGATAACGTAGCCGAGGCACTGCGAGAATTCGGCTTCACATCTTTCATCCGCACAACCGAGGGATTTCAAGCCTGCACGTTGTAAACTATCCATGACCGTGCGAAAGTGGCGGAATTGGCAGACGCACCAGACTTAGGATCTGGCGCCGCAAGGCGTGGGGGTTCGAGTCCCCCCTTTCGCACCAACGGCATTCAGGAGTAGTAACATGCCGGACTCCTCGGGTTTAGAAAGCCTCTAACCTCCTGGTACTAGCACCTTTGCGTATCAGCTCAGGATTGTGCTAATACCCCCTTTTGTGGTGAAATCTGATACACCCACTACGTCGTTTGGATACACTTGAAAATACCAATCTGGGAAGCAGTCCACGTATCTTATTGAAAGCAGGGTTTGGCCTCCCAGTTGCCCTTTGCAAGGGGATATCCAGCCCGTAATCTTCACCATGCATTGGCCCACTACTATCGTTCGCATCGCTATGGCACTGCTCGCTCTGGTGAGCACGCATCTCTATGCTCAGCAAACGCCGGACCAGGAAATATCTCAACTGGTGGCGCAGAGCCACGCAGCGCTCGCGCAGCACGATGAACAAAAAGCACTCTCCATTGTACAAGAAGGTCTGGTCCGTTTTCCCAACGACGAAAACCTGCACATACAACTGGCGCGAATTTATGTGGAGCAAAAACGCGATCAGCAAGCTATCGGTCTGTTGAATGCCATCCTGCTAGCCAATGCTTCCAATCGCAACGCCAAGTTGGAATTGGCAGAAATTTTTGGTTATCGGGGAAAATACAAGGAATCAGACCGGCTCTATCGCGAACTGCTCTCTGACAATCCTGACGATGAAACTGCTTCCGTGGGTCTTGTGCACAACCTGCTCCACGAAGGCAAAAAGTCCGAGGCCCGGACGGAACTGCAGCAGGCATTTACGCGCCATCCCACCAGCCTTGAGTTGCAGGAATACAGTGACTATCTTACCAACAGTCCGGTTGAAAGCGGATACAGAAAAGTCCATCGCATACAAAACACAGAATCTTTTTTTTCTGACACTTCAGGAAATCGCTCCGTTTACTCCAGCCAGGGCCTCGTTTATCAGTTCGCCAAAAATTTCACTGGCAGGGCACGCGTGGACGAGACTGCACTCTGGCGGACTGACACGTTCACCAATATCGTGGTTTCAGGCACTGCTGAAGGCCAATACCGGCTCAATAAATATGTGGCCTTGCGCACCAGTCTGGGCGCGGTACGCTTTTCAGACACCAGCAGCCGCCTTCTGTATGGTGGCGATCTCGAATTGTTTCCTGTGAAAGGTCTCTCGCTCTCCGGGGGCTTCTCGCGTTATCCCATCGATCCAACGTTTGACGCTACTTTGTTTGATCTGCTCTCAGAAGGCTGGCATGGCCGGCTCGATTACAGAGCTCACAATTTTGAAGTGAGCGGAAGCATGGCTTTCGCCCATTACAATGACGGGAATCACGGTGAGCGCCAGTGGGCGGAAGCGTTGCGCTGGTTTCCCTGGCACGATGGCAAGTTTGCTCTGGCTGGCGGCTATGCGTTCCGCCACATCCATTTTATTGACGATACGAATCACGGCTACTTCAGCCCTAATCAATACCGCAGCCAGCTTGCAGCCGCAGGCTTCCGCATGCGCCTGGGCAAGCATTATCGCGGCGAATATATGGGTTATGGCGGTGCGGAAATTCTGGAGAATGTTTCCGGATACTCGCCCGCTGGAGAAGTACTGTTGAAAAACGACTTTCTCTTTGGACCGTGGGACGTGGCCGCAGATTATTCCTATTATCACCTGATACAAACCACCGGCGCATTCCGCGCGAACGCCGTGAACGTAACGTTTGGATACAAGTTCTAACAGCAGTCGTTTGTTGCAAAACTGTTTGTAAAAAGTCTTGCACTGTAGAAAGGGCTTTGGAATGTCCGGCAGTGAAAAACATCGTAACTTTAGAATCTTGATCGTGGATGATGACGACTCCACACGCAGCTTTCTCAGCTCCGTCCTTACTGCTGAGGGATATGAGTGCCTCACCGCCAACAGCGTAGAGTCAGCCGACATCATTCTGCGACGTGAACCGGTGCAACTGGCGCTGCTCGATCTCTATCTGGGAACAGCCAACGGACTCAACGTGCTTGACCTCATCAAAGTGCTGCAGCCGCAATGCGCCTGCGTGATTATGACGGCACATACCAGCGTTGAGACCGTAACCAAATCGCTGGGCTCCGGGGCCATTGAGTATCTGGGCAAGCCTTTGCTGATTGATGATCTGCTGGCGCTGGTACGCAAGGTGCAAGCCAGCCGGCGCGCATCCGGCGATGCCACAGCCGCGGTGGACGAAGGCCCGGAAACTTCAATCATTGGCCGAACGCCGAAGATGCTTGAGGTTTATCGTGCCATTGCTCGCGTTGCACCCACGGAAGCCAGCGTCCTGATTCTGGGCGCAAGCGGTACCGGCAAAGAACTGGTGGCACGTGCACTTCATGATCACAGTGTGCGTGCGCAGATGCCGTTTGTCCCCGTAAACTGCGGCGCGTTGCCGGAAAACATTCTGGAGAGCGAGCTCTTTGGCCACGAAAAAGGCGCTTACACCGGCGCTGACAGCAGCCGTCCCGGTCTGTTTGAAGCAGCTCATGGAGGTACGCTCTTTCTGGACGAAATCTCTGAAACCAAGCCCGGCTTCCAGGTGAATCTTCTTCGCGCCGTGCAGGAGCAGCAGATTCGCCGCGTAGGCTCGCACAAATATACGCAAATCAATGTAAGAATTCTGGCAGCCAGCAATCGTGATCTCACCAAGATGATGACCGATGGCCGCTTCCGTGAAGACCTTTATTACCGGCTCAGTGTGGTGGTCATCAATCTTCCCGGCCTGGAAGAACGCCGCGACGATATTCCGCTGCTGGTGCAGCATTTCCTGAAGCGCTCCAACCAAAAGAGCAAGCGCAACATTACGATTACCGAACCCGCGGTCAACATGCTCACCAACGCATCGTGGCCCGGCAACGTGCGCGAACTGGAAAATCTGGTGGAGCGGCTGGGCATTTTCTGCATGTCCGGTGAAATTGGAGTGGCGGACGTGGAGCGTGAACGCCAACTCGTACGCGCCAGCGGCATCCCTGATAACAGTCCGCCCACCACACTGGAAGACATGGAGCGCCAGCACATTATGCGCGTATTGCAGGAGCACGCCGGCAACAAATCCAAGGCTGCGCGCGCTCTGGGCATTGAGCGGAAAACTTTGTATCAAAAAGCACGGCGGCTCGGCATTGATTTAATGGTTGGTTAATGGAAGCTCGGTTAATTATAGGAAAGACGAGTTCAGACTGGACAAATGAAGCTCTTCTCCAATCCGAACAGTACCAAACCCATCACCTGGGGCCGCTGGATCAGGCTCAACCTGGTGCTGCTGGCGCTCGTGTTTCTGGTGAGTTTGAGCTTCCCTGTTTCCACACTCAGCCAGAAGCTGAATGACTTCTTTTTCCGCTTGCGTCGTCCGCAATCCGCGTCGAGCCAGGTTGCACTTGTCTTGATTGACGATGCCACGCTGGCCCAACATGGCCGCTGGCCGTGGCCACGCGCTGAATTGGCCAATCTTATTCAGGCAGTGAGTGCGCAGCAGCCTAAAGCAGTTGGCATGGATATCCTTTTGCCGGAAGCAGAAGACGAAGCAAACGATTCAGCGCTGGCGCGCGCGATTCAGTCCGCGCCGAATATGGTGCTGGCGGCCAAGATATCTACATCGCCCACCGGCAATCTGTGGATGGATCCGCTACCTCGCTTTGCCCAGGCGGCAAAAGGCGTGGGACACGTGCAGGCGATCATCGACTTTGATGGCATCTGCCGCAGTATTCCCGTGGCGGAGCCGACAGCGGATGGCCTGCGTCCCGCGTTTGCGCTCAAACTTGCCTCGCTGGTCCAACCGAATGTGGCAGCCGTACAAAGTATTTCTGAAGCGAATGCGCCCGGTGTCGAAAAGCTGGCTGCGCCTCCGCCAATGCTCATCGACTATCGCCCTCAGTTCGAGCCGGGGCAGGCCAACGCGCCGTTTGTAGTTGTCTCCGCGGGCGATCTGCTAGCCGGCAAGCGTGCGGAGCAATTGGCTGGCAAAGTAGTGCTGATTGGTTTTGGCGCAATCGATATCAGTGACCGGCTGATTACTCCTGTCAGCAATCAGCTTCCCATGCCAGGGGTTGAAATCAACGCCAATGTGGCGGACATGGCGCTGAATGGCCGCGTGCTGTCACAGATCGGTAATGTTGGCCAATTTGTACTGGTTTTTCTGATGAGCGCAGGTGCGCTTTGGGTGGTGATGCGTTATCCCGGCGTACGCGGACTGCTGGTGCTGATCGCGATGCTGGCGGGCGGTTATCTTGCTTCGTATTTTCTGTTCCGCGACTATCACCGACTAATATCCTATGGACCGCTGTTGATTGCGGGTGTGCTTGCAGCACCCATTGCGCAGCTGGAAAATCTTCTCATCGTAGATCGCGAAGTAACGTCACGGCTGCAACAACTGCGGCTCGCCATCAGTCCACACTATGGACATTTAAAGCCCTTGCAATCCGAGGCTGGGCGCGCCGCGTGGCCTGCATCTGACCGGCTGCATTGGAAGCTGGCCGCACTCAAAGAGCTTCAGGCAGAACTTTCTTCACTTTATTCCTTCAATCAGACATTGTTGGAAACCATGAGTGAAGGCCTTGCCGTCTATGGCGCGGATGGTTCGCTGCTTTTCAGCAATGTGACATGGAAAAAATTCTGCGCACGGCAAAATGCAGTTATGGACAAACTCTCCAACGTGGCCCAACTTGCCGGAGGCTGGCAGGAATTGGCTGCATTACCGCTGGAAGCTGCGTCCTGGGCCGAAAATGAAGTGCCGCTGGGCGAGGAGCTGTGGCTCTTCCGCGCTATCCGTCTGCCCTGGACTTCTTTTGCTGAAGCGGGCGCGCTCCTGCTGATCGCCGAAGATATGACCGCACGCCGCCAGAGAGACCAGGCACGTTCTGAAGCGCTCAGCTTTGTAACGCATGAACTGCGCACGCCGCTTATTTCTATTCAAGGCTTTTCTGAGATGTTGATGCGCTATCCAAATTCACCTGCCACCAGTGAAGCGCCAGCCACTATTTTCCGCGAAACTAACCGCCTGGTAGCAATGATCAATACTTATCTTGAAGTGCTGCGGCTGGATGCAGGCGCGCGTCCGCTGCGGCTTGCCCAGACCAATATCAGCGCCATGGTGGAGCATGTAAAAAAAGTGGTGCAGCCGCTGGCAGCTTCCGCAAAGGTGCAAGTTACCGTTAAGCACACGGGTGAAGAGGCATTTGTATTTTGCGATGAGACATTGATTTCCGGAGCGCTCTTGAATCTGGTCAGCAACGCTATTAAATACGGCGCTGGCGGCTCAGAAGTTGTAGTGCGCGTCAGCTCAAGTGATGAAGAGGTTCAGTTTGAAGTGCAAAACTCCGGCCCTGTAATCCCTGAACAGGAACTGGAGCAGTTGTTTGAGCGGTTCTATCGCCCAGCCCGCAGTGAATCAATCCCCGGATGGGGCCTGGGACTTAGCTTTGTCCGCCGCATATCACAGCAGCACGGCGGGCGGGTCCAGGTAAGCAGCAACCAGACTTCAGGCACCACGTTCGCGTTTACTCTGCCGCGTGGCACCCATGAAGTTACGGAGGTGGCACCATGAAAAACAAATCGGTTTTTGCATTGATGGGCCTAGTGTTGTTTTGCGCTTGCGCTCTGGCGCAGGAGGCTTCGCCAGCCGCTAACGCGCCCTATGCAGGGGCTACTATTTCAGACTTTAAGGGGAAGGTAAGCATTCAGCTCCCTGCCCAGGCGTTCAGCGCTCCTTCGCGCGGCCAGGTACTGCCGCCGGACACAACGGTGAGCACCCAGGAAGGCCGCCTGTTGCTAAAACTTTCTGACGGCAGTGATGTGCTGGTGCGCCCTTACACCAAGCTCCTACTAAAACAGCCCGAGACCAGCGGATGGAAATATTTCCAGTTATTGCTGGGCCGTGTGCGCACGCAAATCCAAAAGCGCATTGGCGGATCACCAGCATTTCAGATTGGTACGCCCAGCGCCGTTATTTCCGTGCGAGGCACAAAGTTCAATGTTGAGGTGGACCGCCGAGGCTTTACTGAAGTGGATGTGGACGAAGGCGTGGTCGAGCTTGAAGCAGCCACAGGACGCGGCGAAGCTGTAATAATTACTGCCGGCTTTTCCAGTCGCGTGGGAATGGAAACTGGCCCAGAGGTCCCAAGACCAACGCAGGATTTACGGCCACAGGTCGACCGCCCCAGTCATAAGGACAACGGCAACAGCCTGGACGGAGACGACAACGACCCGCTCAAGACTCTTTCCTCTTCTGATTCGCACAATTCCGGCGATCATCACGGTGGAGACTCCTCCAACCCGGATGGCAGCCACTCTTCTGGCGGATCAGACAGCGGCGATCATCAATCAGGAGGTTCAGGGGGCGACAACGGTAGCTCGACGCCTGGTGACAGTGGCAGCTCATCTCCAGGCTCAGATGATCACGATCGCTCCGGCGGAGACGACCACCATCGCGGCGGCAAGCCGCCAGAGCTCTTTTAATTTTTATTGGTTGAGCGCTCCCTTGCTCGTATAAATACCTTCGCGGCGGTTTTCTTTCATTGATGCTTATCGATGAACAAGATCGCCGCATATTCATTTTTCATCTCTATACCCTCGAAACAAGCATTCAGCACCACTGTATCCGCACAACACACTCTTGCGTTACATGCACCCAATCCTCAGCCGAAACGATTCAGTTTTGCACTGAAAATAAAGGACTTAACCATAACTTAATCCTGGCACTAGGACTGCAATAGGAACAGTGGTCAGCACAGATCAACTGTGCTCGTCCGGCCTGAGCAGGAAAGGTACAGCTTGAAAAGCATTCGCGAAATTTCGAACTCGGTTAACTTCCTCGCGCAACAATCGAGGAAGAGGCACACCGGAAGGTCGTTGTCTCAGCGATGCTGCGGGCATGTACAGGGGAGCGATAACCTGACGGAGTCGCCCCGCTATCAGAGCGCGATACATAGTACTCTACTTCTACAACGCCACTCGATCGAATTCCTTAGAAAGCTAAATCTTGGAGGCCCCATGAAAAGGGTTTATTTATTCACACTTTTAAGTGTGGTGTTTGCATTGTCATTGACAGGTTGCGGCGGCGGAAATAATAGCGTCACGAATGCCGCACAAGGCGGAAACGCTACTATTACGACCAGCGACGCGGTCAATGATCAGGTCGCAAAATTTGAATTGACCATCAGTTCGATCACTCTTAGCGGCGTCAGCCCCACCGCCACCACAGCAAACCTGCTGGCCAAGTCCAGCGAAGTGGAATTTGTTCACCAGGCAGGTACAACTGAGCCGTTGACTCTGGCCAACATTCCTGCTGGAACTTACAACGGCGCAACGCTGACCGTCTCAGGGCCGGAAGTTGTAGTGATCAACGCCGGAGTGCCCACAAAAGTTCCTTCAACTCTTACCAACACTACAGTAAATGTGAGCTTCACCAGCATCACGGTGGGCACCACGCCTCTTTTCGTTAACTTTGATCTGGACCTGGCCAACTCGATTACTCTGCTTGGCACGCCTGTAACCTCAGCCACAGTTAACCCGACATTCATCGTAAGCTCGGCAACTGTTGCGCCGAACCAGGAAAATGAAGACGACCATGACGGCGAAAACGACGACGTTCACGGCAGCATAGCCACAATCAGCGCTCCGAACTTCACGGTCACCACTAGCTCCACGACAATCACATTTGCCACCGATTCCAACACAAAATTCAAGGACGGCATGAAATCTCTTGCTGACCTGAAAGTTGGAGACATTGTGGAAGTGGATTCAGTGACCGAGACTGACGGCACGAAGCTTGCCACCCATATCGGCAGAGAGTCCGACAACAAGGGCGAGGAACTGGAAGGCATTATTTCTGCTACGACCGGAACCCCGGCCACGCAGATCACCATTGCTCATCAGGTTGATTCCACGAACAGCGCAACACCGCCAACCACCGTGGATATCACGCTCAATGCCAGCACACAATTCAACGTGCGTGCAGACAAGCTCAACCTGAGCTCAACGCCTCTGTTCGATGCCAGCAATATCGGCAAGGGCCAGCGCATTGAAGCGGATGCCAACGGCACCACGGCGCCAATCGTGGCTTCGCAGCTTAAACTGCGCGAACAAGCCTTGTTTGGTACGGTAGCCGCAGGGCCAACGGGAACAGGCTTTACCTTGACCCTGAGCCCCACGTCAGCCTTTGCTTCACTGACTGGCGTAACCAGCGTACCGGTAACAATCGTCAACGGCACGAACCTGCAAGTTACTCCAACGGCAGC
>DASXLK010000013.1:0-100915 GCA_036496365.1 Candidatus Angelobacter sp. | reverse complement strand
GCCGGCGGATGTACGGCGGTGGATGGAAGTATTCGGGGAGAGAATCGGTCTGGTGAATCTGTACGGACCAACGGAGACAACGGTGACCAAGCTGTACCACTTTGTGCAGGCTGAAGACCGGGAACGCACGTCGATTCCCATCGGCAAACCCATGCCGGGCGCTGCTGCCATGGTTGTGAACTCGGCTGATTTGCCATGCCCAGCTGGTGTAGCGGGAGAAATTTATATTCGCACGCCCTATCGGTCCCTTGGCTATCATGGCGAGCCGAAGCTTACCAGAGAAGCTTTTATCCAAAATCCTTTTAGTCAAGATCCCAATGACATTGTTTATAAGACCGGCGATTATGGCCGCCTGCTAAAAGATGGAAGTCTTGAGTTTCTGGGTCGTCGTGATCACCAGGTAAAAATCCGTGGTGTACGCGTAGAGTTGGGCGAAGTGGAAAACCAGCTGCGCCAGCATCCTGCGGTGAAAGATGTAGCGGTGGTGGACCGGGAAGATGGCGCCGGGAATAAATATTTGTGCGCATATGTGGTGATGGCTGAAGGGCAGGGAACCAGTCAGTTGCGGGAACATCTGAGCAGCCACTTGCCGGAGTTCATGGTGCCTTCAGCGTACATGGCCATGCAGGAACTGCCGCGCACTCTGAACGGCAAGATTGACCGCAAGTCCCTGCCGTCGCTGGAAGAAACGCATCGCGAAAAGAAGAATGAGAACCGTGCCAGGACGGCAGTAGAAGAAATCATCGCCGGAATCTGGGGCCAGGTGTTGCATCTGCCGCATGTAGGCGTGGAAGAAAGTTTTTTTGAGCTGGGAGGACACTCACTGTTGGCTACGCAGATTATCTCCCGCATCCGTGAGTCATTGCATGTTGATCTGCCATTGCGGGCTTTGTTTGAAGATCCTACAGTCGCGGCATTGGCTGGACGCGTTGAGCGTGAGATCAAAGCTGGCGCCAGCGCGGAGATAATGCCGATCGTCACCGTGCCTAGAAACGGTGCCCTGCCGCTATCACATGCACAGCAGAGATTATGGATACTTGAACAGCTAGATCCTGAAAATGCGGCCTATAACATTCCAGTAGTTCTCAAGATGAGTGGCCAGCTGAACATTCCGGCCCTGGAACAGGGTCTGAGTGAGGTGTTGCGCCGCCATGAAGTGTTGCGTACCAGCTTTCCTTCGAATGACGGACAGCCTCATCTGGTAATTAAACCCGCTGCTGCGTGGCAGGTTCCGGTGATGGATCTCAGCGGTATGGAAACAGCGGAGCAAGATATGGAGGCACGGCGCATTGCTACCTATGCAGCGAGCCAGACTTTCGATCTTGGCCGAGGCCCACTGGTGCGGTGCATTCTGTTGCGGCTTGGTGACCACGAGCACGTGGTGGTGTGTGTGATGCACCACATCGTCTATGACGGCTGGTCAAGAGAAATTTTTGTCAGAGAGATATCCGTTTCCTATGAAGCTTTCGCCGGCGGGCAGCCGTCATTGCTTCCTGAAGTTCCCATTCAATATGTGGATTTCGCTGTATGGCAACGCCAGTGGCTGCAAGGGAGTGTTCTGGAATCTGAGCTTGTTTACTGGAAGCGGAAGCTGGCGCAAGCGCCGCCGCTTCTTCAACTGCCTGCCTCGCGTACACGGCCGGCGGTGCAAAGTTACCGCGGCGGCCGCGAGTTATTACAACTTTCGCAGAAAGCTTCAGAAGAATTGAACGCGCTCAGCCGCAGGAGTGGAGTGACTTTGTTCATGACTTTGCTGGCAGCGTTCAAGCTCTTGCTGCATCGCTGGACTGCGCAAGATGACATTGTCGTGGGCACCAGTGTTGCCGGCCGCACCCGGCCTGATATTGAAAGACTGATAGGGTTCTTCGTCAACATGCTGGTCTTGCGCACTGATTGCTCGGGCGACCCCACTTTCTTGGAATTGCTGGCACGCACTCGTGATGTAACCCTGGAAGCCTTTGCCCATCAGGAGATGCCATTCGAGATGCTCGTAGACCAGTTGCAACCGCGACGTAATCTCGGTTATCCGCCTTTGTTCCAGGTAATGTTCAGCTTGCAGAATGCTCCGGCATCAGAGCTGGCGCTTCCGTCGCTCACGCTTAGCTTTCTTCCCATGGAAGAAACCACGGCCAAATATGACCTCCTTCTGGACATGTGGGAAGGCCCCCAGGGATTATCAGGGGCCCTGGACTATAACGCCGATATCTTTGATTCTTCGGCGGTCAAACTCATGGTTCGGCAGTACCAGGGCCTGTTGGAACAACTGCTGCTTGCGCCCCAACAGCATCTTTCCCTGATACCGTTGCTGAGTGAGCTAGAAAAAGAACAGTTGGTGGTTGAGTGGAACCGTTCGGAAAGTGAATATCCCAGCCATCTCTGCATGCATGAGCTTTTTGAGGCGCAAGCGCAGAAATCTCCAGAGGACACAGCGCTAATATTTGAAGCAGGGCGCATGAGTTATGGCGAACTCAACCGCAAGGCAAATCGCGTGGCGCGCTACTTGCAATCACTCGGCGCAGGGCCCGGAAAACTCGTAGGGCTATGCTTTGAACATTCTCTTGATGAGGTAGTGGCGCTGCTGGGAGTGCTTAAGGCCGGCTCGGGTTATGTTCCGCTGGATCCGCAATATCCACGGCAACGATTGGAATTTATGCTGACGGACGCGCAAGTGTCCGTGGTGCTGACGACAGAGAAATTGGCTGCGAACCTGCCGCCTGGTCAGGAGCAAATCGTTTGTCTCGATAGCGATTGGCCATTCATTGCGCAACAGTTAGATACCAATCTTAAAAATCCAGGTGGCCCACAGGACCTTGCCTATGTGATCTATACCTCCGGATCGACGGGTGAACCCAAGGGCGTGGCCATTACGCATCAATCGCTGGTTAACTATATATGGTGGGCACAGACAGTCTATTTACAGAATGAACGCCATGGTTTTGCTCTTTATTCATCGTTGAGCTTCGATCTGACTGTCACCTCTATTTACACTGCACTCATTACTGGAAACCTATTGATTATTTTTAGGCCAGAGGGGAAAGAGCCGCCCCTTGCAGAGATATTGGAGGATGGCAGAGTTGATGTTTTGAAGTTAACACCAAGCCATCTTTTATTGATCAAAGACCGTGACAATCGAGGAAGTCGCATCAAGCGGCTGATCGTGGGGGGTGAGGCCCTGACCACGAAGATTGCGCGCGAGATCTGGCAAAGTTTTGGTGGAGAAGTTCAGATCTATAACGAATATGGACCAACCGAGGCCACGGTCGGCTGCATGATTCATAAATTTGATCCCGGCAACGATGGTGCTTTTGTGCCGATTGGGCGACCTGCTGCCAATGCGCAGATTTACGTACTAGATCGCTGGCTCAATCCTGTGGCCCAGAACATGATTGGCGAGCTGTACATTGCGGGACACGGTCTGGCCCAGGGATATCTGAACCGTCCGCAATTGACAAATGAACGCTTTGTTTCCAACCCATTTATTCCCGGCCAGAGAATGTATAAGACCGGTGATCTGGCGAAATGGTTGCCGGACGGAGTGCTGGACTATCTTGGACGCGCCGATGATCAAGTAAAGCTGCATGGTTTCCGTGTAGAACTGGGAGAAATAGAAGCGGTGCTGGGCCGGCATTCTGATTTGCGGGAATCCGCCGTGGTCCTGCGCGAAGACACCCCCGGAGATAAGAGATTAGTCGCCTATATTGTTCCCTCGGGTGAAACCGTGCCTCAGATAGCAGAGCTTCGCCGCTTCATGCAGCAAGAACTGCCGATGTTTATGACACCATCAATATTCGTCGAACTGCCGTCCCTGCCCACCACAACGAATGGGAAAGTTGATCGACGGGCTCTGCCGATGCCTGGCACAGACCGTCCGCAGGTGGAAGCAGTCTATGTTGAGCCGCAGACCATGACGGAGCGCGCTATAGCCTCCATCTGGCAAAAAGTTCTTCAAATCGAAAAAACTGGCATTTACGACGACTTCTTCCAGCTCGGCGGCCAATCAATTCTGGCTATCCAGATCATTCAGCGTATCAACCAGACGTTTCAGGTGAATATACCCATGCGTGCCATGTTCGAAGAGCCCACTATCATCGGGTTGGCGCTACTGGTTGAAGAGACAATCATCGGCAAGCTGGAGTCAGAATCGGAACCGGAGCTCGAGGCTCGTTCCCGCACGTAAGCCTGAATTGCCTGTTTAACCATCAAAGCAAAAGTTTTCACGCCACAGATCTGTTTTGCAGATTCAATCCATTTTCAAATCTATTGCAATCCACAAGATTACATCTTGGAGAATTTCACGCTATGACCATGAAGAAAAGCCACGTTAACGGCAATTCACAGCCTCTTGCAAAGTTCGAGAGGTTGGCGAAGAAACCACAGTTAAACATCATAGGCATCTCTGCTGGATACCACGATTCAGCGTGTTGCCTGTTGCAGGATGGCGTTCTCACTGCTGCTGTTCAGGAGGAGCGCTTCACTCGCCAGAAGAATGACAAGTCATTCCCTCGTAAAGCTTTCCGGTACTGTCTGGAAGAAGCCGGGTTGACTATAGCTGATGTTGATTGCATTGCTTACTATGAAGATCCGAGCCTGAAGCTGGGGCGGCAGATATGGATGGGCATGATTCCCGATCTGCCAGCAGACCGGCGCGAGGGAATTCTCGACCGATTGGTCAAAAGCCCGCCGGAGCGCGTGATCCGCAGGCTGTTTGGTTACAACGGGCCAATCGAGCTGGTGGACCATCATCTCTCCCATGCGGCTAGCAGCTTTTTCTTTTCCGGATTTGAAGAGGCTGCCATCCTGACCGTGGATGGTGTTGGCGACTGGCCAACAACTACTTATGGCTGGGGCAAAGGCGCACAGGTAGAGCGTTTTGAACAAGTAGATTTTCCTGATTCGCTGGGCTTCTTCTACAGCGCCATTACCGGCTATCTGGGTTTTGAAGTGAATGAAGGCGAGTACAAAGTCATGGGCCTGGCTCCTTATGGAGAGCCGGTCTATGCCGATCAGATTCGTAAGCTGGTTGATTTAACGTCTGACGGTCAATACCGCCTTAACATGAAATACTTCGCCTTCCTCAGTGAAGATTCCATGTACACACAGGAATTGTGCGACCTGCTGGGTGCGCCTGCCCGTGAACCTGAATCGGAACTCACACAATTTCATATGGACGTGGCCCGCAGCGTTCAGGTAGTGCTCGAAGATATTTTGCTGGAAAAAGTTCATTACCTGCATACGAAGGTACCTAGCGAAAATCTTTGCATGGCTGGCGGAGTTGCTCTGAATGTGGTGGCCAACGGACGCTGTCTGCGTGAAGGCCCCTTCAAGCGTCTCTTTGTGCAGCCTGCTGCCGGCGACGCTGGTGGAGCGGTGGGTGCCGCTGCCATGGCTTATGCACGCATCACTGGCCAGGCTCCTCCCAGAAAGAGAATGGAACATGCTTATCTGGGACCTGCTAACACTTCGGATGATGCGTATAACATCCTGAAAACCTCTACAGCTAAATTCCAGGATTTTCGCGGCAAGGAAGAGGAACTTATTCGTTGTGTGGTTGATCGCCTGGCGGAGGGCAAGGTAATCGGCTGGTCCCATGGGCGTATGGAATTTGGCCCCCGCTCACTGGGTTGCCGCTCGATTCTCGCCGATCCCCGGCGGCCCGAGATGCGCGACCGAATCAACGCGCTGGTGAAGATGCGCGAAGGCTTTCGGCCTTTTGCTCCAGCGGTGCTGGAGTCAAAGATGCGAGACCACTTTGACCTCGATCATCCATCGCCTTTCATGCTTGAAACGTGCCAGGTCATCTCGCCTATCGACTTGTCGGCAATCACGCACATTGATGGTTCCGCGCGCGTCCAGACTGTGACTCACGAAAGCAATCCGCGCTTTGCCATGTTGCTGGAGGAGTTCAATCGCCGCACCGGCTGCCCGATCTTACTGAACACATCATTCAACATGCGTGGTGAGCCCATCGTTTGCAACACTGTCGACGCCATCATGTGCTTTGTGCGGTCGCAAATCGACGTGCTCGTGGTGGAAGACTTCATCATGGAACGGGCAGGCATCCCTGCTCTCTGGGACTTGCAAGCAACCGAAAAACCCACCGGAGGCGAAGCAGTTGGCCATCTGGTTTACACCTTACTCTAAGGAGCTTATGCAATGCAGCAGCCACCAGAATTGCTAAAATCTTTTGCTAATCGCCTGGCCCAGCTTGCCGTTTCTGAAGATGGTCATGAAGCTTTACGTTTGCTTCGGCTCACGGGGCTGTTTGGAGATGTGTCGGGCAAAAATTCAGTCAAGTCATCTATGGATGACATCGGCCACCAGCCTAAAGTCTCTTCTGCCGGTCGGGCGGATATCACCCGGGTCGGCATCTGGGAAAAGAAACAAGAAAATGGCCAGACTTACTTTGTCCGTAGCAAAGACAAACTGGAAGATTGGAACTACTGGGCCAATCTTGGGCGAATTGAAGCTAAAGGAACGAGAAAGCGGGTTCTCCTGATCGGGGAATCCGTGGCCCGTGGATATCTCTATGATCCGCAGTTCACCTGCGCCATGGCCCTGGAGAAAGTTCTTCACTCACAGATGGGCCAGGACGCGGTTGAAGTGATTGACCTGGCGCGCACCAATCTGGGTTTTGAGGTTCAAGACCTGGCTATTGCCGCGCTTGAACTGGAGCCGGATGCGGTAGTCATTTTTTCTGGAAACAATTGGCGTTGCGTCTTCCCACCCAGTGCTGACTTCATTCCCAGAATTGATGTAACGCTTCGCGAACAAGGCGTAGGTGCCACCAAGCATCAGGCTGAAGAATCCCTGGCTGGCGAGGTTAAAAGGGTGGTGCAGAAAGTGTGTGCTGCCTATAAGAGCCGGGGTATACCGCTGGTATGGATCGTTCCGGAGTTCAATCTGGGAGACTGGCGTGATCCTTTGA
The DNA here is from genome assembly GCA_036496365.1 of Candidatus Angelobacter sp. Classification (GTDB taxonomy): domain Bacteria; phylum Acidobacteriota; class Terriglobia; order Terriglobales; family Acidobacteriaceae; genus Angelobacter. The sequence continues at coordinate 93,990 of DASXLK010000013.1, read as the reverse complement.
CGAATGCGCCCCATCTGGCTGAAGGCGACAATCTGGAATGGATCAATAATTGGGATGCGGCGCAGGTTGCTTTGCAGGCCGGCGATTATGAAACGGCATCGGCCCTCGCCTCCAAGATGGTGGAGCTTGACCAGCAGGTGAACGTGGCCGGATTGTACATCCTGGCGGAATGCAGTGAGAAACTGGGTGATGTTGAAGCTGCACGGAACTATCTGGAACTGGCCCGCGATTCGGTGATATGGGACTCTTCCAAGAGTGCAGCTCCCCGAACATTTTCCGTAGCGCAGCAGATCCTGCGTGATGAGGCTGCTAAGCATAATTGCCATGTGCTGGATATGCCGAAGATCTTCAAAGAATATCTGAAGGGCGGCTTACCCGGCCGGCGAATGTTCCTTGACTACTGTCATATGACTGCCGAAGGTATTCAGGTCACCATGGCTGCCGCAGCCTCGAGTGTTCTTAAATCATTCAATAAACCTGATATGCCCTGGACGGCGCTGCTCAACCAGGCAGCTTCTCCCAGTGCTCAAGTAGAAGCCGAAGCCGCATTTCTGGCGGCTGTCCATAGCGCCCATTGGTGGCAGCCTTATGACGTGGTGCTTTATTTTTGCTCCAAGGCATTGCAGCATTCACGGCATATTGCCCAGATTATGAGGTGCTTTATTGACATGCAGACCCGGCGCGCTCCTATGCTGATGTGTCGGGCAGCGGAAGAAATTTCCGGATCGGGTTCGCCTCTGATTCAGCACTATTTGCTGCGCTACAACAACCAGCAAATGGACGAGGTACTTTTAAGCGCCGTAATTGCCGCCCTGAAAGAGGTGGGAATCGATGCGCAAGCGGACCTTGACCGCCTGCGCCGCGAAGAATTCAGTGTAGCCAGATATAACATTGACCTGTTGGATTACTATCACAGCTCTGCCTCTTTGCAGCCGCAGGAGGTATTGTGGGTCCTGCCCAAGCGTGATGGTTTCCTCCCCAGCGAACGCCACCACTATTACAAAGCGTACTGGCGCGAATCGAAGTTTGTCTTTGTGGGTGAAGCGCAGAACTCCGTACATCTGCAATTGACCTGCCGGCTCCGCTATCCATCCGCGTCCGCACCCAATATTTCTCTGCGTGTAAACGCCGTCAAGGTGGGTGTGATTGAAATTGGCCAGGACTGGAGCGTATGGAACGTTACTATTCCCGGCCGCTTGATTAAAGATGGCCTCAATGAAATTGCCATCGACTGGCCCATGCCTGAATTTCCCGGCAGAGAAGGCCTGGGCGACGTGCTGAGCGATCTCCTGGATAAAAACAAATTGGAATTCTTCTGCATTTTTGGAGAGATCTATTCCTTTACCGCGTGCGATGGGAGTAAGGCCGTCAAAACCTCTACCGTGACGCACGATGAATTGAGCGCCATCGGCGTTGATTAACAGCCGTGTCCGGATGGCCCTGCATTCCCGCTCCAAACTCGAAAGGCAAAAAATGACCATGAAGACCCCGCCCGAATTTTTGAAATCTTTTGCGAATCGGATTGCCAGAAAAATCTTGTCAAAAGATGGTTTTGAAGCTTTGCGCTTGTTGCGGCAAACAGGATTGCTGGTGCCGCTCAGCGCCGCTCCCGCCCAGCTTTGGCACGGTATTGGCGCCGATTTGAAAGGACAAGCCTCGTCAACAGGTCCCGCTGATCTTGATCGCGTAGGAATATGGGAACGCAGGAATGAAAATGGCCAGACGTCTTTTGTCCGTAGCAAAGAGGCGGTAAGAGATTGGGGCTTGTGGGCCAACCTGGGACGTATTCCTCCCAAAAAGGCCAAGAAGCGCATTGTCTTTGTGGGCGAATCGGTGGCGCGCGGATTTCTCTATGATCCTTTGTTCACTCCCGCCGCGGCACTGGAGAGCATTCTTCAGTCGCAGATGGGAAAGGATGCGATTGAGGTAATAGACCTGGCTCGCACCAACCTGGGTTTTGAGGTCGCAGATCTGGCAATCTCTGCGTTACTACTGGACCCCGACCTGGTCATCATTTTTTCTGGAAATAACTGGGACAAGAGTGCTCCTAAGAGTGCTGATATTTCATCGGTCGATAGCGTGTTGCGGGAGCAGGGCATACGCGGCATGAAGAGCCTGGTGGAAGAAGAACTGCGGCAGCATGTCACTGCTCTGGTCAAAGGAGTATCCCAGGTTTATCGCGACCGGAATATTCCCCTGGTCTGGATTATTCCTGAGTTTAACCTTGGCGACTGGCGCGATCAGGCCACCAATGCTCCGTATCTTGTCGAAGGCGGAAACGATGAGTGGATTACTCTGCGTACAGCAGCCGAGCAAGCACTGGGAGAATCCAATTTTCAACTGGCGGCAAAGCTGGCTGGCAGGATGGTTGAAATTGATCACGCTGTTTGTGTTACTCCACTCTATATTCTCGCCGAATGCAGCCGCAAAATGGGAGACTGGGAAAATACCAGACATTATCTGGAGATGGCCAGGGATGCGGTCATCTGGGATACATCCAAGAATGCAGCGCCTCGCACTTATGCAGCCACGGAAAAAGCTTTGCGGGAAGAAGTCACGAATCTTTCGGACTGGTTGGTCGATCTGCCCCGGATATTCAAAGAGTATCTCCAGGGTGAGGTGCCGGATCGTCGACTATTTGTAGACTATTGCCATCTGACATCCGAAGGGATTGAAGTTGCAATGGCTGCGGCCGCCTCCAGTGTTTTGCAGGCTTTCAATGGCGGAAATGTATCCTGGCGCTCACTCATGGGGAAATGCCCGATGCCTGCTTTAGAAGTGGAAGCGGAAACGGCGTTTCTGGCAGCTGTTCACAATGCTCATTGGTGGCAGACGCCTGAACTTGTGGAGCATTATTGCCTCCGCGCCGCGGCTGCCTCGCCGAAAATTGCCAGTGTCATGCGCAACTATCTTGACCTGCAAAGCCGGCGGACTCCCATGCTGATGTGCCGTGCGACTGAAGAGATCTCCGGGCTGGGTTCGCCATTAATGCAGCATTACCTGTTGCGCTTCAACTACCAGCGGCTGGATGTGGTGTTGCTGGATGGCATCGTCAGTGCGCTGAAGAGCCTGGGTATCGACGCGCAAAAGCAACTCGACCAGTTGCGCCGGGAAGAACACAGCGTCACCCGGCGCGACATCAATCTGCTGGATTACTACTATTGCACCGAGGGAATGCAGCAGCAGGAAGTTATGTGGACCGTGCCGCACCTGGCCGAGTATCTGAGCCACAAACATAACCACTATTACAAAGCTTATTGGCTGGAATCGAGATTCGTCTTTGTCAGTGAGGCCAATCATGCAGTACGGCTGCGGCTGACTTGCCGTGTGCCCCATCCCGGGACCGGGGCAGAGACGGTTTCCGTGCAAGTAAATGGGAGATTGGCAGGCGAGATGCAGATGGGGCGTGATTGGGAAGCCTGGGACATTACTATTCCTGCTGCAGCGGTATGCAGCGGGCTGAATAAAGTTACCGTCCGCTGGCCGGTCCCGGAGTTTGCCGGGCTAAGACTGCTGGATCAGGTGGGTCTCGACTTGCAGGAAAGAATGTATCCGGAATTCTTTTGCGTCTTTGGCGAAATTCATTCCTTCGTGGCCTGCGACGCGGAGAAGACGGCCCTTGGCTATGCAGGAGCCGAGAGGGAACTAAGCACAGTCGGCACTACTTAATCGCGCATACGGCGAACTCATCTGTCGCTAGCTGCATAAATCCATACTCACGCCCAAACACGTTTTTCCCAACTCTACAAATTCCAACCTGATTAAGCGAGCCTAGAACACCATGGCAAAGGACATGACAATCATTAAGGACGGCATTTCGGAAAGAAGGTCGAAGACCGCAACGCGTAAGGCGGGTCTTTCACTGGAAAAACAGGCCCAGCTCAAGCGGCTTTTGAAGATGGCTTCGTCTGCAGAGCCGGCGGCCAAACTGATACGCCCACGTCCGCAATCCGGACATGCTGCGCTTTCCTTTGCGCAACAGCGTCTCTGGTTTGTGGAGCAAATGTCCCCGGGAACAGCTCTTTACAACATTCCAGTGGTGCTCCGGCTCAGCGGACATCTCAAGATATCCGCGCTTCAACAAGGACTCACGGAAACGGTTCGCCGTCATGAATCGTTGCGCACTCATTTTGTTGATGATCACGGGCAACCGGTACAGGTTATCGCTCCGCCGCACGCGGTTGATTTACCTCTGATAGATCTGAGTGCGGCGCCAGAACTGGAACGGGAGGCCCAGGCCAGGAAGATTGCTGTTGAAATTAATCAGCGGCCCTTCGATCTTGCCAGAGACTTGCTGTTGCGCGCCACTTTGTTGCGTCTCGCTCCTCAAGAACACGTTCTGGTTTTGTCTGTTCATCATATTGCCGCCGACGGATGGTCTCTACAAATACTGGTCCGTGAAGTTGGAACAATCTATGCGGCTCTTTGCCGGAATGGAAATTCGGTTTTGCCGGAACTCCCAATTCAGTATGCCGACTATGCATATTGGCAGCGCCAGCGGATGCAGAGCAATACATTGGATGCCCTGCTCTCCTATTGGAAGGCGCAGCTGCTGGAGAGTCCGCCACTGCTGGAATTGCCTTATGACCGTCCGCGTCCAGCAGTGGCCAGTTTCAAGGGAGAGCTTTGTGAAGTTACAGTCCCCAAAAAATTGACGGAACAACTTATAGCCTTGAGTCATCAGGAGCACGTTACCCTGTTCATGACTTTGCTGGCGTCCTTCCAGTTGCTGCTCATGCGCTATAGCGGACAGGATGATATTACGGTGGGCACGCCAGTAGCCGGGCGTCCTTCTGCGGAAACCGAGGAACTGATCGGCATCTTCGTCAATACCGTGGTTCTCCGGACCCGTTTCACTTCTAATCTTAGTTTCCGCCAGTTGCTGGCCGGTGTGCGGGAGACGGTACTTGAAGCCCAGACCCATCAGGAACTTCCGTTTGAAAAGCTGGTAGAAGAGCTCAAACCTGAACGCAGCCTAAGCTACGCCCCCTTATTCCAGGCAATGTTTGTTTTACAGAACGTTCCCCAGGCAAGCATGGAAGTGGAAGGCCTTCAACTCAGTACAGTGGCTTCAGAACCCGGTGTTGAAGAATTTGACCTGACTTTCTCTATTACTGAAGAGAAGAGCGGCCTGCGTTGTTCACTCAGCTACAGCACCGACCTGTTTGACCGCTCCACCATCGAGCGGATGCTGGGCCACTGGAATTATCTGCTGGAAACCATCGTTTCCAACCCTGATCTGCAGGTTGCACGGGCAGTTATGGTGAGCCCGGAGCAAGAAGCCCATCTTCTTCAAGCCAGCAACGGGTCTGCGATTTCCTACGGCCCCGAGAAGCTGGTCCATCAGTTATTTGAAGAGCAAGTCGCCAAGGCCCCGGCTGCGGTGGCCCTGGATTATGAAGATCAGCAACTGACTTATGCTGAATTGAATGAGCGTGCCAACCAATTGGCGCATTATCTGCGCAAGCTAAAAGTGGGACCAGAAACCCGGGTAGGTATTTGCATGGAGCGTGGATTTGACCTCATCGTTTCCATGCTCGCAGTGCTGAAAACCGGCGGCGCTTATGTTCCTCTTGATCCAAAATATCCGGCAGAGCGGCTGGATTACATGGCGCAGGACTCTGGAATGCATGTGCTGCTGACCCAGGGAGCCTTACGGCAGCAGTTGGCGAACTTCGCGGGCAAACTCGTTGAATTAGATAGCGACCGGGAATTGATTGCACAAGAGAGCACTGTATCCCTGGATGCGGGCCCCTCGCCGGCCAATCTGGCCTATGTGATCTATACATCGGGCTCCACTGGAAAACCCAAAGGAGTCACGGTAGAACACCGCCAGATATTTAATCAGCTCATGTGGGCAGGCGATGCTCTTGCATTCGCTCCGCAAGACCGTGTGTTGCAAAAAACATCTTATAGCTTTGATGCTTCCGTGATTGAGATTTTCCTGCCACTGTCGCGCGGCACTCAAATTGTTATTGCCAAGCCTGGCGGCGAACAGGATGTTGAATATCTTCTTCAATTGGCCATCAGCAAACAGGTCACCTATTTTGATCTGTCTCCTTCTCTACTGGAAGCGCTTCTTGTTGATCCCATGATTCAGCAGTGGAAATCATTGCGTGTGATGTGCAGCGGAGCAGAGGCGATTAAGCCGGAGACCGTCTCCACTTTTTATCAGTTGCTAAAGGCACAACTTTGGAATGCCTATGGACCGACCGAGGCGACTGTGCAATCGAGCGTTGAGGTATGCAAACCGGGCGGGCACAACGTTTCGATCGGAAAGCCGATTTCAAATACCCAGATGTATGTTCTGGATGGAGATGGACAGCTGTCGCCCGTGGGTGTGCCCGGCGAATTGTTTATTGGCGGATTAGGAACAGCGCGTGGTTACCTTGACCGGCCGGCGCTGACCGCGGAAAAATTTGTGCCGGACCATTTCAGCAGTGTTGCCGGTGCTCGCTTATATCGTACCGGCGACTGGGCACGCTGGAGGTCCGATGGCAAACTGGAATTTCTGGGAAGAAAAGATGCTCAGGTCAAACTGCGCGGCCATCGCATTGAGCTAGGCGAAATTGAGACGGCACTGCGTCTGCATGCGGAAATTAAGGATGCAGCAGTGCTTGTGAAGAAAGATAGCAACAGTACGGGCAGGTTGGTTGGTTATGTCGTTCCCAGAACCGCGCCGGGTCTGGATGATGCTGCGTTGCGCCAATTTCTGCAAGATAAGTTGCCCGAATATATGATTCCGGCAGTCTATCTCAGGCTAACCGAGTTGCCGCAGTTGCCGAATGGCAAGCTCGATCTGCGCAGCCTTCCCGATCCTGCTACGGAATTGCGCCGCATGGTGGTTCCTCCGCGCACCGTGATTGAAGAAGTGCTGGCGGAAATCTGGGGACACGTACTCAGTGTACAAAGTGTAAACAGGACTGATGATTTCTTTGCCTTGGGTGGGCATTCACTTCTGGCCACCAGAATCATCTCCCGGCTGCGCGAGAGTTTTAAGATTGAGCTGCCGGTGCGGGCGCTGTTTGAATCGCCGATATTGGCGTCACTGGCCGCGCGCATTGAGGCGGCGATGCGTTCACAGGCGGCAAGGCCAGGAATTCCATTACGCGCAATCCATAAAGAAGGTGTGGTGCCTTCTTCCTATGCTCAGCAGCGGCTGTGGTTTCTGGACCAGCTTGCACCGAATAGCAGCGCTTACAACATCTCCACTATAGTGCAGTTGGATGCAGGATTAAATCTTACGGCACTGCAACAGAGCCTGAGCGAGGTCATTCGGCGGCACCATGCCTTGCGTACTACCTTCACCAAAGTGAATGGCCAGGCCATGCAAGTGATTGGGCAGGCCCAGCCGGTGAATCTACTGCAAGTCGATCTACGTGGGCTATCGGAAGAAGATCAAAACGCCCAGACGCGGAAGCTGGCGGAGCAGGATGCCGCGCAGCCATTCGATCTTTCTGCCGGCCCGCTGTTCCGGGCGAGTCTATTCAGGCTTAGCCAGCAGCACACCATGCTAGTAACCATGCACCACATCGTGAGCGACGGCTGGTCCATGGGCATCATGATGCAGGAAGTCGAGGCGCTTTATCAGGCATTCTCGGCAGGACATGCTTCGCCTTTGAGCGAGCTTGAAATCCAGTATGCCGATTACTCGGAGTGGCAGCGTGAGCAACTGCAAGGCGAATTTCTGGCCGGGGAATTAAGTTACTGGAAGCAACAACTGGCCGGGGCGCCAACCGTGCTGGAACTGGAGACGGACCATCCGCGCCCTGCTATACGTACTCAGGGGGGAGTGCAATGCCAAATAGAGTTGCCTGTGGCGCTCTCCCGGGCAGTGCATGAATTTGGACGCGCTCAAGGCGCTACCACTTTCATGACGCTAATGGCAGCCTTTCAAGCTCTGCTGGGCAGATATACAGGACAAGACGACATTCTGGTTGGGTCACCTGTGGCCGGACGCAGCCGTGTTGAACTTGAAGGCCTGATTGGTTTCTTTGTGAACATGGTAGTGATGCGCGCCGATCTCCGCGCACGGCCCACCTTCCGCGAGCTATTGCGGCAGGTGCGGGAATCCGCACTAGGCGCCTATGCGCACCAGGATCTGCCTTTTGAAAAACTGGTGGAGGAGTTGCAGCCTGAGCGCAGCATTGGCCGCAATCCTTTGTTTCAGGTAATTCTGGCATTCCAGAATGCGCCTATGCCCGCGAGCGAACTGGCCGGAGTCACACTGCCTTCAGGCAGCACAGGAAGTTCTGAAATGAAGTTCGATCTGGAACTTTATTTCTGGGAAGACCAGGAAGGTATCGCCGGCTCTCTGGTCTATAGTCCGGAGCTGTTCGAGAGTTCAACTATCCAGAGGTTCATTCAGCATTTTCTGGCTTTGCTGCACAAAGTCGTGGCTGATCCTGACGTCCGGTTGGTGGATGTCGGCTTACTTACAAAACCTGAATTTCATCAAGTTGTGGAAGAGTGGAACCAGACAGATGCTGCATTCCCTGTCAGCGTCTGCGTGCATCAACTTATCGAAGCCCGGGCGGCGCAGACTCCCGATGCAACCGCCATCATCTGCGAGCATGAGCAGATGAGCTATCGCGAACTCAATCTTCGCGCAAACCTAGTGGCCAACTATCTGCGCCACCTTGGCGTGGGAGCTGAATCTTTGGTTGCTATTTGTATGGAGAAGAGTCTGGAACTGGTGATCGGGCTGCTTGGAATTCTGAAAGCTGGAGGGGCTTATGTGCCTCTGGACCCGGAGTATCCACTGGATCGTCTGGCTTACATTTTTGAAGATTCCAAGGCTTCCGTTCTGCTTACCCAGCAATCCTGTCTGCAAAAATTACCGCAGCAACAGGCCAAAGTCGTATGCCTTGATAGTGATTGGCCGACGATTGCACAGGAATACAGCATAGCGCCAGTTTGTGGTGCTGGCAGCGGCAATCTCGCTTATGTGATCTATACCTCCGGTTCCACCGGACAGCCTAAAGGCGCAATGGTGCGGCATTCCAGCCTGGTTAATCTGGTGACGTGGCACAACCGTGCCTATGGAGTGAGCGCAACTGATCGGGCAATTCAACTGGCGGGTATTGCCTTTGATGCCGCAACGTGGGAGATATGGCCGTATCTGGTTGCGGGCGCCAGTTTGTTCTTGCCCAGGGCCAAATCTCAAGAGATTCCCTTTGAATTAAAAAATTGGCTGAAGTCCAGGGAGATTTCTATCTGCTTCCTCTCGACACCGTTGGCGGAAGCAGTCATTGACCATCTACCTTCAGGCTTGGCGCTCAAATACATGCTCACCGGTGGCGACCGTCTTCATAAAGTTAAAAAAGAACTTGAGTTCCAATTGATCAATCATTACGGGCCAACTGAAATCACTGTGCTGTGTACTTGCGCGCCGGTGGATTTCAAATCCCCTTCACCGCCAATTGGCCGGCCAATTGCCAATAGCCGTATCTATATTCTCGATAAGCACCTGCAACCAGTGCCGCTGGGGGCCACAGGGGAGATTTATGTGGGTGGCGAAGGCGTGGGACGCGGCTACTGGCGCAGACCGGAATTGACTGCGGAATTTTTTGTTCCTGATCCGTTTTCGGGAACCGCCGCCGCCCGTTTGTACCGTACCGGTGATCTGGGCAAATATTTACCGGATGGCACCATTGAATATCGCGGACGAATCGATCATCAGGTTAAGATCCGCGGATTCCGGATTGAACTGGGCGAGATTGAGTCTGCTTTGAAGCAGCAACCCGATGTTCGGGAAGCTCTGGTGCTGGCGCGGCAAGATGGGCCTGGTGAAAAACGCCTTGTGGCCTATGTGGTTGCCAGAGCCGAATCAGTCACTGCCGACAAACTCAAGACCGAACTCAAAAATCGCCTGCCGGAATATATGGTGCCCGGCCTGTATGTTTTCCTGAAGGAACTGCCGATGACACAGCACGGCAAGGTTGACACCGCCGGGCTGCCTGCGCCTGATTTCTCGCGTTCGGAAAAAACTTATGCCGCTCCCAAGGACCCATTGCAGCAACAGTTAGTGAATATCTGGGAAGAGCTATTGCCCGCGCGTCCTATCGGCGTGACCGATGATTTCTTCGAACTGGGCGGACATTCGCTGTTGGCAGTCCAGCTGATCACGCGCATTGAGGAGAAATTAAAGAAGCGCATTCCGATGGCGTCACTATTTCAGAGCGCTACCATTGAGCATCTTGCTCACGCGCTTGGCCAGGAAACAGACACCCAATCATGGAGTCCGCTGGTCCCGATCAGGACTGAAGGAAGCAAGAAGCCCATGTATGTGGTGCACGGCGCTGGCGGACATTTGCTGGCATATTCAGATCTGGCGCGAAACTGGGCAACAGATCAGCCTCTTTATGGCCTGCAATCGCGTGAAACCAACAAAGAGCTTCAAGTGCATACACAGGTTGAAGCGATGGCTGCTGAGTATGTTGCGTCCATACGGGCCTTCCAGCCAGAAGGTCCATATATGGTGGCTGGCTGGTCCATGGGTGGTGTGATCGCTTTTGAAATGGCCCGGCAATTACAACAGCAAGGTCAAAAGCTGGCGTTGGTGGCTTTGGTGGATCCTGAAGCGCCTTCAGAGAAGCCGGCAGAATACAACTGGGCGGTATTGCTGGGCAGCTTTGTTACCGATCTGGGCATGCCCATGGAAACCATACGGGCGGCCTGGGATGAAATCTTCCCGCTTCCGCCTATGCAGCAGCTTAACCGCGTCTGGTCATTATCCAAAAAGATCAACCTGGTGCCGGCAGACATGACGCTGGTGGCTTTCAGAAAACTCTTTGATTCCTTTAAAACCAGTGCACAGACCATGCGCAGCTATGCTGGGGGAATTTTTGAGGGGCGGATTGATCTGTTCGTTGCCGAAAATCCCATTGAATATATTGGCCGGGAAGCCCCGAAAGATTATTACACCGAAGAAACCGGCAGCAAAGGCTGGGAACGCCTGGCGGCCCAGGGTGTTCAGGTCCATATCTCGCCGGGCCAGCACTACACCATGATGCAGGAACCACACGTAAAAACACTCGCGGAAAAGTTGCATGCTTGCATAGAGAGCGCAACCAAGGACATTCAATAATGCAAAGTACATTTCAGCTCTTCTCTGTACTCCTGAATTGGTCAAAGGGCGTTAAGCGCTCACGGTCCACTTTCATCTTTGCCGCGCTAACGGGTGCTATCGCCGGCTTCGGCAGCACGGTACTGATTGCCGTGATTAATCAGGTTTTGAGCCATGGACCATCACTGAAACTCATCTGGGCCTTTGTTGCTCTTTGTATCCTTATTCCTATCAGTGGCTTTGTCTCGCAGGCATTGCTGGTCCGCATGACAGCCCAGGCCGCGCGCGATATGCGCATGCGGCTGTCGCGCCAGATTCTGGGTGCTCCTTATCGCCTTCTGGAGGAGCTTGGCATTCACCGGCTGCTGGCGACCATTACCGATGACATTCCCTCAGTGACCACCGGCATTACGAGTCTGCCGCTTCTGGCCACACAGTTTGCCGTAATTGCGGGATGCCTGGTATATCTCGGGTGGCTTTCATGGCCGCTTTTGTTGCTGGTGCTGGGCTATATGGTCCTGGGTATTCTGACCTACCAACTGCCTACAATGAAGTCAGTCCACCACTTCCGCATGATGCGGGAAGGATGGGACGCATCATTCAAAGGCTTTCGCGCCTTGACGGAAGGCACAAAGGAGCTGAAACTCAATCGCGACCGCCGCAATGCTTTTCTCTCACAGGAACTTGAGCCTGCAGTCGAGGGCGTTTATCGTCACGGGGTCATAGCAAACACCATTGCCCTGGCGGCTTCCAATTGGGGTCAGATTCTTTTCTTTGTGTTCATCGGTTTGATTCTCTTCCTCACGCCCGTGCTGGTAAATGTCAGTCGCCAGGCACTGATGGGCTATACCCTCACGGTCTTGTTCATGATTTCTCCATTGTCGACCGTATTGAACACGCTGCCCATTTTGGGGAAGGCGCATGTAGCTGCCGAAAAAGTAAATGCCCTTGGTCTCACACTTGCTACTCATGAACCTGAAGGCGCCGTATCGGCCCGCGCCGGCGCTTCCTGGCGCACCCTTGATCTTACCGGTGTGACTCACGTCTATCGCACTGAGGGATCAACCGATGAATTTCTGCTCGGACCGCTGGACATTTCATTACGCCCAGGCGAAATCGTTTTCCTGATCGGGGGCAACGGCAGCGGTAAAACCACGCTGGCAAAATTGCTTATTGGATTGTACGAGCCCGCAAGAGGCACAATCATGCTGGATAGCGAAGGCATTACTCGCGATAATCGCGACGATTATCGGCAGTTGTTTTCCGTGGTGTTCTACGATTTTTATCTGTTTGATCGTCTCTATGGAGTCGCCCAGCACGATCTGGAAGCCCGGAGCCGTAAATATCTGGCGCAATTGCAACTTACGCAAAAATTGCACATTGAGAATGGAAAGCTCTCAACTACCGAACTATCGCAGGGACAACGCAAGCGTCTGGCGCTGCTGACTGCCTATCTTGAAGACCGACCCATCTATGTCTTCGATGAATGGGCGTCAGATCAGGACCCGATGTTCAAGCAAATCTTTTACTATGAGATTCTCCCTGACCTTAAAGCTCGCGGAAAGACCGTGATCGTTATCTCTCATGACGACCGTTATTACAGCGCCGCAGACCGCATCATCAAAATGGAACGTGGCCAGATCGAATATGACAGACAAATAGAAGCACGGATGGAAATTCCAGCGACCGCTGTCTAGGAAGGACTGGACCGCAGCGGATAGCACCGACTCGTGCACATTTGGCTGTTGGTTCTCGCATGCATTCCTGAAAATCTCAGCATCAATCGTCTTTCATCTTTAAAGAATCAACTTCAAAATCAGCCCAAAAATTCAGCTTCTTCAAAAAGCAGCCTTTTCAAAACAGGCCTGTGCAAACACACGCAGCAAGTGTTGGAGCCAACAAGGAGGATTCCCGCGTGACGACCCCCAAGTACATCACCAAAATTGATCAAGTCCCCACAATCGGTCCTGAGGAGAAAGAAAAGATCCGGCCTGTGACGGAAAAGTTTGTCTACCGCAGCAATGAGTATTATCAGTCCCTCATCAACTGGGATGACCCGGGCGATCCCATCCGGCGCATCATTACGCCGGAAGTCTCCGAACTGGAAGAATTTGGCGAGTGGGACGCATCCGACGAAGCTTCCTATACCAAGGTGCGCGGACTGGAGCACAAGTACAATGACACGGCGTTGCTGCTGGTGAACAATGTATGCGGAGGCTATTGCCGCTTCTGCTTCCGTAAGCGCCTGTTTACTGACGATAACGACGAAGTTACAAATGATCTGAGTGAAACCTCGGCCTATATCCGCGCGCACGAAGAAATCAACAATGTACTGCTCACGGGCGGGGACCCTTTGATTTTATCCACTGGCAAGCTGGAAAAAATCGTTAAGGAAATCCGTGAAATCGACCATGTGAAGATCATTCGTATCGGCAGCAAAATGCCGGCCTTCAATCCTTACCGTATTATTAATGACCCGTCTCTGCTGGAAATGATTTCCAAATACAGCACGCAGGAGAAAAAAATCTATATCATGGCCCACTTCAATCATCCGCGTGAACTCACGGATGTGGCTTTGCAAGGCATTATGTTGCTGCAAAAGGCGGGAGCCACGGTGGTCAATCAGTCTCCTATGATCCGCGGCGTGAATGACAGTGCAGAGGTGATTGGCAACCTGTTTAACCGGCTTTCGTTTAACGGCGTGCCTCCTTACTATATTTTTATCTGCCGTCCTACCGCTGGGAACCGGCCCTATGTGGTGCCCATTGAAGAAGCATTGAATATTTTTGAGCGTGCCCGCCGCAACCTATCTGGATTGGCCCGTCATGCCCACCTGTGCATGTCTCATAAGACGGGGAAAATTGAAGTTGTGGCAAAGATCGGGGACCAGATCCTGCTCCGCTATCATCGCGCGCCTAATCCCGAAAATCGGGACCGGCTGATGCTCTTCCAGAGCAGTCCTGAAGCATGCTGGCTGGATGATTACCCCGAGTTTGAGGAGATGGATATCCAGGAAAATGCAGCCGTCGCCAGCATGGTATAGGTGACCGCCCCAGACCTTTGGCGGGGCGCCCCCCTCCTTTAAGGAGGGGGCTGAGCTGCCAAAATAAATAAATAATTTCTAGTGGCCGAATCGTAAAAAAGGCGTCTAAAGGCCAGGCAGCAGATGGGTCTATCTGCTCCGCTTGTCCTGCCTTGTATGTATTCCGTGCAGCATTCCTGCATTGGGAGGGAAGTACAATGTTTCAAGACCTTTTGCAAGACGTTCGCTTTGGGGCACGCTTGCTGATGAAGAAGCTTGGTTTTACATCAGTGGCCGTCCTTACTATCACTCTTGGTATCGGCGTCACCACTGCCATCTTCAGCCTTATCAACAGCATATTACTGCGTCCGCTGCCCTACCCCGAAGAAGACAGCATTGTCAGGTTGTTGCAATCGTATCCGGAAAAAGGTCTGGATACATGGCGGCTCTCGCCCGCAAATTTTTCAACTTATCACGATCGCAGCTCATTGCTTACTGCGAGCGCCGCTTATTGGTCAACAGGCGTCAATTTAACGGGGACCGATAAGCCGGAGCGCCTGCAAGGAGCCAAGGTCACGGCGGATTTTTTTAAGGTATTGGGCGTGGAGCCCAGGATAGGAGCATCGTTCCTCCCTGAACACGATGTTCCCGGCAAGACCAACGTATGCGTTTTGAGTTACGGATTCTGGCAGCGCCACTTTGGCAATGATGCCAGCATTATTGGGAAGACTCTGACCATCGATAATGCCGCAGTTCAGGTTCTTGGCATTATGCCGCAAGGATTTGATTTTCCGCTGCCTGAAACTGAGATATGGATACCGCTTGGTTTAAATACACAGGCAACGCATCCTTACTTTCTGACTGGCATTGCGCGGCTTAAGCCGGGTGCGTCCCTTGCTGCGGTGCAATCGGAAACCACGGAGATCCTTCGCAGTGCTGGCCAGCAAAACCCGCACATGGTAGGTCGCAATGATCCGCCACCTCCCGGAGCTGGACTAAAGACGCTGGTCATACCACTCAAGGAAGCCATCGTAGGAAAGACCCGCAAGCCATTGCTGGTACTGCAATTTTCCGTGATTTTTATCTTGCTGATTGCCTGCGCCAACGTTGCCAATCTTTTGCTGAGCCGTTCCGCAATACGCAGCCGTGAGATCGCTGTGCGCTATGCGCTCGGTTCCTCGCCGAAGCGCGTGATTCAACAACTGCTGACGGAAAGTGTTCTGCTGTCCATTCTGGGCGCTATTCCTGGCATTGGCTTGGCATGGGTCATCGTCAGATTGCTAAGCCGCTCGGCCCTTGTAGGCATTCCCCGCATCGAGCAGGTCGGCATCAACGGTGTGGTACTGCTATTTGTTATTGCGTTGTCGCTGGTTACAGGGTTGCTCTTTGGTTTGGCGCCGGCTATTCGCACTTATCGAATGGGTCTTGCTGGGTGCAGCAGTGAAATTCAAAGAGGAAGCAGCGGACGCTCTAATCGCTGGATGAACCGTACTTTGGTGGGGGGGCAAATTGCCCTTTGTCTTATGTTATTGATCGGCGCTGGGCTGGTGCTTAAAAGTCTCCGTCATCTTCTAGCGGTGGACCCTGGATTTCAGGCGAACAATGTATTGACCATGCTGCTGCCGGTGACCAATCAGAAATATCCTACGCCGCCACAACAAGTCCAGTTTTATCAATCCCTGCTTCAGCAGGTACAAGCGCTGCCGGGAGTCACTGGCGCAGCGGTCACCTCCACTTTGCCCTTTGGTGGAGAAGATGATTCAGACGGTTACATTGTGGAAGGACAGGAGCCTCCTCCGGGAAGCGATCCTACCCAGGCGGCTTTGCGCACTGTGAGTCCCGGCTATTTTCAGACCATGGGCATGTCGCTTGATCGGGGACGCGACTTCCTGAATACCGATACGGATAAATCTCCGCTGGTAGTGATAGTGGATGAAACTCTGGCCCGCCGTTATTGGCCCAACGGAGATGCACTTGGCAAGCGTGTGCGCACCACGGGCGATCCGCCATGGTTGACGATTGTTGGTGTAGTCAATGGCGTGAAGGACCAGAGCCTGGCTGAGGACATGCTGCCGCATCTTTATTTCCCGCACGGTCAACAACCCGATCTCAGGATGTATCTGGTGTTTCACAGCGCGGGCGATCCCGCTTCTGTCAACTCGTCAGTGGTCAGAAAAATCCATGAACTGGATGCGGACGTGCCGGTGTATGCGGTGCGCAGCATGCCCGATGTGGTGAATCGGACACTTACAAGCCAGAAGCTTACTGATTTGCTGCTGTCAATATTTGCAGGTCTGGCACTTGTGCTGGCAGCTATTGGCATCTACGGCGTTATGTCAATCTTTGTGACCAGCCGTTCACGCGAATTTGGTATTCGCCTGGCAGTTGGGGCTGAGCCTGGAAGTCTGCTGCTTTCCGTGATGCGGCAAGGACTGCTGCTCACCCTGGGAGGGATTGCAGTTGGATTGATTGGCGCGTTCATCTTTGGCCGGTCAATTGCCAGCTTACTCTATAACGTGAGCGCTGCGGACCCGGTTACTTTTTTGGGGATTTCATTGTTGCTGGTGAGCGTTGCCCTGCTCTCCTGCTATTGGCCGGCCCGTCGCGCTGCTCGCACCAACCCCTTGGTGGTGCTGCGCTACGAATGATCTGATTTTATGGAGGCAGGGAATGGTCGTGTGAGACAGCGGAGTCCTTTGCCGGACTGCATTGCCTCATGGTAACTACCTCTGCCTCCCCTGATCATCTATCTGTTACTTCAAATACCTACAACGATTGCGCCTTGAAATTGCCACTTTGGCGAATCTCGAATCCATTGAAACGATGAATCTGTATTTCTGAACCTCATTCCTGAAATCTGTTCGAAAATTCCACCGGGCCTGCGTCTGGCTTGATAGTTGTTGCTTATCAGGTGGATTCACTGTGACTTATATAGCCTTGAAGGGAACTGAAAAAATGTACCTGACTCACATTGGAGTGGTGGGCGCCGGAGTCATGGGCGCTGGCGTTGCTCAGAACCTGGCGGAGACTGGCCATCAAGTTGTTCTCGTTGATATCAACGAACAGCAGCTAAAGAAAGCCAGAGAAGAAATCCGCACCAGCATCCGCATGCAATCTTTCTTCAAGAAGAAGACCAGCGCAGAGACTGCTGATGCGATTCTGGGTCGAATCGATTTTACTCTCGACTATGACCGTCTCAGCCAATCAGAGTTCGTGATTGAAAATGTGGTGGAGAAGTGGCCAGTCAAGGAAGAGGTGTATCGCCTGCTGGATACAATTTGCGCTGAAGATTGCATCTTTGCCGCCAACACTTCTGCCATTTCAATCACCAGGATTGGCTCAGCCACCCGCCGTCCTGACCGCGTTCTGGGCATGCATTTCATGAATCCCGTTCCCATGAAGTCAATGGTCGAGGTAATTCGTGGGCACCACACCTCCTCCAGCACACTCGAAATCGCCGGCAACCTTCTGGCGCAGATGGGCAAAGAGAGCATTGTGGTAAATGACATGCCAGGATTCGTTTCGAACCGGGTGCTGATGCTGACGATCAATGAAGCCATCTTCATCGTCCAGGACCAGGTTGCATCTGCTGCTGACGTAGACGTGCTTTTCAAAAAATGTTTCGGTCACAAAATGGGGCCGCTTGAAACCGGAGACTTGATCGGCCTGGATACGATCCTTTATTCGCTGGATGTCCTTTATGAGAGCTATAACGACAGCAAATACCGGCCCTGTCCACTGCTGAAGAAGATGGTGGCCGCCGGGCTCCATGGCCGCAAGAGCGGCTATGGTTTTTACAACTACCAGCAGGCATCCGTTGAGGTAAAAGGTTAGGAGGGAAGCCATGGAACAAAGAAAAATAAAGATCAAAGGATTCTTGTCACGCTTCTTCAGCAACTATGAACTGGCCGACACGCAGGACATTTTTAGCCTGGGTTTTGTCAATTCATTGCTCGCCATCCAGTTGGTTAGCTTTCTTGAGAAAGAATTTGAAGTCACGATTGAAGACCAGGACCTGGATATGGAGAATTTCCGAACAGTCAACAGTATGGATGCGCTGGTTGAGCGCAAGAAGGCCCTCGCTTCCGTGCCATCAGTGTAAGGAGTGTCCGTGACCCAAGTCCTTGACCAGACAGTGATGCAGATTGAGCTTTCCCCCGCACAGCGGGAAGCGCGAGCACGGTTTC
Organism: Candidatus Angelobacter sp.; assembly: GCA_036496365.1. Lineage (GTDB taxonomy): Bacteria > Acidobacteriota > Terriglobia > Terriglobales > Acidobacteriaceae > Angelobacter. The sequence goes on along the minus strand of DASXLK010000013.1, from coordinate 75,713 downwards.
GCCGTTTCGTCCAAGAATATATCCATCCCTATGCGGATCAGTGGGACCGCGACGAACGAGTGCCTGAGAGCATCATCAATGAACTGAGAGACCGCAGATATCTAGGTGCTCCCCTCACCGGCACACAAGGCGCTGCCATGGATCCCATTACCTACGGCCTGCTTACTGAAGAAATTGCTCGCGGATGTTCCTCCGTCCGGTCTTTGTTGACCGTGCACGATATGGTTGCGCTTGGCGTTTGCCGGTGGGGCAACAGCCAACTGAAAGCGGAATTTGCGAACACAATCTCACGTGGTGAGACGCTTTGCGCACTCGCATTGTCCGAGCCGGATGTGGGCAGTGATGCAGGTAGCGTAAAAACAGAGGCATGGCTTGAAGGCGAGGAGTACGTGCTCTCTGGGCACAAAAAGTGGACCACTTATGGTCAGATTGCTGACTTATTTCTGGTGCTTGCCCGCTGTGAAGAAAAGCTGACCGCATTTCTCGTTCCAGCAAAAACTCCGGGGTTGGTCCGCAGGCCAATGCGGGGCATTGTGGGTACAAGAGCGTCACTGCTAGCTGAAATCGACCTGGAAAATTGCCGGATACCCAGACACTATCTGGTCGGCAAGCTGGGCTTTGGGCTCTCGCATGTAATCTCCAGTGTGCTGGACCACGGACGTTATAGCGTGGCCTGGGGCTCGGTTGGGATTGCCCAGTCCTGTCTGACGGCCACTCTCGACTACACCACAAAACGCAAGCAGTTTGGGCAGACCCTGCGGGACCACCAACTTGTGCAGCGGATGCTTACTGAAATGATCGTAAATACAAGGGCTGCCAGGCTGCTTTGCTATCGCGCAGGATATCTGCGTTCCATGGACGATCCAGGAGCATCAGCGGAAACGCTGGTGGCCAAATACTACGCTTCTAAGGTTGCCGTTAGGATTGCGAATGTTGCTGTTCATCTCCACGGCGCCAACGGTCTTTCAGAAGAATATCCCGTCGCGCGCTATATGCGTGATGCCAAGGTAATGGAGATCATTGAAGGCAGCACTGAAATCCAGCAGATGTCCATTGCCAAATATCCATTTCCGGAATTCTAGCGCCCTAAGCAGCAACGGCAGTTCCATTTGATCCATCCAGGAGAGCACTCATCGCCATGAGCCACGCATCCACCATCAACCCTGAAATACCTCTCGGGATTTCCGCGGAAGCTTCTGAAGAAAAATCTCGTACGATCAAATTGATCATCTGGGATCTGGACAACACTTTATGGCAGGGCACTTTGCTGGAAGGAGACAGCATCCAGCTTTGTAACAAAGTCCGTGAAACGCTTGCCACCTTGGATCAGCGTGGAATCCTGCATTCTATTGCCAGCAAAAATGATCAAGATGCCGCGATTGGCAAACTGAAAGAATTCGGGCTGGAAGATTATTTTCTCTATCCCCAGATGAACTGGAGTTCCAAGGTCGCCAATATCCAGGCAATTGGAAAGAGTCTGAATATTGGAATGGACACGGTGGCTTTTATTGATGATGACCCCTTTGAACGTGAAGAAGTGCGTCATGCTCTGCCTGATCTGTTGATTCTGGATGCAAAGGAACTGGAAGGGCTTAGCGAGAGGCCGGAGTTTATTCCACCCTTTATTACTGAAGATTCCGCGCGGCGCCGGCAGATGTACAGGGCTGACATGGAGCGCAAAAAGGCTGAAGATGAGTTCATTGGCCCAAGCGAAGTATTTTTAGCGTCACTCAAAATGAAATTAGTGATTGCTAAGGCCCGTGAAGAAGACTTGCAGCGTGCTGAAGAGTTGACGCTGCGCACCAATCAACTCAATACCACTGGTTATACATATTCCTACCAGCAACTCAATGAGTTCAGACAATCGCCTCGGCATCTGCTGCTGGTTGCCAGCCTGGATGACAGATTTGGCGACTATGGCAAGATTGGCCTGGTGCTGATTGATAAAACCCCGGATATGTGGACGATCAAGCTGTTGTTGATGTCGTGCCGGGTCATGTCTCGGGGTGTAGGAACGCTTTTGATTAATCACGTACTGATGCTCGCCCGCGAAAATGGTATTCGCTTGCGTAGCGAGTTTCGCGCCACCGGACGTAATCGCATGATGGTGATTACTTATAAGTTTGGCGGATTTAAAGAAGTAGAGCAGCAGGGGCCGTTGAGCATCTTTGAGCATGATTTGCAAAATATCCCGGCTCATCCGGACTGGGTGCAGATAGTTGCTCCCGTCGCGCAAGCCAGCTGACAACTCTGACAAAACATTTCACCGCAAGCAGACTTGCAAGGTGCTTGCAAAAATGCGGCCATTAACTATTAAAAGGAGTGTTAAAAAAATGCAGGCCACTCTTGTTCTGGAAGACGGAAAGACATTTACCGGACTGGGGTATGGCGGCCGGGGTGAGCGCTGCGGCGAAGTAGTTTTCAATACCTCTCTCACTGGCTACCAGGAAATTTTCACCGATCCTTCTTATCTTGGCCAAATTGTTGTCCTTACTAATCCGCAGATTGGAAACTACGGCACGAACCATGACGATAATGAGGCGGTGCGGCCTCATATTGAAGGGCTGGTAGTGCGAGAGTTTTCTCGCATCAGCTCCAATTGGCGGTCGCAACAAGTGGCGGATGAGTATCTGGAAAAATCTAAAGTGCCTGTTATCTCTGATATTGATACGCGCGCCCTGGTACGGCACCTGCGGACCCATGGTGTAATGCGTGGCGTAATTTCGACTGAAGAAACTGATATCAATAGGCTTGTGGCGAAGGCGCGCTCCATCCCCAGAATGGATGGCTCTGATCTTGCTCAGATCGTAACCACTAAAGAGAGATATCGATGGGATGCAGGAACGCCTGGTTCCTGGCACGCGGAAGTTCCGTGCGCCGGCCCACGCCTGGTTCGGCGACACGTGGTTGCCTATGATTTTGGAATCAAACACAATATCCTGCGCATGCTGGTTGATGAAGGATGCCGGGTCACAGTGGTCCCGGCCATGACCAGCGCGGAAGACGTTCTATCGCTGAACCCCGATGGGGTTTTTCTCTCGAATGGGCCTGGAGATCCTGAGCCCTGTACTTACGCGCGTGACAACATCCGGCGATTGATGGGCCGTACGCCTATCTTCGGAATTTGCCTGGGGCATCAACTGATCGGACTGGCTCTGGCGGGCAAAACTTACAAGCTCAAATTCGGCCACCATGGCGGGAACCATCCGGTGAAGCAACTGGAGACAGGTAAGATTGAGATCACAGCGCATAATCATAGCTTTGCTGTTGATCCTTGCTCCTTGAAAGAGTCAGAAGTCGCAAAGACACATATCGACCTGAATGACAGCACATTGGAAGGCCTGCGACATCGTAGTTTGCCGTTGTTCAGCGTGCAGTATCATCCTGAAGCTTCACCCGGCCCCCACGACTCGCACTATCTCTTTCGTGATTTTATGAACTTGATGGAAGAGTGGAGTAACGCGTAAAAAACTCAGTACCAGCCTAGTTTATTTTCAAATTATGTCCGCTAAAAATCCCCAGGTGAACCCTGGCGCAATGGAACTCATATGCCCCGACGCAATGACATTTCGAAGATATTGATTATCGGCTCTGGGCCTATTGTTATCGGCCAGTCAGCTGAGTTTGATTATTCCGGCACGCAGGCATGCAAGGCTTTGAAGAGTGAAGGCTATGAAGTGGTGTTATGCAATTCCAACCCTGCCACCATTATGACTGATCCGGAAATGGCGGACCGCACGTATATTGAGCCGCTGACCAGGGAATATCTGGAGCGGATCATCGCCATTGAGTCGCAAATGATGGCTGGCCAGCCGGGCAAGTTTGCTCTGCTTCCGACCGTAGGTGGACAAACTGCGCTCAACCTGGCAGTGGAACTTGCCGATAAAGGCGTGTTGGAAGAATACAAAGTTGAGTTGATCGGCGCCCAGCTTAAGGCCATTAAGATGGCGGAAGACCGCCTTTTGTTTAAAGATGCCATGATCAAGATCGGTCTTGAAGTTCCGAAATCTGCGCTCATTAACAATCTGAAAGACGGCCTGGAGTTTTCTGACAAGATCGGGTATCCGGTGATCATCCGCCCTTCTTTTACGCTGGGTGGTAGCGGCGGAGGCATTGCATATAACCGCGAAGAATTGCTGGAAACTCTTGCCCACGGGCTCGACCTGTCTCCGGTGCATGAGGTGTTGATTGAAGAGTCAGTGTTGGGATGGAAAGAATATGAACTGGAGGTCATTCGCGATCTGGCTGACAACGTTATTATTGTGTGCTCGATTGAGAATTTTGATCCTATGGGCGTGCATACAGGTGATTCGATTACGGTTGCGCCCATTCAGACCCTTACGGACCGCGAATATCAGCGCATGCGCGATGCTGCGATCCGCGTTATTCGCGAGGTGGGAGTAGAAACGGGCGGCTCCAATATTCAATTCGCGGTTGATCCTGAAGACGGACGCATGGTTGTCATAGAGATGAACCCCCGCGTTTCGCGCTCTTCCGCGCTGGCCTCCAAAGCCACAGGATTTCCCATCGCCAAGATTGCCGCCAAGCTTGCTGTCGGCTATACGCTCGACGAAATCCCCAACGACATCACACGCAAGACGCCTGCCTGCTTTGAGCCAACGATTGATTACGTGGTAGTCAAGATCCCAAAATGGCAGTTTGAGAAATTTCCGGGCGCAGATGATTGTCTGGGGCCACAGATGAAATCCGTGGGTGAGGTCATGGCCATGGGCCGCACCTTTAAAGAAGCGTTGATGAAGGGCATCCGTTCCCTCGATACAGGAAAGAAGTTTGGCGTTGATAAAATCGAGCCGCGGATTTTTACTCAGCGCCTGGTTACGCCCCAGCCTGAACGTCTTATGTATCTCTTTCATGCTCTTTTACAGGGCATGAGTCCCAGCGAACTGAACAAGCTGACCAGGATTGATCTATGGTTCCTCTCTCAGCTTCAAGAGATCACCGCCATGATGCTTGATCTGGGAAAGCATTCCCTGGAATCTTCAGGAGCCGCTCTGCTGTGGCAAGCCAAGCGTATGGGACTCTCCGATGAGCGAATTGCGCTGTTGGTCAAGAGTAGTCCGGAAGATGTCCGCCAATTCCGCAGCCAAAACGGGACTTCTCCCGTATATAAGCTCGTTGATACCTGCGCTGCCGAGTTTGAGAGTCATACACCCTACCTTTATTCGACGTATGAGGAGGAGGATGAAGCCCCACCTACTGATCGGGAAAAAGTAATGATTCTGGGCAGCGGGCCGAATCGCATTGGGCAAGGAATTGAGTTTGACTATTGCTGCTGCCATGCCGCTTTTGCCCTGCGGGAAGATGGCTATGAAACCATTATGGTGAATTGCAATCCTGAGACTGTCTCTACGGATTACGACACCAGCGACCGGCTTTATTTTGAGCCGCTTACGTTTGAAGATGTGATGGCTGTTTATGAACATGAAACCCGGGGCGGAGCAAAGGTTGGAGTGATCGTGCAGTTCGGCGGGCAAACACCACTCAATCTGGCTTTGCAACTCAAGGCTGCTGGGGTGCACGTAATTGGTACATCGCCTGAATCCATTGATCTGGCTGAAGACCGTAAGCGCTTCGGCCAACTTCTTAAAGAGCTCCAGATTCCCCAGCCGCCAGGCGCCATGGCCACCAGTGAAGAAGAGGCATTAGGCGCGGCCCGTGAGCTCGGATATCCGGTGCTCCTGCGGCCTTCTTACGTTCTTGGCGGCCGGGCCATGGTGATTGCCTATGATGACGTGAGTGTTGCGCATTACATGAAAACGGCGGTTGAGTATTCACAAGAGCGCCCCGTGTTGGTAGACCATTTTTTGGAAAGTGCCCTTGAGATTGATGTTGATGCTCTGTCTGATGGAGACGAAGTAGTCATTGCCGGCATTATGCAACACATTGAAGAGGCTGGTATACACTCCGGTGATTCTTCCTGCGTGTTGCCGGTAGTCAGCCTGTCCGAACGCACTCTGGATACAATTCGCGACTATACATACAGACTGGCGCGGGCTTTAAAAGTAGTAGGTCTTATAAATATTCAGTTTGCAGTCCAGGGAGAAACAGTCTTTGTGATTGAAGTGAATCCGCGTGCCTCGCGGAGTGTGCCCTATGTTTCAAAAGTCACCGGCGTACCTCTGGCCAAGATTGCAGCGCGTCTGATGACTGGCAGAAAGCTGAAAGAACAGTTGCCTGACAATATCGCTTCCGGAGCCGATCTCGCCACCGGAGCTGGATATTTTGTGAAATCACCAGTCTTCCCTTGGTCAAAATTTTCCGGGGTTGACACAGTGCTGGGGCCAGAGATGAAATCCACTGGCGAAGTAATGGGATCAGCAAACACTTTTGGCGAGGCCTTTGCCAAAGCACAGCTTGCCGCGGGTCAGTCTCTACCCACAGGCGGCACAGTATTTATCAGTGTGGATGATCGCAACAAGATGGAGGTCGCGGAACTTGCTCGCCAGTTCGCCAATCTTGGTTTCCGAATCGTGGCCACCAGCGGCACAGCGCACCGTTTGCAGCAGGCAGGGTTGCAGGTCGACTACGTTTACAAGGTGAATGAAGGCCGGCCTAACATTGTGGACCTGATCAAAGAGGGCGGGATACAACTCATAGTAAATACCCCACAGGGGCAACAGCCGTGGTTTGACGAAAAAGCCATCCGGCGTGCAGCCGTTACGCGGCGAATCCCCACAATCACCAACATGGCTGCAGCCTGGGCAGTGGCAGAAGGCATTGCTGCATTGCAGCGTTGTGAAGTCAATGTCCGGTCTCTGCAAGAGTGGCATGGGACTGGAAGCAAAGAACCAGCAATCGAATTGGCCAATTTGGTGTTGATCTGAATCCCGTCGTACGCAAAAAAGACAAATCATCCGTTGAAAAGGCCGCCAGAAAGGCCTGCAGTTTCTGATGTTGAAGCTGTTTTCCTTTTATCCTCTCCTTCGTGGCTCACACGTATCCCTTTGTGGCATCTTTTATGGTTCAACCCTTCCCCCAGATACGTGTGCCCATCCGTGTTCTATCTTTTCTGCTGAAATAATGTTGGAAGCTGCCGCCATCCTCACTGCCTCAAACTGAGGCGAAACAGGACGGGCCACAGCGGCCACCTCATAGCCGTCAATTTCTACGAACATTGACTTTTGTAACATGGCAACGGACAGCACCAGTCGCAGCTTATTCTTAAATCGAACGATTTTCCCTGTAAGTCCCGCCAGTGGTCCATTGCGGACTTCCACCTCTTGCCCAACCTCCAGAAATGCGCACGGTCCATGACCTACAGAGGCTGTTGTTGCAATTTGCAGAGCATTGATTTCCCCATCATCAATAGGGACGGGAGTATTTCCTGTTCCCACAAATCGTATGAACCCGGGCACGGAGGTTATCGATTCCCGGTTGTTTGCTTCAAAAAACAGAAACAGATATCCGGTAAACAGTGGTACGGGAATAATCTTCTCCCGGTCAGACCATTTACGCTTCTGTTGGTAAAGCGGCAGAAACTCGGTATAGCCGCGCTCTCTTAAAAGATAAGCACACCTGATTTCCCACCCTGCCCTGACCTGCAGCGCAAGCCAGCGATTATCTAGCTCTTTCAGATTCAGCCGCACTTCAATCACCTGCTCTTTCTATGAATAGATAGAACTCAATCTAGACAGCCGTTTTGAGGCTATTCGAATGTGAAAAGCAACAAGTCTTACCTTCCAGTTGGGTTTTGTTCTTGAATCCAGTAAAATTTAAAGCCCGTTTCAAGTCGCGGCTCCCCCCGCCCTCAACTGGAATCCCGTCACAGCTCTGACTGGTTGAATTCCGCTATCAATGGCAATTGTCCGCTCCTGAAAAGGATTGGGTATATCTATTTGTGTTCCCGTGTGTCGCCACAAGTCTGATCTGCTGGCAATCTGCCGCTTCGAAAAAATATTGGAAAGGTGAAATTTAACGGTACTCACCTCAATATTTAGCAACGAAGCAATCTCTTTGTTGGAAAGTCTTTCCTGCGCAAGCCTTAGAACTTCTTCCTCGCGGATGGTAAGCGGCGTCTCCTCAATTGACGGGGCCAGCGCTTCCTTGGCCCGTCTTCCCATGCTCATATATTTCCGCAGCACCTGCGGGTCAATCCACACAGCGCCATCCAGTACTGAGCGGACAGCAAACAACAATGATTCAGTGACCTGATCGTAAGTGAGAAATCCATTCATTCCCAGGAAAAGCAGCTGGCATACGCTATGAGGGTCCATCTGTTGATCGAGGACAATATATTTGGCCTCATTCGTCAGGCGATTGACGTGCTGTATATAGCGTCCTGGGGAGACCTCAAGCCCCAATTTGTTCAGAACGAACAGCGGATGTGGACCTAGATCCCGGTTGGGCGGCAGTGTTCCCTGGATCCAGCGCGAACGTAACGATGGATCTTTACCGAGTATTTGTAAGAGATACATGGCCCCCAGGGAATGTTGTTCAACCACCCAGATCGGGTTAAGTTCATTGCTGTAAATGGTCTGCATCTTCAATCTCCTAACTTGTGCAGTGCTGGGTTGGGTACCAGCGCATGGTTATCAAAGCTGCTTTTAGGGGGAAGCTGCATCCCGTCAGCAACCCGGCCAGCCGCAACAACAATGATTCTTTAGTCCAAAATTGGGCATTTGAAAAGCGCCCCGCTTTTATTGAAAGCAATACCGTTGCCACAAACTGTTTTCTGTAATGCTTTTCCAGCTCTTTTGTTAAAGCCTGTTCAAATACTGGGGCGACACTTTAATTTCAATGATTTGCATTGGGCAACTATGAGAGCCAACTAATGATTAGTTGCCCTGTTTAGTCCCATTTTGGAACTTTTTATTCGGATATTCCTTCGGTATGTCCGCGCATGGATTAGTTAGTCCATAGATGGACATGGAACACGAAGTTAAATAATGGACTGAAACGGAGATAGCTGTGTGGTTTCTGAAACAGGAGAGACAAGGACATAGAACGTAAAAAGTAAAGATCACGGCGAAGAGAGGTTGCAAGGTCCGCGAAAGCGGGCCTTTTATCGTTTACAAGCAAAAATATTCCCAGAAAAGTCCGTGTTTCAAAGTCAATCGGCCAGTTGCAGTTGTCAGCAACTCCGGATTTGCAAATTACCAAAACGATTTGGTAGGCTTCTTGCGCTATTGGGGAACCCTGTATGGCGCTTCTCAATTACAGAGGACTTATTGTCTGTAATGTTGAATGGAAATGTGCCGGATGGTTCTCCATCCCGAAGTTTGACCTGAAAGAAGGGGGTACGTATGTTCTCGGGAAATCAGCCTGCAAATAGCCGCTTTCAATCCACTCGCTTCATCATCTTTCTTATCGTTTTTAGTTGTTCTTTGGGTATGCGAGTGCACGCGCAAACTGTTGTAGTCGGCCCCGGCAGTTATACAACGGCGCTGCCAGCCGGTGCTGCTGCGCCAGCGGCCCAGATCTTCAATACAGTTGCTGGCCCCAAACCCACGCACAGGTTCTGGGCGGCCAAAAACTGGTATGCCGACAACATTGTGAATGGCGCTGTGACCTTTGGCGGCGGTGGCGGCGGCCCTTTTAATATGTTTTCCCAACCTCTAGGAATGCAGACCACGGCCAGCGGTCTTTTGATGGGCTTTGATGCGACGGTGATCAATGGCGGGACATTTTTTCAGCAGCCTTTCGAAGGCGATCTTACGATTGGAGTCGCCGGACTGAATGCCGCGAGCGTTCCGGTAAGTGCGTATACGGATTGGACCGTGGATTTTAATTTTGGCCCGATGACTGCGCGGGTTGGACGTGGAATGCCGTTTGTCTACGTCACAACGAATGGCGCGAATCCGACCGTGAGTTTTGCCGGCCAGCCCACAGTTTTTAGCAACAGTGGCAATATTCTGGGCGTGAGTATCGCCAACAATAATTATGGCTTGTTTTGCCCTGCAGGCGGAACGTGGAGCGGCATCGGCGGCACAGTTCTCACTTGCAATCTCCCCGCAGGGCATAATTATTTCTCGCTCGCCTTGTTGCCTAATCAGGCCGCACTCGCCAGCTATTCAGGATTCGCGTTTTCCTTCCCAACCAACACTCAGGTTTCGTGGAGTTATAACCCAACCACCAGCGCAGTCACCACCACTTACACGGTAACCACACAGGCAAAAGAGGGCACGCAGACTGGGTTTCTCATGGCTCTCTACCCGCATCAATACACGTCATTGCAGGGAAGCGCCATCAATACAACTTTTACGTATCCTTCCAGCCGCGGCACGCTTGAAGTGTTGCAAGGCACCTCTTTCACCACCGTCAATACCTTTCACGGCATTCTGCCTTTCATGCCGAGTACCAATAATTTCAACAGCGCTACATTGCGGTCATTAATTGATTCTGTGGCCAATGAGGCCAATCACTTTACGGTGAGCCAGAGCGGAGGCGGCACCAATACATATGACATCGGCAAGGACCTGGCGCGGGTCGCCCATCTGCTGCCTATTGCCAGTGTTGCCGGAGACACAGCATCTCTCACAAGTTTGCAGACGAGTCTGCAAAACGAATTGCAAAACTGGTTCAACGGCGCTGCCAATCACCAGACCAGCAATGTTTTTTACTACAACGGCAACTGGGGAACAATGATTGGATATCCCGCTGCATTTGGCTCTGACATCGCCCTCAACGATCACCATTTTCACTACGGATACTGGATTCATTCGTCGGCCATTCTTGGCTTGTTTAATCCAGCCTGGATTCAGACGAATAGTTGGGGCGGTATGGTGAATTTGCTGGGGCGTGACATTGCAGCTCCAGTTCGCAATGACACCATGTTCCCGTTCATGCGTTATTTTGATGTCTATGGCGGACATTCCTGGGCCTCAGGTCAGGCGCCATTTGGCGACGGCGAAAATCAGGAATCAAGCTCAGAAGCTGTGAATGCCTGGACCGGTCTGATTTTGTTTGCCATTGAAACCGGCAACACCCAGTTACGCGACGCCGCAATCTGGATGTATACGATGGAGACAAATTCCATCTTCGATTATTGGTTCAATGACGGGCCTGTATCCACTTTTCCTGCGGGCTTCACGCGGGTGGAAATTGCCAATGTTTTTGACGGCAAAGGAGACACAGGCACCTTCTTCAGCGGGCAAATCGAGTTAGAACATGGCATTGAATTCCTGCCTTTCCATGGCGGATCGTTTTATCTTGGGCGCGATCCGGCTTATTCCCGGCGCAACATTGCTGAAGTGACATCGATGGATCCCAGCGCTTTTGCGGCTGGCAGCGTGAACTGGCCCGATCTGATGGAAGAGTATGAAGCGTTTTATGATCCCACGACCGCTCTGAGCCAGTTTAACAACACGTCCTTCCTCTTTGATGGTGAGAGCAAAGCCCACGAATATTACTGGATCACCAACATGCAGGCGCTCGGCCAGGTGGATGAAACTGTTACTGCAAATACGCCGCTCTACCGAGTCTTTAAAACCACTGCTGGCGTACGAACCCATGTGGCTTTCAACGCCAGTTCTGCCGCCATAACAGCGGCATTTTCTGATGGCATAAATCTCTCAGTTCCACCGGGAAGCATGACCAGCGAGTTTGGCACAGTAACATTAGGCGCGGGAAGCGCGCCACCGCCCGCGCCTCCCGCAGCTCCAACTACTCTTACAGCAACAGCGGCATCAAGCAGTCAGATCAATTTGAGCTGGCATGCCAGCACCACCGCAGGCGTGACGTATAACGTTCATCGCGGCACAACCTCCGGCTTCACCTCATCTGCGGCGAATGTGATTGCCAGCGGAATCACAGGAACAACTTTCTCTAACACTGGCCTGCCGGGTTCCACAACATTTTTCTATCTGGTTAGTGCCGTGAATGCCGGAGGAGAATCTGCTCCCACCAATCAAGCCAGCGCTACCACGCAGGCCGGCGGCGGAGTTGCCGTCGGCAATACTTTGTTCATTCTGGCAGGAGCCACGCAGACTGTGACCGGAGCTCTTTCTTTCACGTCCGGCACTGCGGCAAGCTCTGACACCATTCCGGCTGACAACGGCACAACCTTTGATGGCACGCCCCACAATCCACTGATTTACAAGATCACCGGTGTCAACGGGACATACAACAGCGGAGCTACGCAGTTCACGCTTTTTGTCGACAGTAAAACAGCGGTCGCAAACGGCATACAGTTGCAGGTGCTGTATGACTTTACCGGAAGCGGGACCTTCAGCCGCACCGAAACCTATCATTACTTCCCCACCAACGACGTGACAGGCTTTGAAAGTTATACGCAGGCCCAAGGCCTGGAAAGCAGCTCCGGCACGTTCACAAACCTGAGTAATGGCACCATTGAAATCAAGGTGTGGAATGCAATTGGCACCAATTCCAGCTTCCTTAATGCCAGTGCTACCGCGGCGCAGGGAAACCGGTCTGTGATTGTGTTGCCGTTCGGGAGTCTTACGCACTAAAACAATGTGCCTTAAGGCGATTGCACGGTTTTATATGAAAGGAGATTCGACCATGACATTTGACAAGATTTCGCGCCGCCAACTTGGGAAACTCGGCGTAGGTGCTCTTACCGCGACTGCGCTTACTTCTCTGCCGGGAGTCGGCTTGGTTGCAGCGGCCCAGGAAGCATCGCAAGACCAGGGCGGGGGTTCATCGTTCTTCAAGGGGTCGCAATTGAGAGGCGGCCTCGCTGGAGCCTATGCATTTCTAGACAGCATGATGGATGCCTATGCTCAAGGGCAGACACTGCGTTTGATACAAAGCTTCAGTGACCAGATGGGACTCTTGAGCACTTCATTTGTTTATGACAATGCAGTCGTCATCCATGCATTTCTGGAGCGCGGCTCCCATGACGACATTCAGCGCGCCATAGTCCTGGGTGAAACTTTGCTTTACGCCCAGCAAAATGATCCTGCCGCCGACGGAAGAGTTCGCCAGGCATACTTTGTCAACCAGCCGGACGCGAACGGCGTGTTTCTTCAGGAAGCCCTTGCGCCGTTCTTCTTCACTGGTTCGGCGACAGGTGATATGTCCTGGACGGGCATGGCGCTGGCACATCTGTTTGAGCGCAGTTCAGACCACCGTTTTCTGGATGGAGCGGTGCGCTTAGGCCAGTGGATCGTGAACAACGCATTCAGCGCGATTGGCCCCGGCGGTTTTACCGGCGGCGTGGACAATGGCAACAATCGGGTAACTTTCAAGTCGACCGAACACAATATTGACGCCTTTGCGCTTTTCACCATGCTTGCCCAATTTACCGGCAATGCTTTCTGGAGCACGCAGGCGCAGCATGCGCGCAGCTTTATTGAAGCCATGTTCAACTCCACCGGGGGCTTCTTCTGGACCGGCACACTGCCTGACGGAATTACGATCAATACCAATCCAATTCCTGAAGACGTCAACACGTGGTCCTTCCTGGCATTGAAGGATAGGGCTTTTGCAAGCTCAATCGATTGGGCCAAAACAAATCTGGCCGTTACCGATACGCCGCAAAATATCAATACGTCTGTGGCCGGCAACACGGTACGGATATCAGGTGTTACTTTTAGCAATTTTGCCCAGCATCCACCAATCGTCAATAACGGCCTTGCTCCTTCTGATCCCTTCTCTACCCCGCCGGATCCAGGGGCGGTCTGGCTTGAAGGAACGGCGCATTTGGCCGCCGCTCTGCTTGCGCGCGGACTCTCCGCCGAGCATGATATTCCGGGCTTTGCCGGTGACCAGGATACGGCACGCTTCCTGCTGCTCAACAGCCTGGGCGCTCAGGCGACCCAGGGCATTGGCCAAACCGTGGCAGGAAAATTGATCACTGCCGGCACAGGATTGGTCGCATCTTCAAGCGAGTTGAACAACGGATTCGGCTTTTCGAATAAACCGAATCCGCATACAGGGGCAACTGGATGGTTCGCCATTGCGGCTCTGGCAGGCAATCCATTCCAGGTTCGGTTAAGGTAGACGATGACTGGTTTATCGATTCAACGATTGAGGCATAAACAATGAGGCGTTTACTTTTTTCGGGCTGGATCTTCCTCGTGGCTACGCTGGGTCTTGCCCAAAACCACGTCGGTTCCGACGCTCCTCCGTACAAAAATCCCGCTCTGCCGGTAGAGCAACGCGTCCAGGATTTGCTGGGTCGCATGACTCTGCAAGAAAAAGTCGCAATGCTGAGTGGGGCCGATTGGATGAGCACGGTTTCGAATGAACGCCTTGGTATTCCTTCAATAAAAATGGCGGATGGACCACTCGGTATCAGATCATGGGCTGGACCGTCTTTTCGGACGAATGCCATGGGCACTGAAGTACAAGTCGCAACCACTTCTTTCCCCGCAGGCGTGGCCATGGCCGCCACCTGGGACACCGAATTGGTGCAAAGCCAGGGGCGGGCGATCGGGCAGGAAATGAAAGCGCTGGGACGGGACATGATCCTTGGCCCAACCGTGAATATCAATCGCACACCTCTCTGGGGCAGGAATTTTGAAGGCTACGGGGAAGATCCGTATCTTACCAGCCGCCTGGCGGTGTCCTTTATTAAGGGAGTTCAGAACGAAGGCGTTATCGCGACTGTCAAGCATTTTGCCGCCAACAATCAAGAGTTTGAGCGGCACCGCATTAATGCCAAGATTGACGAGCGGGCATTGCAGGAAATTTATTTTCCTGCTTTTAAAGCGGCAGTGCAGGAAGCCGGCGTATGGTCTGTGATGTCCGCCTATAACAAGCTCAACGGAGTCTACTGCGCGGAGAACCCCGCGCTTTTAAAAGATGTACTGCAAACCCAGTGGGGCTTTAAAGGGTTTGTAGTTTCCGACTGGGGCAGCACTTATAGCACTGCGAACACCGTGAACGCCGGCATGGATCTGGAGATGCCGGGCGGCGAGCCAATGAAGAATTGGATGGCGTCGCCAAATGCAAAAGAAGCAGGCAACAGTGGCGGCTGGCTGGTCTCGGAGAAGGTGCTTCCGGAAATATCAGCCGGCAAAATATCCACGGCCACCATTGATGACAATGTAGGCCGCATGTTGCGCGTGATGTTTATCACCGGACTATTCGACAAGCCGCACACCGCCGGCGGCGAGGTGGATACGCCTGAGCAGCGGGCACTGGCGCGCAAAGCGGCAGATGAGAGCATTGTTCTTCTCAAGAATGCCGGTAATTCGCTGCCCCTTGATCCCTCGAAGGTTCATTCCCTCGTTGTGATCGGCCCGAATGCCGGAGTTGCCAGGACCGGCGGAGGCGGCAGTTCTCTAGTCCATCCAAAATACTCTGTGAGCCCGCTCAAAGGTATTCAGGATCGAGCAGGCCAACGCCTGCAAGTGAGTTATGCGCTGGGTGTTGCCATGGAAGGCGAGGACCCGGCCAAAGACACTCCAGATGCCCGAGAGCAATTGAGAAATGAGGCCGTTCAAGCTGCCAGCAAGGCAGATGCTGCGATCATTTTTGTGGGCCGGGGGCCGAAAATTGAGTCAGAGGATTTTGATATCAAGTCGCTCGATTTGCCTGCAGGGCAGGACGAACTTATTGAAGCTGTGGCAAAAGCGAATAAACGCACGATCGTGGTCATCAATGCCGGAGGCCCAGTAATTATGACGAGATGGCTTGCGCAGGTCCCGGCCCTTGTGGACATGTGGTATGGCGGACAAGAAGGTGGGAATGCGATTGCGGATGTTTTGTTCGGTGACGTCAATCCTTCAGGCAAGCTCCCGGTTTCCTTTGTGAAGGAATGGAAGGATTCACCAGCGTATGGACATTATCCGGGCGAAAACCTGCAGGTGGAATATGCGGAAGGAATTTATGTTGGCTATCGATATTTCGATAAGCGAAAAGTAGAGCCGCTGTTTCCCTTTGGCTTCGGTCTTTCTTACACCAAGTTCGATTACAGCAATCTGAAGGTTTCACCGGATGCGGCATCGTCCGGCAAGCAGGTAGATGTGACTCTCCAACTTCGCAACAGCGGGGCCCGCGCAGGCGCAGAGGTAGTGGAACTCTATGTTCATGACGGACATTCCGGTGTGGATCGTCCCGTGCAGGAGCTAAAAGGTTTCCGCCGCATCACTCTGGCGCCCGGAGAAACAAAAATGGTGCGCTTTACCCTGGATCGCGCAGCCATGGCTTTCTATAGCGTCGCGAAAAAAAGCTGGGTCACGGAACCAGGGTCATTTGACGTGCTGGTTGGATCTTCATCCCGTGATATCCGTGCGAAAGGCTCATTTGTGTGGAAAGGTGATTCCATGGCAAGCGATGTTTCGTCGCCAAAGTAGCCGCTTCGGACGGACTCAGGTTTGTGTTTTAGTGGCATTCAATCAATCCTTGCAAACTGAGAAGTTAGGCAGCAGTTTGCGCAAGTCGTACAATCAATCGTACATTGCCTTGCAGATTCAACATGGATTCTGCTATTCCCATTGGGGTAGCGCAGGATCTCCTATTGGGGCATTGGATGGCAAAGCGATACGAGTTGAGGAAACGGGGTTGAAAGATGCCAGAGACTATTGATTGGCCGCCACACCCGCGGCGCGATAGGCCGCAGCCGCCAGCGGGTCGCCGCCGGGTGCTTCTTATTCTTGCTGTACTGATCGGCGTTATTTTCGGCTGCCGCGTGTCATTTTCATATTACGTTGACTCTCTCTGGTTCGGATCTCTTGGCTATAGAGACGTGTTTTGGAAAACACAAGGCTTGCAGTGGGCTGTATTTGCTGCATTCGCCGTAACAACCTTCGCGATTTTATATGGGTCATTTCTGGCCCTGAAGCGAGCGTACTTTACCGACTTACAAATTAGTCAAACGATTTTTATCGGTGGCCAGCCGGTAAAGCTGCCGGTGGATTCCATCGTTCGTGTCGTTGCGCCTCTGGCATCATTTGTCATTGCCATAGGGGCTGGCGCCGTGATGATGGCGGAGTGGCTGACTCTCGCACTCTATTGGCACACGTCGCAAGCGGTCGGCGGCTTTGTGGACCCCATCTTCGGCAAACCGCTTAATTTTTATTTGTTCACTCTCCCTGCGTGGCAGCTGATTTCCGGCTGGCTGATGACAATGGCAGTAATCGTATGTGCCTCAGCCGTTCTTCTTGCTTTGATAACCAGGGGCACCCGAGCGCTGGCGGGCCGCCGCGATGGCGACCCCTTATTGCCCTGGCGTGGACTCTCCATCACATTCACGTTCCTGTTGCTGGTTCTCGCGATACGCGTTTATCTCGATCGCTTCGAGCGATTATTTGAAAACCACACAATTTTCTCCGGCGTTACTTATACAGACGCGCACGTATGGATTCCAGGGATGCTTGCCGTGTGTGTTGGGCTCATTCTTGGCGCGGGGATTGCGGCCGTTAATGCAGTGCGAGCAGGACGTGTGCGCTGGCTCGTTTGGGCGGTCCTTCCAGCCGCGGTGTGTTTCCTCTTTGTTCAGGTATATGGCTGGTACGTAAGCAGCTTTATTGTGAAACCAAATGAGCTTGTGCGTGAGCAGCCTTATATCTCTCACAATATTGAGTTAACGCGGCAGGCTTACGGGTTGGACCAGGTAGTACAGCGTGAGTTTCCGGCTGAGACGACCATTGAGGCCGCCGATCCGGCGAATAACCAGGCAACGCTGCAGAACATCCGGCTATGGGACTGGCATGCGCTGCAGGATACCCTTCGGCAGATCCAGGAAATTCGCACGTACTATGATTTCCCTGATATCGATATTGATCGCTATGAAATCGATGGCGCCATGCGCCAGGTGATGCTGGCCGCGCGGGAGTTGAGTGTTGACAAGCTGCCGGAAAGTAGCCGCAATTGGATTAACGAGAAGCTTATCTACACACACGGTTATGGCATTACCATGAATCCCGTGAACGGCTTCACTCCGGAAGGGCTACCGAACCTGATGCTGAGCAATATGCCGGTGCAGAGTACGGTGCGCGGCCTGAATGTGACGAGGCCGGAGATTTATTTCGGGGAACTCACGAATTCTGACGTGTATGTGAATACGCGGCAGCAGGAGTTCAACTATCCAGAAGGCCAGACCAATAACGTAACTTCTTATCAAGGGAAGGGTGGGATTGTCCTCGGCGGTTTCCTGCGCAGACTCATCATTGCATTTGATCGCGGCGATCTGGCGAAGCTGCCATTCAGTGACGATGTAAATAAAGATAGCCGGCTGCTGATGCGCCGCAACGTGCGCGATCGCATATCGGAATTAGCACCGTTTCTCACCTATGATCCTGACCCGTATATTGTGCTGACTGGCGATGGCCGTCTGTCTTGGGTCATGGATGCGTTTACCACTTCAGATAGCTATCCATATTCCAGCCATTTCGGTCTCGACCAAAATGAAATTAATTACATGCGGAATAGCGTCAAGGTTGTGGTGGACGCTTATGACGGAACAACAACTTTTTACGTGTTCGATGCGGCAGATCCGATTATCGCGGCATACCGTCGCATCTTTCCCAGTCTTTTTAAAGAGGCAAAGGAAATGCCGGCTGAGTTGCGGAAACACGTGCGCTATCCCGAACTGTTGCTAAAGCTGCAGGCCTCTATGTATGGCCTGTATCACATGACGGACCCTGAGGTGTTTTACAACCGTGAAGATCTGTGGACCGTGGCCAGCGAAGTCGGCACTGACTCTAATGGGGCACAATCATCACAGCCGATGGAGCCAAATTTTGTGCTGATGAAGCTTCCCGGTGAAAGCGGCATGGAGTTCGTGGAGATTCTTCCGTTCACGCCAGCCAACCGCAATAATCTGATTGGCTGGATCGCCGGACGGAGTGATGGCCCGCACTATGGCACATCCGTGGTTTATGACTTCCCAAAAACCAAGCTGGTGGATGGTCCTTTGCAGATTGAGGCGCGTATCGATCAGAACGCGCAGCTTTCAGGGCAGCTAACGCTGTGGAACCAGCAAGGCTCTCACGTGCGCCGTGGCCCATTGCTTGTCATTCCCTCCGGACGCGCCCTGCTTTATGCGGAGCCGATCTACCTGCAGGCTGAGCGGAGCCCTATGCCAGAGCTGCGTCTCGTGGTACTCGCGCTACAAGACAAACTTGCCTACGGGCCGACGTTCGAATCGGCGATGGCCGCTCTGTTTGGTGGAGGAGTTTCATCTATGAGTCCCACTGCAGCGGCCCCGGAAACCGCTAAGAGTGCGGCTGCTTCTGGTTCTACGCAGGCTGCCTCGCCAGCACCCGCGGCAGATCTGAACGCGCTTATCTCAGAAGCTGCGAAAGACCTCGCCGACTATCAGCACCTGACTGCGGAAGGCAAACTTGGTGAAGCCGGGCAGAAACTTGAGCAGCTGAAGCGCGCCTTAGAAAAACTGAATACGCGGCAGAAATGATTTTTTTGCCGCACAACGTAGCAATGGGCATATAGGTTAAACATCGCGAATGCGTACTTCTCCTGTCGACGATTCTCTTACGCTCATGGCGCTGGGCATGATTGCCTTCATCATTGCGGACGTGTCACATGAGGCATTAGGGCACGGCCTGGCGATTCTGGCTACTGGAGGGCATCCGGTTTTGCTGACATCCAGTTACTTTTCTTCCGGTGGAAGTACGAGTCGATGGATTCCAGCCGGAGGCGGTATTGCCAACCTTGTTGTTGGTGGCTTGTTCGTATTGGCGCTGCGAATGTTCCGGGCAGCTACGGAGCATGTGCGTTACTTTTTCATACTTGGTATCGCTTTTAATTTGCTCTTTGCCGCCGGCTATCCTTTTTATTCTGGCATCGCCGCATTTGGTGACTGGGCTGCTGTAATCTCAGGGCTTTCACCAGCATGGTTGTGGCGGGTTCTGCTTGTGGTGGTGAGCGTGGCGGTTTATTACGCCTCGCTGTTGCTGCTGGCGGGTGAGATGCGCCCATTCTGTGGCTCTGACAGGCCGGAAGCTCTTGCACGCCTGAAGCGTATTACATTGATTCCTTTTTTTGCCGCCCTCGTTGCCGCATGCCTTGCCGGGGCCCTCAATCCCAGGGGATGGACAAATATTCTAACAGCGGCGGCCCCGGCTGCTGCTGGCTCGTTCGGCCTCACACAGCTTGATCACTTCTCGGGTGTCCGCTCATCCAATCCATCCATTCCCAATGCCGGGCCAATCACGCAAAGCTTCGGGTGGATCGCTGTCGCTCTCGTTCTCCTGGTTTTATTTGTTGCTGTTCTTGGGCCTGGCATAAAGCTAGATTGAGGAGAAGCCGG
The DNA here is from genome assembly GCA_036496365.1 of Candidatus Angelobacter sp. Taxonomy (GTDB): domain Bacteria; phylum Acidobacteriota; class Terriglobia; order Terriglobales; family Acidobacteriaceae; genus Angelobacter. Next base: position 55,573 of record DASXLK010000013.1, on the reverse strand, counting down.
ACCGGATTACGGTATCGCCGCAATGTTCGGCAATCATCGCTGCCGATACCGCTAAAAACAGATTTTCCGTATATTATTTGAAGCATGGCAGAGTTTCCCATAGACCACGTGCGCGCAGCTTTCCCGGCATTGCAAGACGACTTTATATTTTTTGATAACGCAGCCGGTGCTCAGTCACCCCGGAGCGTTTTGAACGCAGTTGCAAACCATCTTCTTCATCGCAACGTCCAAAGAGGCGGACGCTACAGGCAATCGCAGGAAGTGGATGAAGCAATCGCGCAGGCCCGTGAGAGCGTTGCTTTGCTGGTCAACGCCCGCCATTCTGACGAAATTTCATTCGGCATGAATGCAACTTCTTTCATGCGGCTTATCAGTATCGCCATTGGTCAGTCGCTGAAAGATCGACGTGAAATCATCATTACCGATCTTGATCACGAAGCTAATATCGCTGTCTGGCTGGCTTTGGAGCGTGAAGGCGCGAAAATACTGTGGTGGCATTTTAGAGACGATGGCCGGCTGCATCCTGAAGATTTAGAAAAGCTGCTTTCTCCACGGACACGGATCGTTGCATGTACGCTGGCCTCAAACGCAATCGGATCTGTTCTGGATATTGCCGAAGTCTCGAGGCGGGCCCATGCTGCCGGAGCAGAGGTGTTCGTTGACGCGGTCCATTATGGCCCCCACGGGCCGATTGACGTGCAGAAGTTTGATTGTGATTACCTGGTTTGCTCAGGTTATAAAATCTTTTCTCCGCATATGGGATTTCTTTGGGGCCGCATGGAAACACTCAATGCGCTGCCCACTTTCCGCGAAGATTTTGTGCCTGATACTACACCCGCCAAACTGGAGATCGGCACATATATCTATGAAAATGTTGCCGGCATGGATGCAGCCGTGCGGTATCTGGAAGATATCGGCCGGCATATCGATCCTGCAACTACTTCAAGACGCGCTGCGGTGGTAGCTGCTACCGAAGCCATCCGGAGTTATGAAGCACAACTTTCCTGCGCCATGCTGGATGTCCTGGCGAAGGCGAATGCCACCGTCTATGGCATTACAGCGAAAGACTGTATCTCGCATCGCACGCCGACCTTGGGCTTTAATCTTTCTGGCATTTCACCAGCTCAAGTCACGGAAGAACTCGCAAAACAGAATATTGGTGTTCGGGATGGGCACATGTATTCCCCGCGACTGATGAAGCGGCTGGGGCTGGCCAAAGAAAGCGGCGCAGTCAGAGCGTCATTGGTGCATTACAACACTCTGGAAGAGGTTCGCAGGTTCGGTAGAGTGCTGGCTGAAATGCGGCCTGTTTAGCAGCAGGCATTCTATTGCAACTTTAATATTGCGGCATAAATATCCCGATCAGAAAAATAAGGAAACCCATGCTGACCGACAAGCAAGTCCATGAGATTCGTTCACGCTTCAGCATCTTCCAGCGCAAAATCTATCTCAATAGCTGTTCCCAGGGCGCTCTCTCAGATGCTGTAAAGTCTGGCATGGAAGATTACATTGCGAGCTGGCATGAGCAAGGCTCGCCGTGGGAGTTGTGGGTGGAGCAGTATGAGGCGGCACGGACGGCTTTTGCGCAATTCATCAATGCCAGTCCGGATGAAGTTGCTATTGTGACCAGCGCCTCAGCGGGCATCAACAGTGTTGCCAGCGCGCTGAATTTTCGCGAGCGGAACAAAGTGGTAATGGGCGAGTTTGAATTTCCCACCATGGGCCATGTATGGCTGGCGCAAAGCACACGCGGCGCGGACGTACGGTTTGTGAGTGCAGAAGGGAATCGCATTCCGGCGGCCAATTACGAAAAGATCATTGACCGCAATACACTCATCGTGCCGCTTACGCATGTATGTTTCAAAAATGGTTTTCGTTCTGAGGTTAGCTCCATCACGCAGATTGCGCACCATTCTGGCGCGCTTGTAATGCTCGACGATTATCAAGATGCTGGAACCCGCCCTATTGATGTGAAAGCCATGAATCTGGATTTTTATGTTACCGGGACCCTTAAATATCTTCTCGGCCCGCCCGGACTGGCTTTTATGTATGTGCGCAAGGAGCTCATTTCGTCACTGGTGCCTACTGTTACAGGATGGTTTGCGCAGAGCAATCCGTTTGCATTCGATCCCCAGCATATTGACTTATCTCCCACTGCGAGAAGATTTGAGTCTGGCTCCCCTTCCGTGCCCAATGTGTATGCCGCCGTTCCCGGATTTCAGATGCTTAAAGAAATCGGCATGGAGAATGTTGCCGAGCATATAAAAAAGCTCACGCAATCCCTCTTGAGCAGCGCGCATGATCTGGGCATTCGCGTTAAAACGCCGCCAGACAGCGCGGGACCGCTGGTGGTATTGCAATCCAAAGATTCCAACTTGCTGGTGCAGAAGCTTGCTGAGAACGATATTGTCGCGTCGAATCGCCATGACGGCTTGCGCATAGCATTTCATGTCTACAACACCATGGATGATGTGGCCGCAGTCATTGAGGTCCTCAAAAAGAATATCGATCTTCTGGTGCTTGAGCCCGCCAGCGTTGGCAGCCATGACTGATCAAGAACAGTTGACGGCTGACGCGACGCTTGCTGGGAAAAGTTTTCCGGCGCCGGAAGCAGATGGTCTGCAACGCCGCCTGAGCCAAAGGCAGCTCACCATGATGGCCATTGGTGGCGCTATTGGTGTTGGTTTATTTCTGGGAAGCAGCGTCACCATTCGGCTGGCTGGTCCCGCCGTGATTCTTTCTTACCTGCTGGGAGCGGGCATCGCCCTGATCATGTCGTATGTGCTCACTGAGATGGCCGTCGTCCATCCTGTGGCCGGTGCATTTGGTGTTTATGCGGAGAGGTACATCAATCCGTGGGCTGGCTTTTCAGTGCGCGCCACATACGGGATCGCGCAGATCATCGCCATTGGTGCGGAGGTCACGGCCGCCGGCATCTATATTTCTTATTGGCTGCCGAATGTTCCGCAATGGATATGGCTGGTGTTGGTTTCAGCCGCGCTGGTGGCGCTCAATTCCATGCAGGTCAACCGTCTGGGCGAATTTGAATACTGGTTTGCCATGATCAAAGTGGCGGCCATTCTTGCTTTCATCCTGGTGGGATTGTCCTTAATTTTTGGCGTTGGCGGCCGGCATGCAATTGGCTGGACAAACTTAACGCAGCACGGCGGCTTTCTTCCATTCGGCTGGAAAGGCGTATGGCTCTCTCTCACCATCACGGTTACAAGTTACATGGGGGTTGAAATTATTGCTGTTACCGCGGGAGAAGCCCAGCGTCCGGAAGTTACGATCCCACGCGCCATGCGAAATATTGTTTATCGGCTGATCGGATTTTATGTTCTGGCGATTGCAATTATGGTCACAATGGTCCCCTGGAACCAGACTGGCGGATCGCTTTCGGGCAGTCCTTTTGTCACTGCGTTTGCCGCGGCACACATACCTTTTGCTGCGGCGATCATGAACTTTGTGGTGCTCACGGCCGCGCTCTCAAGCGTGAATACTAACCTTTATCTTTCCACCCGAATGCTATTTTCCCTGGGCCGCGGCGGCTATGCACCGGAATGGATGGGCAAAGTAAGCAGCAATGGCGTGCCGCATCGCGCACTGATGGCTTCAACAGCAGGGATTATCGCAGCAATTCTGCTGGCCATCTTTGCTCCCAAAAACGCTTTCCTCATGCTGTACGGGACAGCTGTAGCCGGAATGCTCTTTGTATGGCTGGTGATTCTCAACACGCATCTTCGTTTTCGCAAGGCCATAAGCAAAGAGCGGCTGATGGGCTTGCCGATGCGTTTGCGGGCGCATCCGTTTTTTACGGTTGTAGGTATTGTGTTGCTGCTTGCGATCTCGGTTACCACCTTCTTTGTAGACGGACTGCAATGGTCAGTCCCGGCATTTTCTGTCTTTTTGGGGCTGATCTCGCTTTTGTACTTGCAAGGCCGGCGGCGCGGCACAAAGATCGTTGTAAAAGGAGATCACTGAGATGGCCGGAGCCAGCGAAGAAGTCTATTCTTCGCTTTGCCAGCAATTCAAAGGTGACTTGCTGCGTCCCAATGACAATGGATACGAAGGCGCACGTTCCATCTGGAACGGCATGTTCAATCGCAAGCCTGGTTTGATAGCGCGATGCGCGGACGTGAGCGATGTCCAGAACGTAGTCCGAGCCGCCGCTAGAGTTGGAGTGCTTACGGCGGTCCGCTGCGGCGGGCATAGCCTTGCTGGTTTTAGCACGTGCGATGACGGCCTGGTCATTGACCTATCAAAAATGCGAGAAGTTGTGGTGGATCCGGATGCGCTGAAAGCGCGCTTTTCAGGTGGTTGTTTATTGGGATCGGTGGATACGGCAACGCAAAAGACTGGGCTTGTTTTTCCATCCGGTGTGGTCTCTCATACTGGGGCTGGAGGCCTGATTCTGGGCGGAGGCACGGGGTGGCTCACCCGAAGATTTGGATTGTCCTGCGATAACGTTGAGAGTTTCACTCTGGTTACTGCGGATGGCTCTATTGTCTGTGCGAACGCAAAAGAGAATGGGGAACTATTCTGGGCGTTGCGTGGAGGCGGTGGTAACTTTGGCGTGGTAACGGAATTTGAAGTGAAGCTGCATCCACTCACGGCTGTGGTGCTGGCAGAAGGGCTATGTCCCCAGGACAATATTCGCCAGCTCCTTGAATTCTGGCGAGACTTTATGGCTGAAGCGCCTCTCGACCTGAAGTGGAACATTGATCTGCGGCTGGCGCCGCATACGAGTAAAGTCCCTATGGAGCTTCGCGGGCGACCGGTGACCGGAAATTCTCTGGTCTGGACAGGAGACCCTGAAGCCGGGCGGCCCTATCTGGAGCAAGCGCTTTCCCTGTGTCATAAGGATTCGGCCAGCAAAAAAATTGTGCCATTTATCAATTTACAAACGATGGCGGATTCTGATTTTCCCCATGGCCGCCGTTACTACACAAAATCGGGCTATTTTAACTATCTCGATAACACAACGATTGACCAGTTGGTGGAAGCCGTGGGCACAATTCCTTCGTCGGAAACACAGATTGAATTTGCCTATCTCGGCGGCGCGGCAGGGAAGATAGGCCCGAAGGAGACCGCATTCGGCGATCGCAGCGCACCATTCATTATGAACTTGCTGGCGAATTGGTCCGACGCATCTGGCGATGCGGGGAATATGGCATGGGTTCGCGGGCTTTTCAATCAACTTAGGCCGGCGATGAAGCCGGGAGTTTACGTAAATTTTATGAGCGGCGATGAGCAGGACCGCGTGCCCGAGGCTTATCAGGAACGCTGGGACCGTATGGTTGCGGTTAAGTCACACTTTGATCCAGATAATTTTTTCCGGCTGAATCAGAATGTGCTGCCGGGAAATCCGCAACCAAAAAACTATAGCAAGGCTTAAAAAGATACCGATGCACATCATCAGGAATCGCGTCCGGCATTTGTTGCTTGCTGATATTCGGTATTATGCCAGTCCTTGCTCCTGCATTTTCTTTCGCAGGCTGAGTGGGCGCATGTCCGTCCACACCTCTTTGATGTAAGCCAGGCACTCTTCCTTCAAGCCAGTTTTACCAGCATCGTTCCAGCCCAAAGCGTTTTCCCTGTGAGCAGGCCAAATTGAATACTGTTCCTCATGATTTAATACAACTTTGTAAATTGTCTTGTCTTCTTTTTCATCAGGCATTTTTAGATACTCCGCAAAGGAATTTGTGTCACGTACATTCTGTTCTGGCATCTACTTGGTAGATGATTCTCAACTAATACTATCGCAGGCCCTACCCATTTACACGGTCTTCTTCAACAAATCCAGCGTAAGCTGATTCAGACGGACAGGATCAGCTACTTCCGATCCTTCTGCTAATAAGGATAGTTGAAACAAAAGATCCATAGAGTCGCTTACTGCTGGATCTTCATGGTTTGATTTGAAACGTTCCAAGAGGCGCGCAATGATCGGATGGTCAGAGTTGAGCTCCATGATACGCAGCTGTTTAGGGCCGCCGCCTTTTCCTTTCTGTAAGAGGCGTTCCAAATTGGGACTATACTCGTGTTCCTCTGTTACCAGGCAGACTGGCGAATTGACTAAACGGGCAGAGAAACGAATTTGCTTTACATACTGATCTAGCTTTTTCTGGCTAGCCTGGAGAAAGTCCGTATACTCTTCTTCTTTTTTCTTGAGTTGCTCTTCCTGAGACTGTTTTTCTTCGTCCGTTCCCCAGTTGGCTTTGCCTTTGGTCACCGATTTCAGATGCTTCCCTTCAAATTCATGCAGATGCTGAACGAGCAATTCATCGACTGGATCAACCAGATAAAGCACTTCATAGGCTTTTTCTTTTACGGATTCAAGGTGCGGAGAATTTTCAAGCACCGGGCGCGATTCTCCGGTCAGATAAAGTATGTCCTTCTGCTCGGCCTTCATCCGCTCTATATAGCTTTTAAGGGTGGTCAGCTTCTCGGGATCGTTTGAAGACTCAAAGAGCAGGAGTGGCAGCAGCTTTTCCCGATTGTCATAATCGGCGCTAACTCCTTCTTTCAGCGCTCTTCCGAATTCGTGCCAGAGCTTCAAATATTTTTCTGCATCTTTTTCCTGGAGATCAGCCAGCGCGTCCAGTACTTTGCGTGTAAGCCATTTTCGAATCTGGGTAATGTGGCGGTCCTGCTGGAGCCTTTGCCGGGAAATATTGAGTGGCAAGTCAGTTGAATCTACTACTCCTTTGATAAAACGGAGGTATCTAGGCAATAGATCCTCGCATTTGTCCATTACCATCACGCGCCGGGCATAGAGGCGCAATCCCATTTCTCCGGCATGGTAAAAGAGATCATGAGGGGCTTGTGAAGGAATAAACAGAAGCGCTTCGTACTCGAATGCCCCTTCGGCTTTCAGCGGCAGCACTTTCAGCGGTTCATTCCAGTCATTGGATAAGTGCTTATAGAAATCGTTATAGTCGCTTTCGGTTACCTCGGTGCGGCTGCGGGTCCAGAGCGGCTTCATGGAATTTAGCGGCTTCTCTACCGGGGGTTTGTCAACCTCTTCCGGCTCTCCGGGCTCCTGGGCTGGCCCTTCATAGATGATGGGATAAGCGATAAAGTCAGAATATTTGTGGATAATCATGGAGAGCTTCCAACGATCGGTAAAATCTTCAATACCGCTTTCGGCATCCATGGGTTTCAAATGAAGCGTGATGTCCGTTCCGCAACCTTCTTTCTCTACTTCCGCCAGGGTATAGGTGCCGTTGCCTGTTGACTCCCACTGTGTGGCGCCTGTTTCGCCGGCACGGCGAGTAGTGATGGTTACTTTATCGGCCACCATGAATGCGGAATAAAAGCCAACGCCAAATTGTCCAATGGATTCCGCAATCACTTCAGGTGACTGGGATTCCTGCGCACGTTTACGCAACTCGCGCGTTCCCGACCGCGCAATCGTTCCAATATGCTCAACCAATTCCTGGCGGTTCATACCAATGCCTGTATCGCTGACAGTCAAAGTCCTTCCGGCTACATCTGGTTTAAGCCTGATCTCATATTTATGGTTATCAGGAACCAGATCAGATTTGGTCAGTGATTCAAAGCGGAGCCTATCGAGAGCGTCAGACGCATTGGAGATCAGCTCCCGCAAAAATATTTCTTTTTGCGTGTAAAGAGAGTGAATCATCAGGTGCAGAAGCTGTGTAGTCTCTGCCTGGAATTGAAAAGATTCCATGGAAGTTGTAGTGGACACGATACTTTTCTCCTGGGAAATATACTGCGACCAGCCGAGCTAGTTGGCCTATGGGCAAGAAACCCGGAAGCAATATTTTAACAGCTTGAGTCTGCGGAAGAGCACTGCTCTTAACGTAATTTCGACGCGCAGCAACATAGATGGATGCATAATGGAATTATGGAGTGCCAATTCGGGAAAATTGAAGTAGTCGGCCGCACGTTTTCAGCCAAGTTGCGCTTGATCATCGCAAGGCCGGCCTAAATTTCTGAAACGGGCTGGCTTCCCTGATTGCCGATGGCATGCAGCCAAAGCAAGACTATAGTCGCGAGGAGTGGTACCGTGAACCCTTCCTGCAAAGACCCAGACCAGGTTGAGACCGCGCCCACGAGCCACGGCATGATTGCTCCTCCAAGACCAGCCATTGCAAACATAGGTCCGGCATTTTTTGTTTCCATCTGCTGAAAGCGAGAAAGTAACGCAACCGTGATGGGAAAAATTGCTGCCAGTCCAGCTCCGGCGACAAGTCCTGCCACGGTAATCCACTGCCAATGAGATGAAAACACCAGCACACACAGAGCCGCGCCAGCCAGCGCCAGCCCAGCCAGCGCCACGGCGCGTTCACGTAGCCGCATCAGCACCAGAGGAGCGAGGCCGCGGCCAGCAAGCAGTCCTCCCCAGAAAAGCGATGGCGCCAGAATCCATCGGGCGCTTGTACCGGCGGCAAGGCGCTCCGCCAGGGTTGCAATCCATCCGCCCACAGACGCTTCAACGGCTACATAAAGGAAGAACATTCCTCCCACAATCGCAACAAATCGCCATTCTGTTTGTTTTGGCGAATGGTCGATAGATTTTTCTTCCTGGGGTGCTGGTGTCCTTCCTGTTGAAAAAGCCAGAGTGGCAGCCAGGATAAGAAGAAGTCCGCTCAGCACCAGTAAAAATACAGAACTGTGACTTCTGCCGACGGTGGCATAAAGAGCCACAGGAGCAGAGACCGCCCCGAGTCCCCAGCAAAAATTCAAAATGCTCAAGGCTGAAGATCGCCTTCCCGGATTTGCTTTGGAAACGAAGAGATTGGTGGCGGGAATAACAAAGCCAAGCCCTAGTCCCAGGGCAAGCGTCCCGAGCAGGGCATATCTCCACTCGGAGAGTAATAACCCACTTACACCGACGGCCATCAGCAGATAAGAAATTCCAATGATGATGCGAAATCCATATCGTGGCAGAAGGAAGCTGCTAACGATGACGCCGAGAATGGAGCCAAAAAACTGCGTTGCAAAGAAATATCCGGCACGCGAGTCAGAGAGCGCCCACCGGGCTGAAAGAATCGGGAGAATCGGGCCGAGGAATGTATTGACGACTCCAGTCAGTACAAATCCCGCGGAAGCAATCGCGGTTAACAACTGCGAACTGTGAGTCAGAGTGCCAGTGGGCCGAGTCAAAGATCACCGGACACATTTTCGCTTAAGTTCGCCTGCCTAGCTAGGGCTTAAACAAGGAAGTGCCTGGAGAGACGGGACGACAGCAATCCTGTCTCTTCAAGCGATGTTGCTAAGTTACTGACAACGGGCTCCATTGAGCATAAACAAGGCAGACGCCCGTCGCAGCACTATTACCGCGGGCGATGACGAGAAACGACTCTCCCTGATTACGGGCAAGTGTTCCTCGTCATTTCTTTTTATATCGAAACGCTTCAGTTTAGAAGTGTCCGCTTTGAGTGAAGGTTTGGCCTCCGGTTGTGTAAGTGGCGGTGAAAGTGTCACCGGTTGTTGGATGCGCCGTTCCATTGCCGCCCATCTGAGCGTCAAATAACCAGCCAGTTCCGGCGCCTAAAGTTTGTCCAGTTGCAAGATTGAACTGGTATGTGATGGTGGTTGCCGTGCTGCTGTGGGCCTGGACGATTGATGAACCCACGGTATTGAACTGTCCGTTGAAGGTGATGCCTCCGGTGTTCTGCACGGTAATGGTGATCGATAGTGCGGTGATCGCTGCGGTATTGGCCAGCTTGAGTCCCTGGTCATCGAAGAACGGGCTGTTGGAATTCACCACAGGAGTTGCAGTCACTCCGCCAGTTCCCGTTGCGCCAGTCACGGTAAAGCTGGCTGCATTGCTGATCTTTCCCGCCACAGAAACCGTTACATTCACCACGCCAGCCGCCATACCAGGCACCGTAACGTGCAGCGAGGTTGCAGTAGCAGCGGTTACAGTAGCGGTGGCAGCGCCAAAGTTTACTGTGTTGGCATTCGCGGTGGTACTAAAGTTAGTGCCGCTGATTGTGATTGAAGTGGCAGGAGCGCCGGACGCGGGAGCGAGCGATGTAATCGTTGGAGTGGGAGTGGCGACTCCATTCACCGTGAAACTCACCGCATTGCTGGTTTTACCTGAAACCGCGACAGTTACGTTCACCGCGCCTGCTGCAATATTCGGTACAGTGACTGTAATCGATGTCGCAGTAGCTGCGCTCACTGTAGCAGCGGCAGTTCCAAACATAACAGTATTTGCGCTGGCCGTGGCGCTGAAGTTAGTTCCGGCAATAGTGGCGGTTGCTCCCGCGGCTGCTGATGCAGGCGTAATGGAACTTATGGCCGGAGCCGGCGTAACCGTTCCGCCGCCGAGAGGGAATTGGATGGTTGCCAGCAACTGCTGTTTTGCAGCAAGAGCGGGTGTGGCGTCATACGCGCTATCCAGCAACGCAAGCGAGTCTTCACCGTTCAACGCCCAATAGGTCCAGCTCATTGAGGGTCTGGCGCCAATGAATTGCACCAGATTGCTGAACCATTGTCCTTCTGATCCTGCAGCCGTATTTTGCACGTCGGGCGCGGTGTTGCCGGTGCCAAACTCGCCCAACCAAAGAGGAGCAATGTTGTTATTGTGGATGAATGCCCATTCCTTGGTCCATTGTGCTTGCAAGCTGGCAGTTGTAGTTGTGCTGTTGAACCATGGCTGCTGAAAGACGGTTGGACCATAATCGTGGGCCGAATAAACCAGTTGGTTCGGAACATTCAAGACAACAGGGAACTGAGTGACGCCCTGCAGATTTCCGCCCCACCAATCGCAATCGCCATTAAAGCAGTCTGTGCCTTCCACAAAGATAAGCAGATGTGGATTTGCGGCAAGCACGGCATTGCCAGCTCGTTCCGCAGCCAGCCGCCAGTCATTGGTGGTGGTGCCGCAGCCCCAGCACGCGCCGCCGCTGGTGGCATTGTGCGGTTCATTACGCAGGTCCATGCCGATGACCGTTGTGTTATTCAGGTAGCGGTTCGTCAGCAGGATCCAGTCATTAATCCACGTGGTTTCCGGAAATGCAGTGGTATACCAAAGGCCGCTGGCTTCAGCCGAGTTTCCCGCTTCTGAACGATGGTTGTCCAGAATCACGCGCAGGCCGATCGTTCCAGCAGCGGCAATAATTTTGTCCAGAATCTGCAGCGAAGTCAGACCCTGCAAATCCGTGTTGATCGGCGCGCCATTATTGAAGCTGAGATTTGTGGGAACCGGATTGGATTGCACCATCTCATCGGATAGCGGAATACGAATGGTGTTGTAGCCGTTGCTCTTGATTGTATTCAGGATGGCTTTGTAATCCTTTGCCCACAGCCCGTGAATTACATGGTCAGTGGTTTCAAATCCATACCAATTTATACCAGCGATGCGTACAGGTTGATTATTGCTATCCAGTATCTGGTTGCCGCTGGTATGCCAATACCCTGTGCCTTGCGCGGTGGCCGGCATTGCCGCCAAAAGCAAGCCGCCCATAACAACTAAAAGCGCAAGCATGCGGGATAACGTTTGCTTTTTTGAATCCGTGTTCTTGCTGTTCATTGCTAAGCCCCTTTCTATTTTTCTGATAGCGTCGTGTCGCTTCTAAATAAAAATCCGGCTGCTGCCAGCAATGTAGCCAGCAGCAGCCGGCGTTGTTTAGAAGTGTCCGCTCTGCGTGAAGGTTTGTCCGCCCGTTGTATAGGTCACAGTGAATGTGTCTCCGGTCGTTGGGTGGGCTGTTCCGGTTCCACCCATTTGAGCGTCAAAGAGGAAACCCGTTCCCGCCGTCAGAGTTTGTCCCGCTGTTAAATTGAATTGGTAGGTAATGGTTGTAGCGGTGCTGGTGTGGCTCTGCGTAATGGACGCGCCCACCGTGTTGAACTGCCCGTTGAAGGTGATTCCGCCGGTATTCTGCACGTTAATAGTGAGGGACAATGCAGTGAGTGGCGCTGTATTGCTGATTTTCACGCCTTCATCATCAAAGAATGGGCCATTCGAATTGATGACCGGTGTGGCAGTCACGCCGCCCGTTCCTGTGACAGCAGCATTTACCGTGAGGGTAAGTGTTGCCGTATGTGTAAGCGTTCCACTTACACCAGTGACGGTGATGGTTGCCGCACCAAGTGTAGCGGTACTTGAAGCGGTGAATGTTAGAGTGCTGGTGCTTGTGGTTGAAGCCGGACTGAAAGCAGCCGTCACTCCAGTGGGCAATCCGCTGGCACTCAGTGCAACAGATCCGGTGAATCCGCCGGAAGGCGTAACTGTGATAGTGCTGGTTCCCGTTGATCCTCGAGTTACAGCAGCACTGGTCGCCGACAAAGTGAAGTTAGGAGTCTGAACGGTCGTAACAGTCAAGCTGATCGTAGCGGTATGTGTGAGCGTTCCGCTTACAGCAGTGACCGTTACTGTTGCCGCACCCAGAGTTGCAGTGCTTGAAGCAGTGAAAGTCAGAGTGCTTGTTCCCGTTGTAGAAGCAGGACTGAAAGCAGCCGTAACTCCAGCAGGCAATCCGCTGGTGCTGAGTGCCGCAGAGCCGGTGAATCCGCCTGAAGGTGTGACAGTGAGAACGCTGGAGCCGGTTCCTACCTGTGCAACCGAAACACTTGCAGGACTGGCTGACAAAGTGAAGTTGGGGGTTTGGACCGCCGTAACAGTCAAACTGATGCTCGCAGTATGTGTGAGCGTTCCGCTTACCCCAGTGACAGTTACTGTTGCTGCACCGAGAGTAGCGGTGCTTGAAGCAGTAAAGGTCAGAGTGCTCGCACTTGTTGTAGAAGCAGGATTGAAGCTGGCGGTTACGCCGGCCGGTAAACCACTGGCAGTAAGCGCCACAGCGCCTGCGAATCCGCTGAGCCGCGTGATAGTGACTGCGCTCGTCGCTGTTCCGCCCTGGGCCACACTTGCATTGGTTGCAGACAGTGAGAAATCGGGCGTCGCAGTTCCCGTAACGGTAAGAGTGATTGTTGCGCTATGCGTTAAAGTTCCGCTGGTTCCCACAATCGAGATATTGGTTGTTCCAGCCGGAGTGGTGGACTGAGCATTAAAGTTTGCGATGATGGTGCCGCTGCCATTCACTGAAGAAGGACTGAAATTGGCAGATACTCCTGCTGGCAGACCGGTAGCAGTGATGGAAACAGCGCCTGTAAAACCAAACAACGAAGCCACGCTAATGGACGCTGTTGGATTTGAGCCCGGAGTGATGGTAACGGCTGCGGGCGGTGCTGCGGTGATGGTGAAGTCAGGCCGTCCTACGACCGTAAGATTTACGGCGAAGCTGTGGGTGAGTGTCCCGCTGGTTCCAGTAATATTTACGGTCGCAGCGCCAACCGTGGCAGTTGCGGAGGCCGTGAAAATAAGAGTGCTGATCGCCGCCCCTGTGACTGAAGCCGGACTGAAGGATGCGGTCACGCCCGCCGGCAATCCACTCACGCTCAAAGCAACAGTTCCGCCAAAATTATTTACTGGAAGAACCGTCACGCTAGTGGTGGCCGTGGTTGCCTGCATCACGCTGGTGCCGCTTGCTGAAATTGAAAAATCAGGCGTGGTGCTTGCTGGGACCACAGGGAATGAATTCTGGATATTCTGGATGAACTCAGCTGTAAAGAAATTGCCTGCTGGCGGCGAGTTTGCAATTGATCCCGTCAAGGTATTTCCAGCCAGAGGATTCGTCTGCGCCGGATCGCAGTTAGGATCGGCATGGGCTGCACCGTCTTGATTGGCGCTTCCGGGATAGGTTCCATCAGATTCTCCCGGAGGCTTGATCCAGACATAAGCCTGGAACTGTGGAAAATCAGGAGGCGCAGCCAACGGAGGAACGCCAAGTCCGGCACCGCTCTGATTGCACCACTGGCCGCGATGGTCGCGGCGATCAATTCTGCTGGCATCTACAAATGTATTTACATCAGTACTGGTGCTTGCCGCTGCGGGCCGGTTTGGACCGCCCCAGCCATTGCGGGAAGTGTCGGTGATGAAATTCGTGCTGCTCACCGGCCAGCTATTGGCGCGGAATAGGCCTTGCAGCTCTGTCGCGTAGCCGGCTTCATCCACCGTAGCGTTAAAGGAGTAGAAGTTCGCTGAGATTACCTGCGTTCCGCCGATTGTCTGGGTAGCACTGATGAACGGCTCTTTTGTTGGCGTGTAATTTGCGGTGTCATCAATAAAGCCATCAATGGAGCTTAGACCCGCTGTTGCACCGGAGACGACTGTAGTGAAAAGCGTTACAGCGGCGCTTGCGTTGTTGGGCCAGCCCAGCCATGCGGAGTGCCCAATATCAAGATAGAGATAAGCGTTCGGAATAGGATGAAATGCATTAATCGCGTGCTGAACGCCTGCCACATAAACGCCAGAGGATTGCGCCAACTGGCAATTTGCAATGGTGAAGCTTGCGCCGGTATTGGTGACGAGGTTCGGAAGGGAATCCGGTTCAATCACTAAAGCAAAACGAAGGTTGACGTATTTTGGATTTTTCAATATTCCGGCAATCACGTCGATGTACTGCGTTTCGTACGTGGTCAGGCCGTCCAATGGCTGCGTTGGCGGATTGGCGGCAATGCTAAGTTCGCCATTTGAGGCACGTGCGGCGCAGTCGCGGTCAGGCAGATCATAGATCACAATGGGAATGACAACGGGCTTGCCTGCTGCCTGCTGTACAAGCACGGCGTTATCCAGTTGTTCCTGCAAGCCCAGGCGGCCTCCGGTGGATGAGCTGCCGGCAATCGCGGCAATACGGTCCATCCATATGCCGGTTGAATAAGTTGTTACTGTATTCATCTGTGCTTTGAGCGTTGCGTCAGTAGTTGTTGCGATCAACGCCTGGACTTCTTTGGTGTAATCGGGATTAACATATTGCGTTGCACCGACAAAAGGATTTGCGACATGGGTCTGGGCAAAGGCACTAACTGCCACAGAAAGAACCAGGATGGTTTGGAACAAGAGTTTTGTAAATGGTCGAACTTGCATGGGCTATCTCCAATCTTTCGAATCGGCATGATTCGGGACCTGTTGTTAGTTACCTGTTACATCCGTCTATCCATCGCTCCTGACTGCGGAGCGGCTCAATACTCGGTTGCTGTCTTGAAAGCTTTTTTGACGGCAGCGGGTAATACCTGGAAATGGCTGGGTTGGTAAAGGCTGGAATCTCCAACTGTATAGGCACGGTGAATGTCACGATGCAATAGGTCGTTGGTGAAACATTGTTAGTCCTCTTTGTTGTCTTCTGTTTCATTCCCACAGCGGCTGGCAAGAGATCTTCTGAATGTGCAGGAGGAAACTGAGGAGCGGTCTTGTGTGTGCGATTTTCTGTTGGGTGGATGAATCCGCTGCAAGATGGACAAGACAGCTTGAGAATGCGCGAAAAGCGTAAACGTTTACGACTTAACGCTAACAAAGCCCCGTCGATCTTCTGCTGGAAAATCATGAGCAATGACCAATCCGCAGAATGCATTCGGCATTTTGCGTGGAGGAGAAAAAATAGGCTGCGTCGGATGAAATCGATGGCCCTTGGCTCAACCGGTTTCATGCAGGTAGTGAGTGCCAGACCGCTTCAATCAAAGAAATCTATTCAAAACTCAAATACTCCAAAACTCTTTACCAAATCGTTTTGGTAGGCAAATATTCTGCTTCCTGGAGACAACTGTCAAGGCCTGTTGGGCCGCACAGAAAAGATTTATGATTTTGGAAAATGGAAATGGATGAAGCTAAAATGGCTGAATTTGGATTCGGTTGTCCGGCTGACGGGGCATGAGGGTTTGAAATTTTCGGCTGCGGCATTCTATTTTTGACGAGCGCATTCACCGGCTGAGAGGCTGCAAGGAAAAGAACCACCGCAAGCCTCAGCTAGACGGATTTAAGCAGCCCGCGATAAGATGTTGCTACTTAAGTGCATATCAGTCCCGAGTTTCCATCCTGCGGTCCAATGCTGAGGAGAATACTTTAAGATGCCCAGACAGGTAGGCAAACCCACACCTGTTTCCATTGTGAGCCTAAAGCGTCTGGCCGATTACCTGAACTTGAGTCCGGGAACGGTTTCCGTTGTCTTGAATGGCGTTCCCAGGGCGAGTGAAATTCCCCAGAAAACGCAGGACCGTATTTTTGCCGCCGCCAAAAAGCTGAACTATCGTCCGAATCACACGGCCCGTACCCTCAAAAACAAGCGTAGCTTTACCATTGGAATTCTTGCTCCGGAAATAAGCGAAGGGTACGGCGCTCTCCTGCTGAACGCAATTGGGGAATATCTAATCGGTCACGGCTATTTCTACTTTGTAGCTACGCACGGTCTCAGGCCAGACCTGCTGGAAGAATATCCCAGGATACTGATGGAGCGCGCAGTGGAGGGGTTCATCGTGATTGATACTGCGCTCAAAAAACCACTTCCACTGCCGGCGGTTGCCATTTCCGGCCATACCCGGCTGGCAGGACTCACCAATGTGGTTCTGGACCATGACCTTGCTGCCAGATTGGTTTTGGAACATCTGGTCAAGCTGGGACACAAAAAAATTGCGTTTATGAAAGGGCAGTCGTTCAGCTCAGATTCGGCGGAACGCTGGAGGGCCATCCAGCAGGCCGCAGCGCGCTCGGGGATTGAGGTGTCAGCGGATTTGACACTTGAACTAACCATGCCGGGATTTTCTCCTGAAGTTGGTTATCCAGTTGTGCAGCGGTTTCTAAAGAAGAAAAAACACTTCACGGCCCTTGTTGCCTATAACGATTTTTCCGCCATTGGCGCAGTACGCTCACTGCGAGATGCTGGTTTTCGCGTGCCGCAAGATGTTTCAGTGGTGGGTTTCGACGACGTCAATAGTGCGGCCTTTCAGAACCCGAGTCTCACAACAATTCGGCAGCCCTGGCAGAAAATGGCGCAAATCGCCGCAAAGACCCTTCTTGATCGGCTGAACCATAAGAAAGCCCTGGCGGAAATTTTGGTGGAACCAGAACTTGTAGTTCGCGAATCAACCGGTCAGTGCACTGCAAAATAACCCTAGTCAGGATTAGCTGAATCTTTTCAGTTAACTCATTCCTTTTTCCCAATTTGGAACATTGTTCTGCGTTTCACATCACTCAATCCTGCGCGCACTTCTCGGTAAAAATCTAAGGTTTCTATTATTCATATCATTTATTTTAATTATTGGATTTCGCCAGAATTTACAGCCATTGCCGCTACTCTCTCCCAGCTCTGAATGCATTTTTTTTAATCTCCGCTCTTGACAACAACATACCCTCGGTGGCCAAATGTCATGCCGATGTTTACCAAAACGATTTGGTAAATAAAAGGTCGAGCCGGTTTGGAGTGAAGTAATCCGCTTTTGGGACGGCTGAAAGATCAAAGTTTGGCGAAAACAATCGCAAGCGTACGGCGGCTGCGATGCCTTGTATTTAGAGAATGCTGTGTGCAAACAGGAAACCTTGGGCAAGAACGAATTCAGAGAAGAGGAGCGATCCATGAGAAGCAAGGATGTGCATATTCCAGAGTTGAGTGGATTCCGGCGGTATTTGCTCGCGCCAGCCGTCATTGTGTTTGTATGTTTGCTCGCCAGCGTTTCGGCCATTGCGCAGGTTACAACTGCTGATGTGGTCGGCACGGTGACTGATAGCAGCGGAGCCGTGGTGCCGAATACCAAGGTGGTGATCACCAATACAGGCACAAATGAGCAGCGGACAGGGCAGTCGAACGCTCAGGGCGAATATGTGTTCACTCTTCTTAAGCCGGGACGCTATTCGGTCCGGGTAGAAGCGACCGGGTTTAAGGCCTTTGTTGGTACCGTAACCATTTCTGCCGGTGATCGCGCCCGTGTAGACGCCCAGATGCAGGTTGGAGCTTCCGGTGAGACGGTGGAGGTGCAGGCAACAACTCCGCTCCTGCAAACAGACAGTTCCACGGTCGGCGGCACCGTAACGCAGCGTGATGTAGAAGATTTACCTCTCAGCTCGCGCAACTTGATCAGCCTGGTACAACTGGTGCCGGGCGCCAATGAAGCTGCCAGCATTAGTGGATTGAGCAGCGGCCAGCGCCCTGATGATCGCCGCCAGACCAGCTCTTTTTCAGTGCACGGCCATGATGACATTCTCAATAACGAGCTGATTGATGGAACGGACAACAATGAGCGCATCATCGGTACGATTGGGGTTAAGCCATCGATTGATGCCATCCAGGAAGTTTCAGTGCTGACCGACAATTATTTGCCCGATGGCGGGCGCACGCCGGGAGCGGTGGTAAACATCATCACCAAGCAGGGCACAAATCATTTTCACGGTTCGTTGTTTGAGTTTTTCCAGAACAATGCAATGAATGCCAGAAATCCCTTTGACCCGACTCCGAATGCGACCACTCCCATTAGCCCGCAGTCGGAACTGCGCCAGAATGATTTTGGCGGCAGCTTTGGCGGCCCAATTTTCAAGGACAAGACATTTTTCTTCGGTGCATTTGAAGAATTCCGGCAAGTGGCGGGAGTACAGAATCCGATCTTCAATTCAGTACCGACACTGGCTCAGCAGCAGGCAGGCCCCGCGGCTATTGTTGCTGCAAATCCTGCGACTGCAGCATTAGCGGTTGATCCTATTGCCGCAAAGCTGTTCAGTCTGTTTCCCGCGCCCAACACTGGCGCGCCGGGCGCTACCGCGAACAACTTTGTTTTTGATCCCAACAGAACACAGTTCAGCACTACGGTGGATGTCCGCATTGACCATCATTTTAACGACTCCAATCTTTTGTACGGTCGTTACACCCTCAACAACGTGACCACCAATCTTCCGGATAACTTGCCGGCAGTTAATGTAGGCGGGACCCTGGTCAGTCCTGGAAGCGGCGCGTTTGGATTTTCCGGGCCAGCCAAGGACGTCGCTCATAACTTCCAACTCAATTACACGCACATTTTCAGCCCTGCGCTTCTATTGGAACTGAAAGCCGCATATACGCGCATTGACAATTCTTCTGACTCAAGCAACGCTGGCAGAAATCCGGCGTCTATCTTTGGGTTCCCCAGCAACATCAATTTCGGCCCTTCAGCCACTGGACTTCCACTCATTCTGTTACCGAGCATTCAGGCGCTGGGAGATAGCCGGTTCATCCCGCTGGAAGACCTGAATAATACCTTTCAATACAGCGGAGCGGTTACCTACAACTTTGGCCAGCATACGATCAAAGCCGGAGCAGCACTGGTCAGAAGACAAGCCCGCGAAGTGCAGAGTGACAACGCGAACGGCCGCTATAATTTCGGTTTGCCGGAAGACAGCGGAAATACCGCAGCCGATCTGGCAAGTTTCCTGGTTGGAGCATTTACAGGCGTAGCTCGCAGCGCCAGTCTTTTTGCTCCTGATTATCGTATGTGGGAACCCGGCTTTTTTGCTCAGGACAACTGGAAAGTGAAGCCTTGGTTGACGGTGAATTACGGCTTCCGTTATGACGTGTACACGCCATTTACTGAAGTCCACAACCACATCTCAAACTTTGATACCACGACGGGGCAGGTTCTGGTGGCCGGTGTGAATGGCGTTTCCGATACAGCTGGCATCAAGACTGACTACTCCAACTTCAGTCCACGTCTCGGCTTTGCTGCTTCGTTAGGCCATGGCATGGTGCTGCGCGGCGGTTTCGGTCTTACTTATTTCCCCGGAAATTACACATCCAACGCAGCGCTTAAAAACCCGCCATTCACTTCAAACTTTGGTCCAAATTGCGGATCTCCTTTGGCTGTGCAACTGGAACAAGCAGTAGCAGTGCCAAATCCAGTTGACCCTACCCAACCTCCTCCTCCTGGTCACATCTTCCAATCTCAAGTACAGGCCAGTTGCGCTGATCAAACTCTCTTCCCTGGAGCGCCAACCACGCTTGCAGCCGGCATTCCGGTTCCGGTAGCGCCGAATCCGAATGCGCCAGGTCTGGGTTATTCAGCGGTGCAGCTAGATCTGAAGTCTGGATCGGTGGATCAATTCAACCTGATGTTTGAAAAACAGTTTGGTCAGAACGTGCTGACGGTCGGTTATGTCGGCGACGTAGGCCATCATTTGCCGATGACGCTGAACAACGTTAACGTCCCGAATCCGACTGGGCTTACGCCTGCTCAAATCCAGAATTTCAAAGCAACAGACAGGCCATTCCCCAATTTTGCTGGCATCGCGGACTACATTAGCCAGGGCTCCTCGACCTACCATGCTTTACAGGTGTCCTTCCAGCGCCGGTATAGCAAGGGAATCACGATTGGATCCAATTACACCTGGTCGCACTCCATTGACGACACAACGACCCTGAGCTTTGAAGGTCAGGAGGGTTGGGGCAACGCGAATCCGTTTAACGTGCAAGCGCTGGAAACGGGCAATAGCGATCTTGATCTCCGTCATCGCTTTGTCGCCTATTCCACCTACGAATTGCCGTTCGGTAAAAACTTCAATGGCGGCCGCAAGCTGCTGTTTGGTGGATGGCAGACCAACGCCATTCTGGTCTGGAACTCAGGCAGTCCCTTTACTATTACTGACAATTTCACTGGCCAGAGCCAGAACGTTTTCCCTGGCGCTATTGCAGCGGCGGGACCGGACCGTCCTAACCAGATCGCACCAGCAACTGTCTCTAACCCCAGCGTTTCAGAATGGTTTAATCGCAATGCCTTTGTTATCCCGGCGCCGGGCGAAATTGGCAATGCTCCGCGCAATGGTCTTTTTGGACCGCACTTCCGTCATTTTGATTTCTCTCTGTTCAAGGATGTTCCTTTGAAGGAGAGCCTCAAGATGCAGTTCCGCGCAGAGTTCTACAATTTGACCAATACTCCGAATTACTTTGTGGCGAATAACCAGAACTCAGATTCCACCACTAACCTGGTCCCGCAGGTGGGAGCAACACCCAGCCCGGCGTTTGGACAGATCGTGCGGACCAGTCCAAATTACACGCCTCGAGCAGTTCAGTTGGCGCTGAAACTTTTGTTCTAAACGCAGAAGTTCGGATGCAGTGCCATTGCACCTGGAGAATTACCGGCAAATGACTCCTCTGCCATTTGCCGGTAGTCTCGACTTGAAAAAACTTCCATTGTGAAGCGCTCGGTGCTCCACTGAAGGGACTCTATGGCCAGGACCAGAGTAAGACTCGGTTGCCTGTTTTTTTTGACCATTGCATTTGCTCTCAGCAGTCAAGCTTCAGACGTTATCCCCAAGGCTGCCTGGCGTCGTCCGCTGGGCCAGCCGCTGCCAACGGCGCTGGGCAAAAAGCCTGAAATCAAAAACATGATTGATGACGGTTACTGGCAGGGCGCGCCCGTCGGCGGCTTTGGCGCAGGAACGCTTTCGCGCAGTTACCGCGGAGACTTTGTCCGGTGGCATCTTAAGGCGGGAATCCACAAGTACCAAAGCGTGCCCGCCAACCAATTCAGCGTATTCATGAAGCCTGAGGGAGCGGCGAAAGGCGTGGCTGAAGTTCTCTGTGCTGGCAAGCCCAACGCTGAGAGCCTTGCATCGTGGAACTGGAATTATCCTGTGGGTGCAGGCGACTATGCGGCTTTGTATCCTAAAGCCTGGTTCGATTACCGTGCTCCTGAACTCCCGGTTCATCTTGTGCTCGAGCAGTTTTCGCCGATTCTCCCTGATAACTACAAGGAATCCAGTTACCCGGTTGCGGTTTATAACTGGTATGCCAGTAATGACACGCAGCAGACACAAACGGTCTCAATCATGTTTTCCTGGACCAACATGGTTGGCTGGTTCCGCGACAACGGCCCCACCTTCGCTAACATTATCAATGCGCAAAATACCAATCATTTTCGCAGCCAGACCATGCAGAATGGCACGATGAAGGGCATTGTCTTTGATCGGGTTCGGTCCGAGAAAGCTGTGCAGGAAGAGTGGGACGGACAATTCGCGATTGCTGCCATGGAATCTCCCGGCGTGGAAGTTAGTTACATCAACGCTTTCCTGCCGCAGGGCGACGGCAGCGAAGTATGGAAACCGTTTTCCACCACAGGATCTCTCCCTAATCTGGACCAGAAATTCGCTAGCAGTGGCGAGCAACTGGCTGGTGCTATAGCGGTAAAGTTCACGCTGCATCCGGGAGAGAAAAAGACGATTCCGATGGTGCTCTCATGGGACATGCCACTTGTTCAATTCGGCGCAGGCCGTAAATGGCAGCGGCGCTATACGGATTTCTTTGGCACCAGCGGAACACACGCATGGGAGATTGCCGCCGCCGGGCTTAGTGAAGGCCAGAACTGGAGCCGGCAGATTGATGACTGGCAGGCCAAATATATCAACGATGAATCCAAGCCGCTGTGGTATCGCGGCATGCTCTTCAACGAGATGTACATTCTGGCCGACGGCGGCACGGTATGGGCGCATGAATTGAAAGGCGCAAATACTGATCGCGGCCCGAATCCGGCTGTTGTCAGCAATCCTAAAATGGGCATTGCGGACAGCTCATTCTCTGCGCTCGAATGCTTTGACTACGCCTTCTACGGAACGCTTGACGTCCGTTTTTATGGCTCCATGCCGCTGGTAAAGTTCTGGCCCGAAATTGAAAAGCTGGAAATGCGCGAGTTTGCCGCCACCGTCCCTGAAGAAAATAAGGAGAAGTATCTGTGGGAATGGAAGCTGGTCTTTGAACATCAGATGGAACTGATGCAGCGCAAAGTTCCGGGCGCGCTGCCCCATGATCTGGGGAATCCGGTGGAAGATCCTTTTATCGCGGCCAACCAGTACCAGTGGCAGGACTCAACACATTGGAAAGACTTGAACACCAAATTTGTTCTGCTGGTATGGCGTGACTATGCGCTCACGGGAAAGCAAGACAAGAAATTTCTTCAGGACTCTTATGCCAGCGTGAAGCAGGCCATGACCTACATGCGCCAATTCGATAAGGATGGTGATGGTCTTATCGAAAATGGCGGCTTTCCTGATCAGACGTATGACGTATGGATCACGCGCGGCGCAAGCGCTTACAGCGGTGGCCTTTATCTGGCTGCGTTGCGCGCCACAGAAGAAATTGCGCGGGCCATCGGCGACACAAAGACCGCGGACGAATATAAATCCCTGTTCCAGCGGGCACAGGCCAGCTACATCAAGAACCTCTGGAATGGCGAATACTTTAACTACGACCAGAACAGCGAATATCGCACCAATATTATGGCGGACCAGCTTGCCGGCCAGTGGTATGCCAACCTCACAGGGTTGGGCGATCTTGTGCCACCGCAAATGCGGAAATCAGCCATGCATAAGGTCTTTGATTTCGATGTAAAAAAATATGCCAATGGGGAATTAGGTGCGTTGAACGGAATGTCCGCCGACGGCACGCCACTCACCATCAACGAACAGGTGCAGGAAGTCTGGACCGGAACCACATTCGCCGTAGCATCTGAGATGATGGCCGAAGGCTTGACGCAGGAAGGCTACGCAACGGCCAAGGGCATCTATAACGGCGTGTATGAGCGATTCGGCTATTGGTTCCGCACGCCGGAAGCCTGGGGATTGGACGGACACTATCGTGCCGGCATGTATATGCGCCCAGGAGCAATCTGGTCAATGGAAATTGTGAATGAACAGCAGGCAGCTAAGACTCACGCGCAAGCGGCAGGCGGACACTGATAAGACGATTGAGTTGATTCCCATTTTCGCGTTTCTGGAGCATGGATGCCCGCAGTGCATGTGACGCATAAGATTCTTTCCACCGTAGATCTGGTCATTATAGGTCTCTACTTTTGCGTGATTTTTGCCATCGGTTTCTATTTCTCACGCAAAGAACGCACCTCAACAGATTATTTTCTGGCCAGCCGCAACGTGGGCTGGTTCGCCATTGGCGCTTCTTTATTTGTTTCAAATATTTCAACCGAACATTTCATTGGATTAGCGGGCTCCGGCGCTTCATCGGGGCTGGCCGTTGGCCACTTTGAATGGCTGGCCTGCTTTATGTTGCTGATCCTGGGTTGGGTGTTTGTGCCGTTTTATCTGCGGTCCAATGTCTTTACCATGCCGGAATTTCTGGAGCGGCGTTTTAATCGCTCTTGTGCAACTTATCTGGCCAGCATTTCCGTGCTTGCTTATATTTTCACTAAAATCTCAGTTCACTTGTATGCGGCAGCAGTGGTGTTGGAGCGCGTGGTGGGCTGGAGTCCAATGACCTCAGCGATTATTCTGGTGATTGCGACCGGCATTTATACCATTGCCGGCGGCCTTGCGGCTGTGATCTATACGGACCTGGTTCAGACATTGATTTTGGTTGCAGGGGCGGTGATTCTTACCGGCCTGGGCCTGCATCAGGTTGGTGGCTTTGGTGCTTTACGCGCAGCTTTACCGGCAAGCTACTTCCACATGATCAAGCCTGCCAGTGACAGCGCCTTTCCCTGGACTGGAATCTTTTTTGGCGCTCCTATTCTGGGCATATGGTATTGGTGTACCGATCAGGTCATGGTGCAGCGCGTTCTTTCTGCCCGCAGTGAGGGCAATGCCAAGGCCGCCACCATCTTTGCAGGTTTCCTGAAAATTTTACCGGTATTCATTCTTGTTCTGCCCGGCCTGATTGCCGTGGCGTTGTATCGCGAACTTTTCCAGTTTGGCTCGGACGGGCAGGTCTTGAATGGTGATATCGCTTTTCCCACCATGATTGTGAATCTGCTGCCGAGCGGGCTGGTGGGGCTGATGATTGCCGCATTGCTCGCGGCGCTGATGGGTGCGATGAGCTCTGTTTTCAACTCGGCTTCCACGCTGGTTACGCTGGATTTCTATAAAAAATTCCGGCCAAATGCCACGGAGAAAAATCTCGTCACCTTTGGCCAGGCTGCCACTGGAGTGATGGTTGTCCTGGGACTGCTTTGGGTGCCATTTATTCATCTCATCAGCAGCCAGCTTTATATCTATCTGCAAAGCGTTCAGGCTTACATCAGTCCACCCATCGCAGCGTGCTTTATCTTTGGGATTCTCTGGCCCCGGTTGAATGGCACTGGGGCGCTTTCATCACTCCTCACCGGATTTGGGTTGGGAGCGTTACGGTTCTGCATGGAGTTGAAAGAACGCAGTGTTGGAGGGCACTATTTCACCTCTGGAATTGCAGCTTGGCTGGTGAACATCAACTTTCTGCATTATGCCATCTTTATGTTTGTGGTCTGTTCCGCGGTCTTGATTGCAGTGAGTCTGGCGACGAAAGCGCCGGAGCGCAGCCAGTTGGAAGGGCTTACGTTTGCGACTGTGAGCCGGAAGCTTGATGTTCAATCCGCCGCCACGGTAGGACAACCTGTGGCTGATCGGCCAAGAGAGACAGCCGCTGAACGCCGCTGGAACTTGGTTTTCAGCCTATTACTGGCCTTTACAGTGATTGGTTTATGGATTTACTTCCGTTAACCCAATGCAGATTCGGAGCCTTCAATCCGTTGTGACGCATGAACTGGCGTGGCGCAGGCTCTCATCTGCAGGTGCTTCAGGGGTTTTACGCCGATGGATGACCGGCAGACTTCTGGGTATTGCCGACATTTATATTCCTTATCATTTATATAAGGTCAAACTGGATGATCGTCACGTGCGCACCCAACGCCTCCTGGCCGTGGATGCGCTCTCCGGCAATCTCGACCCATTCGAATTCGCCGAATCGCCTATGCAGGACCGTTGCGTGCACATTGAGACACGCAACTGTCTTCCGGCCCAATTATCTCAGGCTGAAACTCATGCTTCTGCTTTGGCGAAATTCCGGAGACTATTGTTTTCTAAGGGGTTCTTCAGGCTGGCAAAGCCAGAAATTTCCATAGAACTGATTGAGTCCGAGTTCCATATCCCTTATTGGGCGGGATTCTACGGTGAAGAGCAAAGCGTTCGCATCCTCGCCCTGGACGCAATTCGGGGAACCATAGAAGGCGGCAAAGTTACCAACTCAGTAAAAGCGTGGCTGCTGGAGGAAAGGCAAGCCAGAGCCAACGTGGTCCAGCATGGTTGATATACCATGGTAGTGAAATGAAAAAGAGATTGCAGGCTGCGGCATTTTCACTATTGTTTGTAGCGTGTTTAGTACAGAGGTCGCCAGGGCAGACATTGCAGGTGCTTCAAGAGCAAAATCCTGCGCCCGCATCTCAACCAACTCCGGCGCCGGCAACAGATACAGCAAAGCCCTCCGCTTCGGGAGCCACCCGGAGCAGTACGGTTGGAGATCCTGCGTCTTCGGTGCCTCTCAATGTAAAAGGCAAGTTCAAGTACTTCGCGGTCGAATCATTTCGCCCTGGAATTTATCCGGTGGCTGCGTTTTACGATGGATTAACGATGGCGAATCCGCCCAAAGCCTATCCGCCGGAATGGCGCCAGGGACTTCCTGCTTTTGCCCGCAACTATGGCGACTTTATGGCTAGCTGGGTGGCGGTGCAGGGAGGCAAATTTACCGTTGCGGCTCTTACGCATGAAGACCCGCGTTATTTCCGCTCACGCAGCAAGAATTTCTTCGCGCGTTGCCTCAACGCAGCCAGATATGCCGTGATTGACCGCGGTGACAATGGCAATCCACGGCTGGCACTGGCGAACATCTCTGGCGCATTCTCCGGAGGATTTGTAGGTAACGGATATTTGCCTGATCCTTATGCCAATACTTCTCATGCATTGACCCGCAGCGCGCTTGCTTTGAGCGGCTTTGCAACCAGCAATCTGGCGGACGAGTTTCGCCCGGAAATTCACAAGGTCCTTAAAAAGTTGCACCTGCCGCAGCTTGGATATTAGCTGGTTGCAGGAGGGGTCCACTCCAGCAGTCGAATCTCATAGTCCCTGCCTTCAACTGCGAGCGCGGCTTTGTAACCCGGTCCGGGATGAAGCGCATGGAAATGCCAGCGCGAAAAGTTATCATCACCGGTCTTAACCTGCAAGAGCGCCGCCTCTTCATCGGGGGCGAGGGTGACTTCAAAGCTATCGAGAGGAATAGAAAGCCCTCCACCGCGGGCCTTGATATATGCTTCCTTGCGTGTCCAGCAATTGAAAAATGTGTCAGCGCTCTGGTGCACGGGAACCGCTTCCAGCTTTAAGCATTCTTCCGGCGAAAAGAAACGCGTAGCGATTTCACCCGTGGCAAAATCCGCACGGACCTGTTCTACGTCCACTCCAAGGTCACGGTAGAGCGACACGGCCAGCAAGGCAATTTCCCCAGAGTGCGAAAGATTGAAACGAATTCCAGAAGAGTTCTGCGGCTCAGCCAGATCAGGCTTACCCTGTGGGCCATAGACAAAGCCGATCTCACGCGGGTCGAGATTCAAGTAAGTGCCAAGCAGTTGCCGCAGGACGCCGCGAGCAACGGTAAAGCGGTTTCGATCTCTGTCGAAATAAAACCGGTCAGCTCGTTCAATTTCATCCGCTGCCAGGAGTTTCCGGTAGCGTTGTATGACCCCGCCGGGTTGACTCAATCCAATGCGCCAGACGTGGACCTCTCTGGGCCCGATTGCGATGGTTTCACTGGGCTTTGCCCAAATATTGATTTCATTGACCATCGAATCGTCCGCTTTCATGCTTGGTCGTAATGCAGAATCGCTGAGGAGATTATAGGCGATGCGATCTGCCAAGAGCTCTCAGCAAATGAATGGCACATTGCCCTGGCCGAATGGCACAAGCGTCAGATTTTCAGCGTACTGATCTGCTATCCTTGGTCAGAGTTTGGAGGAGTTTGTGCTCAGAAAATTCAGCAGGATCATCCTTACACTCACGGTCATGGCGGCGTTGCTGGTGATTGTGGGCTGCCCCACGCACGCCAGCATTGCCGATATCAATAAAGATCCCCGCCGTTACGCCAATCAAGATGTGAGTATTCATGGAACTGTTTCAGAGGCGTTTAGTGCGCTGGGCAATGGGATTTTTCAGATAGATGATGGGACAGGCCGCATGTGGGTTTACAGCCAGAATTTCGGTATACCGGGCAATGGGAATGAGATCTCGGTCACAGGCCGCGTCCAGCAGGGCTTTGCTGTGGCCGGACGCAGTTTTGGCGTTATATTGCAGCAGACAGAGGCCAGAAACTAACTTTAAATTGCTGTGGATTGTTTGCGGATCATTGTTTATGGGGTTTTCATGGCTGTGTACCGCTTGGTTCTTTGCGAATGCTATAACTTCCTGTAAGCTACTTTCTTCCTGATGCCAGTTTCAACCACTAATTCCGGAGTTATCTACCAGGCGCTGAAGAAGTGCGACATTGGCCTGGTATCCGCTCTGCCTGAAACATGGCTGGTGCACCTGATCCGCATGGCGGAAGAAGATCCGAAGATGATCCTGGTGCGGCTTGCCAAAGAGGAAGAGGGTGTCGGTATCTCGGCGGGCGCGCATTTTGCGGGCGTAAAGTCTGCCATGCTGATGCAGAACCACGGTTTTCTTGCCAGCGTAAATGGGATTGTTTCCCTGGCCCAGCTCTACCGTATACCGTTGCTCATGCTCATTAGCTATCGCGGCCACTTTGGTGAGCGTGATCCCTGGCAGACACAGGGTGGCGGCGTGACTGAGCCGCTATTACGCGCGCTCGGCATTCCGTATTCCTTTCTTGACGATCCCGCAAAAGTTGAGAAGCGCATTGCTGAAGCCCAGACCTGGGCTTATGCCAGCCTGCATCCGGCAGCGCTGCTGCTCACGCGCGAACTCATGTGGGAGGAACCTGCATGATGCAACGACTGGAATGCTTGCGTGCCATCTATGGCAAACTTGACGACTGCCTGGTGGTGACCATTATGGGCGCGGTTGCGTGTGAGCTACAGTCTCTGGGACACAAGCCGAACTTTTTCTACCTGCAGCACGCCATGGGGCTGGGATCTTCCACGGGGCTTGGTCTGGCGCTTTGCCTGCCGCAGCAAAAAGTTGTGGTCTTTGATGGTGATGGCTCCATTCTGATGAACCTTGGCGGATATACTACGCTGGCCCGATATCGGCCCAAGAATCTGGTGCATGTTGTTTTCGATAATGAAAGCCTACTCTCGGTCGGGGGATTCCCAACAGCGACTTCTACGGGTAGCAATCTGGAAGGCGTAGCGCGGGCTTCAGGCATTGCACGCACCAAAACTGTACATACCATGGAAGATTTCACGCAGGCATTTGATGACGCGCTGCGCACAAACGACCTCACTTCCATTGTGGCTAAGGTGGAAGCAGTGGGGCCCAAGGGATATGTAACTGAACTGTCATTGTTGGAGAACAGATTTCAGTTCAAGCGATACATAGAGAAGCTGAAGAGCTGATTGTATTTTTTTTTGAAATCCCGAGCATAGCGAGGGAACCCTATAGCAAGAAGAATCTATAGGCGAAGCGCAATCCATTTGAACCTGTATTGCCTTAAGTGATGCTATTGCAAATAGGGATCCCTCCCCGTTCGCTTTCGCTCAGGGTCGGGATTTCAGAAAAAGGCGTCAAATACTTTCCAAAGACACGATAGAAAGAAAAACCTCATGCCCAATGTCCTCATCGATCTTATTTCCCAGCTCAATAGTGGAGCGCTACGAATTGTTGATCTCACGCAACCGCTCAGTGCGGAAACTCCTTTACTGCCTTTGCCGGCGCAGTGGCCTAATACGCCCGCATTCAAAATATGGGAGCTCTCTCGCTATGACGATCGCGGACCAGCCTGGTACTGGAATGGATTTGAGACAGGCGAACACACGGGCACGCACTTTGACGCGCCGATTCACTGGGTCAGTGGTAAAGACCTGCCGGAAAACAGCGTCGACAAAATCAATCCCAGGAAATTTATTGGGCCTGCTTGCGTGATAGATGTAACAGCTGATGTGGCCAGGGACCCGAATTTCCTGCTTACAGTTGAGCGCGTAAAGCAGTGGGAAGGCCAGCATGGGCGCATTCCCACAGGGGCTTGGATGCTGCTGCGAACTGGCTGGTCTGCACGGACCGATCCAAAGCAATACATCAACCTACAAGACGATGGGCCGCACACGCCGGGCTTTGTAAAAGAATGTTCGGAGTTTCTGGCGAAAGAGCGTGATGTGCTGGGCGTTGGTGTGGAGACGGTTGGAACCGACGCCGGCCGCGCCGCGATGTTTGAACCACCATTTCCTAATCATTATGTAATGCACGGCAGCGGCAAATTTGGCCTGGCAAGTTTATGCAATCTTAATCAATTACCGCCCACTGGGGCAGTGGTGATTGCCGCGCCGCTGAAGATCGTGAATGGATCAGGGAGTCCGCTCAGGGTGATAGCGATTACACCGTAAGAAATCAACCACAAAGGACACAGAGGAACACGAAGGGAGTTCGTATTGCCTCCTGGTGTTCCTGCGTGTCCTTTTTTGTTTGGTTTACAGTGTCGCTCTCTTCACCACAGCCGCCAGGGCGCGATTGCGTTCATATTCGCCGGTGATGGATTCGGCGGCTTTGATGTAGCTGTCACGCAAGGCGCCTTCCAGCGTATATGTGCGGGCTATCACGCCCAGAACCTTGGCCTTCTCATAGTCAGACTTTATATGACTCGCGGCGTCTAGAACTTTTCCCACGGACGCATTGCTCAGCTTGTTGTTGTCCATGAGAGCCAGCAGGCAGCGTGAGCGCTCATAATCGCTGGACATGGAATCCATTACGCTGATGTAGGTATTCATCTGGCTTTCATCGAACTTGCTGGCTTTGACCAGAGTCGTCAGGACGCGTGATTTTTCGTAATCGCTGCCGGACCGTGAGACGTCCTCTATGGCTCTGCGGACCGAAGGAGCGCTGAGCGTGTTGTTTTGCATGAGTTCCAGCAGGGAGCGAGAACGCTCATAGTCAGACTTCATAGCGTCAACAACTTTTAGATAGCTCGTTATCTGCGCCTCGTTAAACTTGCCTTGCTTTACCAGCCCAAGCAGCAGACGCGACTTTTCATAGTCAGAGTTGATGCCGCTGGTGGCCTCCATGATGCGATTGATCTTGTCGGCGTCCAGAGTGTACTTCTGCATTGGCGCCAGCAGATCGCGCGACTTTTCATAGTCGGATTGGATCGTCGTCACCATTTTCAGGTAAAAATCAAGTTCTGATTGATCAAAGGATTTCTGGTCCAGCAGTGAGAGAAGAATGCGAGATTTCTCATAGTCGCTCTTGATGCCGCTGGCCGAGTTCAGCGCTACACGCACGTTTTCTTTGGAAATATTGGGGCGGTGCAACAGCTCAATCAAGACACGAGAATGCTCATAGTCACTTTTGAGTTTGCCGGTGGCGTTAAGAAAAGCGGTGCGTGAGGCTTCATCCGGCAGGTCGTATTGTTTGCTTACGGTCATCAGAACGCGGGCAAGCTCGTAGTCAGAATGGACCTGCTCGCCGGCCTGCTGAATGATCCGCTGCACAATTGGCGCAGAAAGTTTGGGTTGCTCAAGCAGCTTGCGGAAATAGATACCGCGCACATAGTCGGATTGCAGGTTGCTAATTTCATCCAGTACAGCGTTGGGGCCGCCTTTGGCCAGCAGTGCAGGAACGCGGGTGTCCGCGGCAAAACCGGTAGTGCGCTCAAGGTCCAGAAGGAAGTGTGCGAACCAGGTTTTGGCTTCGCCATCAAAAGGCTGCTGGTTGCCATTCAATTTGTAAACATATTGCAAACCATTTGCTGAAGGAGTGATCTTGATCTGTTTCAACGTACTGCCCTGGCGCAGATTTACCTCAAAGAAGCCGCCGGAGGATATGCTCTGAATATCTGTTGCGTCACTATTGAATTTGATCTCGCCTTCAGCATGGAGATCCACGTTGCAATCGCTGCCTGACCAGGTTGCATTCCAGCGTTGGTAACCGTCATGTGACTCGATGCTCATGTTATGCATCTTGGCGCGCGTTCCACAAACGGAGAGCTCGCCGCCTGGGACCGCAGGCACGGCTGGGATAGAGGGAACTGCCGGGAGGCTGGGCACACCAGGAATGGAAGGAACGGCAGGAATTGCCGGAACAGCGGGTACGCCCTGGATCATTGCAAACTCAGTCACCTCGGGTGGTTCGGGGGCTTCCAAAGATTCGAGAGCTTCGGGAGCATCAGGTGGCTCTGGGGCTTCGGGTGCATCCATTTCCGGGGCTTCAGGAGGCTCAGGAGCTTCGATTAATTCTGCTGATTCGTCGGCCTCAGCTTTCGGGGCAGCAAAAGAATCGGATGCTTCGTTCGGGTTTGCGGAAGACCCGGGCGACGCCGGGCTGGGCTTCTTCTTGCCTGCTTGTTGAGTTGCTTTGGCGGCGGGAGCGTTTGCCGCTTGCTGTGGCGCAGGACGCAATGCAGACAACGGCAGCACAATACAAAGAGTGAGTAATGCCAATGCCAGTGCGGCTTTGCGCGATACCGAACCACGCGGCAATGCCGGATTCAATACAGCCAGTACGCGGCCTTCAAGCTGTGAGCGTCGCGCCATGGCGAGCGCAGCCGCCAGCTCGGGCTCGCGCAATCCGGAGACAATATCGAGCAAGTCATGCGCGTAGTCTGAAGCCTTGGCTCCCGTTGCCAATACATGGTCGTCACAGGCGCGTTCGCGTTCAGCGCGCATTTCCCGCACCATGAGCCAAACCAGCGGATGAAACCAGTACAAAATTGTTGCCAGATGTCCGAGGGACTGCGTGAGCGCATCCAGCCGTTTGATGTGGGCCAGCTCGTGATTCATGATGGCTGAACGCCGCGTGTCTGACCATTCCGGATAGTCGAGCGAAAGAATAATGCGCGGGAAGAGAATGCCGGTAGTAATGGGTACTTCGATCTCATCGCTCACCAGCAGCGCCACATGGCGGCTAATTCCGAGATCAGCGGAAAGAGCACGCACTTGCGCATTCCAGCCGGAATCAGTCAGCACACCGGCTCGGCGCACCAGCGCTGCCAGACGCATGGCGCCCAATCTCCACTTCGCAAAAAAGAAAAGTGCTCCGGCGATCCACAGTCCGCTTAAAAAGCGTGGCAGATAAGCGTAAAGATTGGCGGGCAGGAATGGAGTGGAAGCCGGCGCCTCATGGATGAGTGGGACAAGGGGTGTCGTGGAGGCTGCGATGGACGGACTTACAGGGTTCACGACATGTGTAGATGAGCTGCGATTTGTTCTGTTGGTTGCTGTGCGAAGCTCAGAATCAGCGCGATGGATAGCAAGCGCTGGTGAAGCAGTCTGGCTGGTTGCCGTGATGGCGATCTCCGGCGAGGCATCCACAGGTGCGACACGAGTAACAACTGGGCGCGATGATATGCGCGGCTTTGAAAATCCCGGAAGGCCTTTTACATGCCATGCCGGCAGCAACATAACGGAGAAGGGAAGCAGCAGCACTGCGACCAGGGAAAACGTGCGGATCATGTGCTGCGTAGCCGCGGACCGCTTTTTCAGGATGAGCGCCACGCCCCAGGCCAGCGCCAGCAACACCGTGGATTTCAAGACCGTATCCAAAATCATGGCGAATAAGGGTGAGAATGAATGCATGGCTTATCTCCCTTCCTGCTGAGCTTTTTTGATTAACTGCGAAAGATATTGCTTGTCTTTTGTGGAGAGAGTGTTGTCAGACATTTCTAAAAGCGCAGCCACGGCCTGCTCCGGTGAACCTCCAAAAAAGGTCTTGACCATGTGTTTTAGAGCGCTGGCGCGCACCTGGCGTGTATCGTCCACGGGCAGGTAGACATATTTCAGCCCTTCCTGCTCATGCCGCAGGTATCCTTTGTCTTCCAGCAAACCCAGCATGCCGCGCACCGCTGAGTAGCTCGGCGGATCGGGGAGTGCTGCCAGAACCTCAGTGACGGATGCCCGTCCATGCTGATAGATAACGTCCATAATCTGGCGTTCGCGCCGCCCCAATTGAAGGTGCTTTTCGTCTGTCACAATGGTTCTCCTGAATGCAGCCGTTAAGACCAATCTCACGATCTTTATGCTAATGTACTAGCACATGCTAATACATTAGCAGAAGATGTCAAGAGGCATTGCAGATATTTTTTTAGACGGATTCTCTGGAACGCGGTTACGGGCAAGAAATGATATTTTTTCGTTTTAGCTGGGTAGCAGAGTGCTCTATTGAACAGACGGAAACTAGTTCTTATCCAGCTTCTTGCGGGTTATACTAGCTTCCCCCTTCGATTTGTGGCGACTGAAATGTGCCGAGATTTTTGGATTAAATGGCGGTTACCTACTCTATTGATCGCAAGTCCAAAGTTGTTTTCACTGTTTTCTCCGGTATTTTTACTGATGCGGACGTCTGGCAGCTTGTTAATCAACTGCGAAAAGACCCGGCGTATGATCCTGAGTTTGATGAGCTCATCGATTGTTCGGCGGTCACGGAAAATCGGGTCAGCGCAGCCGCGCTTGGCGCAGTGGAGTCATCACCCGTACCGCGACGTGCCGTGGTTGCGCCTTCAGACGCAAATTACGGCGTGAGCCGCATCTTCCAGACGCTGCAACCTAATCAGAAGATAGAAATTTTCCGGACCATGGCTGAAGCCAGGAAATGGCTGGGCATCTGATTGCCCGAGCCTTGAATCGTCCAGTTTGCTTCGCGGTTTAAAATAAGCAGTCTTGTTTAACGCTTCTGAATTCGACCGCCTTTGCGTAGTGCTGGTGTCCACGCGCAATCCGCTGAATATTGGCGCGGCTGCGCGGGCCATGAGCAACCTGGGCTTTCTGCGCTTGCGCGTGGTCAATCCCTATGAGGCTTCTTTTCGGGAAGCGCGTTCTGCTGTGGGCGCAGCGCCGTTGCTGGCCAACGCGGAAGAGTACAAGGGCGTGGCGGAAGCCGTGGCTGATTGCTCTCTTGTGGTTGGAACCACAGCGGCGAATAATCGTGAATTGCAGCATGCGTTAAAGCCGCTGCAACAGGCTGCGCCGATCATTCGCAAACGGCTCCGATCTGGCGGGCGCGTTGCTTTGTTGTTCGGCTCAGAAAAGCGCGGCCTGGCGAATAGCGACCTGAATCACTGCCACTGGTTGATGCATATCCCAACACGTGAAGAGCATACTTCCATGAATCTGGGGCAGGCGGTGGCGATCTGTCTTTACGAGTTAATGCGCGCTGCGAACACGGTAAAAAATCATAGCCAGAGTAAAGCGGCACAAAAAGCAGACCGGCCAGCAACTGCTGGGGAGAATGAACGTATTACCGGGCTGCTTATTGATGCATTGCGTGCGAGCGGTTATTTCGGGCAGCGTCCGGTTGCGGCAAAAGAAGAGAAAATTCGCCGTATGGTCCGCCGTTTGAACCTTTCCTCGGCAGACGCCGAACTCTGGCTCGGCATGCTGCGCCAGATGGCCTGGAAGATGAAGCCGCAGGGCGATGGTCAGTAGCTTATCCCGGCGATCTTTTCACTTTCCTGCCAGAGCCGTTGCGCTGTGGTGTTGTCCTGTGCTTCCCTGGTTGGTATGGCGGGCTTGCACTTGTAGTAATAAAGACCAGTGGCGTTGCCGACTTCCTCTGAAGACGCTAAATAGATGATGGTCTCAGCGCCTTTCTCAGGCGAGATGGCAAAAATCTTGGCCACGCGAACTCCCAGAGAGAGCAAGCCGCCGCTCTGGTCGCCAAACCGTGTGGAGACAAAGCCCGGATGCAGAGAGTTGGCGGTCACGCCTGTGCCCGCCCATCGGCGCGCTAATTCGCGCGTGAAAAGAATGTTGCACAGCTTGGAGCGGCCATAAACGTTGAAGCCGCTATAGCTGGTCGATTGCAAATCGTCGAAATTAAGTTTCTGTCCTTTATGCGCGTCAGAAGACACATTGACGACGCGAGCAGGCGATGAGGCCTGAAGCCGCTCGCGCAGTCCATGGGCCAAAACAAAATAGGACAGGTGGTTGGTGGCAAAGGTCAGTTCCAGTCCGTCACTGGTGACCTGGCGGCTGCCAAAGAGCGCGCCAGCATTGTTGATAAGCACATCAATGCGCGGCTCTGCGGCGGCAATTTCAGCCGCCACGCGCTTGACTTCAGCTAATTGCGAGAGATCAGCATAGTGGATGGAATGATTGATAGCTGGCGTGCTTGCGCGCAGTCGGGCCAGTTCAGCTTCACCGCGCGATTTGTCTCGCGCCACCAGCACCATACGTGCGCCCATGGTGGCCAGCTTTTCCGCGGCAACCTGCCCAATGCCGGAGGTCGCGCCGGTAATTACAACGGTCTTTCCCCGCATGCCTGCCTCCAATGATTCAGCGCATATAAGTTTAGCAAGCGCCGGTCTTTGCAGGCTGGTCGGCGCGAAAATGGCTATTCAGCGGTTCTCGCATGAGGTATGATGGCTCGTTGAACGGTATTTCAACGTTGAAGTATCTATGAAACTGCCCTCCACCACCTCCAGGCTGCTCGCGCTGCAGGAAGCAACGAATGTAGAACTTAACGCGCGTCTGGGCGAAATCTTCAAGCGCTACAGGAGCGTGGTTTTTCTTGGCCGCCATGACAATCTTTTTACCGAGCACTGGACGCCAGAAGTGGCCGCAGCCGGTTACGATTTTGAAGGGTATGAGATCAAGAGTGCGGACATAGTACTGCGCGGCGTTGAGTGTGCCTGCGGTTTTATTTACCGGATCAGCGTGAGTTTTCCGCTGGAACTCATTGACGATGCGGCAGCCATTGAATCCTACTTTCAACGCCAAAGCAAAATAAGCTCTGAAATTTCAGAGGCAGCGCCAAGCAGCCCCAGCCAATAGTTTCTTCTGCGGATCAGCATAAAAATACAAACTTTAGTGCATCCGGGTTGGGGGGATCCCTTGTGACAAAGTAGGCATGCCGCTGTCACTGCCCCTGTGACACATTGTCACAGGACTGGGCCCTTCTGGTTTTACATTCCTTTATTATCATATGTTTACCAGACTTCTGGTTTGGCGCTGGACTTGCTTTAAGAATAGGCAGACGGGAAGCGATGTAAGCGAAGCGCAACACAAAATGAGGGGTCGTTGAGGTGAGGGGTTAGCGCTGACGCTGGTAGCAAAATGAGCTTGTAACAGAGGAGAAGTATTGTGGCAGAGATAAAAGGACATCGGCTGTTGCGTTTTCCGGGAAAGGTACCTCCAAGCCTTTTCTTACGCCAGCATGTCCTTTTATCTCTTTTTTCCTCTATTCTTTATGGTTCTATTCCTAGAGCCCTGACCTGGGCGTGCCGGCTGTAATTCTTCTTTTTAGTGTTTCAAAACAAATACCCAAGATCTTGCGCAGCTCCAGCTACCAGGTCCTCCGCAGAGGATGCGCTTCTGTATTGAATACCACTTTGTTCAGGTCCAATGTGTCTCGCGGCGCAAAGAGCAGGTAGAGATATTTAAGCGTCTCGGCGAGGAAATAACTTTCCATGCTGTCTCGTTTTGCTTTAGTCTCCACGCTACTCAGTGCGGCGTAGCCTGCGTCAGTTTTGCAGTATCGCACCAGGCTCAGAATAAAAGTGGACCCCATATCCTGGTAGTGCTGATCTTTGGTGAGGAAACTCAGATAATAAGCTGACTCAATAATTTCCGGGCGAAGCTGATATCCGGGCGATACGATTTTCATGGTGCTGTAGTCCAGCACTTCCGGCTCAATGCCAAAAGTGGTCCACATTTTGTAAGACGATTCCTGCAGCTTTCGTGCGCGCTCAAGATCACCGGAGCGGGCCAGGACCGCGGGAAAGAATGCATCCAGTGCTCCGTATTGGGTGGAGATTCGTTTTCCCGTGTTCATGTCGGCCTGTCCGTACCAGAGGCCGGTTTTAGTGGTTTCTGCCAGATATTTATTGATGGCCTTGATGCTGGTCTCCCACATTTTTTTGCAGTCTTTGTCATCAAAGAGCAGCCAGGATTTCAGCAGATATTCATAATAAGAATCAATTCCGCCGGAGATGTGGCTGGTGGTATCGATCCATTTGCCGGTTTCCACGTTAATGGTGGAACCAACCAGGCCAATTGCAGAGCGGCGGCTGTAAAGGTCAGTGAGAGCGCGTTTGGCTTTGTCGTAATAAATGGGTTTATTGGTCAGCTTGCTGAGCGTGCCGAACTCCAACAGCAAAGTGCCAATCTCTGCCGGATTGCTCTCAGCCCCGCGCGTTTTTCCGGTCTTGAGATTCACATACATATAGGGCATGCCGGTGGGTGAATCAAAAACGGGAAGCAGGCGGTTGCCCAGATTGTCGGCAAGTTCAAGCAGCCGCTTATCGCCGGTGAGCTGATAGCTGCTGAGCAATCCGCCGAGCAGCCGGATTGTGATTTCAAAATTCTTGACTTCAATGTCCTGATCAAAAGAAAGATTTTCGTCAATATATTTGCGCGTTTTGTCGGCTTCTTCGGTCAGGCCCATCAGCACCATCGTGTCCAGGGCGTCCACGGGAGTCATGAGAAGTGAGCCACTGTGCCAGTCATGGAAGCCCTTGCTCAGCGGACTGAGTTCGTCGTGTCCCCAGGCATATTGCTTATAAGCGTTCCAGGCGTATAGGAATTCACTGCGTACCTGAAGGGCCATGGGCCCGGGGGAGGGCTGCGCCTGGGCCGTCGCCTTTTGAGCAAACATCGTTTGAGAAAACATGGGGCAGACAGCAGACAGCATAAGAATAAAGAGAGCGGTGGTGCAAAGCGATCTGCGCATGACGCGAAAGTCTCCCATTGAAGGCTGAACAGAGTTGCCATACATGATAGCGCACACTGCCCCACGCGACTCGCTGGCTTTCAGCAACTTTCTCTGGTGAGGATGACGTGTGATCTTGTTATGGTGTCCGCTCTATCCGGGCCATATAGCATCCTGCCTCTGTATTGCGAACATGAATATAGTGGACACCAGGGGTCTGCAAAAGTCGCTCAATGGATATTTCAATTTCATCTGCAGCAGGGCGTTCACGCGCAATGATCCAGCGATCTGCGCCATATGCTTCCAGCGTCAGGGGCAGAGATCGTAGCTCTTCGGGAAAGTTATCAGCGCCGCCAAATTCCTGGCACGGCTCTGCGTGAATGAAAACCGGGCCGGGTGAAGGGTATTCATCCAAGCCCGCAAACGGGTTGAAGGTAAAAAGGATACGGTTTTCTTTACCGGTTTGAAATTGCTTCAGGCAAAGGCGGCAAGGGCCGTAACCGGTGGCAAGCTCCACATGAGCCGGATGCCCATATTGCGGAGACTTTAGAGTGTTGCGCACAATTTCAGCAAGCGCGGCATCCATTGGTAAAACGCGAAATCCAGTCATGGTTTGCTCCTTGAAGGCGATAGATAATCGCCAACCCAAGAGTAAAACCATGACTGGATCTCATACACTCCGCGGCTTGCGTTCAAATTATTTGTTGATGTCCTGTTTTGCTTCCAGGCGTTTCAGCAAACCATCCACTGCGGGCTTGTTCTGATCGGGAACGCTGGCCTGGGCCAGCTTCATCTCTTTGATCGCGCCGTCATAGTCGCCTTTGGCAACTGCCAGGCGAGCAATCTCAGTATGGACCAGCCAGTGGTTGGGATTTTTCTTGATGTTGGTACGGAAAACGTCAAAGGCCTCTTCCTGCTTGCCTTGCTGCTGGAGCTGGCGTCCGTAGCCGTGTAACTGCAATACGCTGGCGAGTCCCATGGCTTTGTTGCGGGCCACGGTTGCATCTTCTTTGCGGTTGAGCGACTCAAGGATTTGCGCTTTAGTCATTAGGTTGTCAAACCGCTCTTCAACAGCAATGGAACGGTCTTCATCCTTGAGTGCTTCTTCCATGTTGTATTTGTTGGCTAGAAGATAGTTGGCGGCTTCATCCCAGCCAGTCCATGTGTATTGCGAGATCCCACGAAGTTGCACATGCAGGTTCTGGGCGACGATTTCATTGGTGTTCACATCCACCTTGAACGGCACGGCGATTTTTTCCCAGCGCAGCGTGATGGTGGCTGAGGTAGGCGTGACATCATCCACTTCATACGCCAGCGCTTC
Source organism: Candidatus Angelobacter sp. (assembly GCA_036496365.1). Lineage (GTDB taxonomy): Bacteria > Acidobacteriota > Terriglobia > Terriglobales > Acidobacteriaceae > Angelobacter. The sequence continues at coordinate 15,935 of DASXLK010000013.1, read as the reverse complement.
TTTCATTTCTGCCGCGTGGGGTTTCACGGTCACGCGTAGCGCATCTTCTGACTGGTTGTAACTGAAGCTGCCCCAGGCGCTGGCAGCCTTGGAGAAAATGATGGTCCACTCATTTTCCGTGGGGATCATATGCAGGCCGTAAATGCCTTTGGCCAGCGGTTTGCCTTCAACCGTAACCGGATCAGTGAATTCAATGGTGGTGTTTTCATTAGCGCCAGCGCGCCAGACTTCACCATAAGGAACCAGGCCGCCCCAGAGTTTTCTGCCTTTCACCAGCGGACGGTGATAGTTGATAGTGATATCCGTGATGCCGACACGTTGAATGATTTTGGCGTGCTGGCTGTCCCGCGGAAGGTCCAGCGTGATGGATTGCGCGTTGCCGCGAGTTGCGGCGAAGCAGGTGGCAAGGAGTACGATTGCGAGCGCGAAATGTCGGCGCATGGTGGTAGCCTCCACGGCGGTGATTTCAACAAAAATTATGGAACAAAAATTTGAGGGTGAACCTGAGCTTTTAGACGGGAGGCCGGCACCATTTGTTAGCGCCGGCTCCCCCCTTGAGCAGAGCTAATTTTCCAGCGTCGCTTCCATGGTGATTTTTGCGTTGAGCAACTTGGAGATGGGGCAGCCTTCCTTGGCGTTTTTGGCGGCTTCTTCAAATTTGGCTTTGTCCGCGCCGGGAATCTTGACCTTTACCTGCAGGTGGGACGAGGTGATGGCAAAACCTGAATCCAGTTTTTCCAGCGTAACGGTGGCTGTGGTGTCAATGGACTCAGCCGTCATTCCGGCATTACCGAGCTGGGCTGAAAGGGCCATGCTGAAGCATCCGGCGTGGGCAGCGGCAATCAGCTCTTCAGGATTGGTGCCGGGCTGTGATTCAAAACGAGTGGCGAAAGAGTAAGGCGTATTCTTGAGAACTCCGCTGGGAGAGGTCAGCGAGCCTTTGCCGTCTTTCAGGCCGCCGCTCCAGTGTGCACTTGCATTCCGTTGCATGAGTAATTTTGCTCCTCAAAATCGAGATAGAAGAATTGTATACGGGAGTCGTTGAAGCCGCTTTTGTCTTTCCACCGCTTGCCAGAGAGTTTCGTCAAACGGGGAGCACGTTTAAGACGATAGTTCCGTTTTGAAAATCCGCCTTCACTGACGCGAGAGAGATAATAGTGGCATTTGCCGCTTGCAAAGTAGAAACCGGATACGTGGTATGAAGCGCTATGGCCTGGCATCCGGCAGTACGGGCCGCGGCAATGCCAGCGGGCGTATCTTCAAAGACCAGGCAATCACTTGGGGCGAAGCCAAGCAATGCGGCGCCTTTCAGGTAAGGTTCAGGAGAAGGCTTGCCATGCGTTACGTCGTCTGCGGTGATGATGTGCCTGGGCAAGGAAATTCCGCCATAACCTAACCGCGCCACTGCCAGAGCGCGCGTTGCGGAGGTGACAACGGCAAAGCGGTCCGCTGGCAAAAGGGCAAGGAGCTTTACCGCGCCGGGCATGGCCGTGACGCCATCTTTATCGTTAATTTCCATTTGTTCGACGCCTACGTTTTCTTTTTCAGCATCCAATTCGGGAGCGACGGCACGAATGGTTTCAATGCTGCGGCGTCCGTGCGCCTGCGCGATGACGTAAGCGGGATCAAGGTGATGGGCCAGGGCCCAGGCATGCCATGTCCGTTCCACTGCGGGAGCAGAGTTAATGAGCACGCCGTCCATATCGAATAGAAGAGCTTTGGCGGAGAAGATCATTTTTTAGAATAACAGGTGGCCGACGGCATCGGAACTTAACATAACTCAAGAAAATAGATAGGCAGGAAGCCAGGGACTTGCGGATGAAGCCAGATTGATACTTTGGGTTATAGACAAGGCGGTATAGCTGGTAGGATAATCGCGCATAGTCGCTTTATAAATCTGAGGGTGGATTCACGCCGTTTCGCTTATCTGGTCCAGCCTTCAATGTATTGGAGAGCCATTTGAAAAATCTATTCCTCTTAGTTGCTGTATTTTGTTTGATGCTTTTACCGGCGAGCACCGCGCACGCACAGCAGTTTGATATGAGCGCAGGACTTTCCGGGGTAACAGCCCCGGGCACCAATGCCAATGGGCAAACCGTTGGCGGCGGAGCGTTCCCCACCTTCGGACTGGATTTTCTTTTTTTCCATAATGTTGGCGTTGGTTTTAACGCGGCACTGCGCGCGAAAGAAAACCTATTTGAAGGCGTGCAGCCCTTCCGTCCATTTTTTTACGATGTAGACGCCGTTTACGCGCCGCCGCTGGGCAAGCGCGCGCAGGCTGTGCTTTCCGCTGGAATTGGCGCGGAGAGCATTCATTTTTATACGCCAATCGTGACTTGTAGCTTTATCAGCTGCACGAATGTTGTTACCAGCAACCATTTCCTTGGCCAACTGGGAGCAGGACTGCGGTTTTATGCCACACCACGCATTTTTGTTGAGCCATCGGCCCACTTGTATGTGGTGCACAACAATGTTGAATTTAGCGGATCTCGGGCCACTCGTTTTGGCGTGTCGATAGGCTATTCATTCCGGAACCAGGAATAACCATCGGCGTACACTTTATTCAGCCCACTTTGATAATAATGATAGTTAGACCCATCCTCGTCCGGATGGGTCTTCGTGTTTTGGTCGTTTGTCCACTTTTTCTTAACGCTGAAGCCGGTACTTTTGCTCATTGGCGTTGTCCGACTATCTTTTTTGCGAATCCAACGGGAAAGCCATTTCAGAACATCTAAACTGCTGGAGTAAACGATGATGGCGACCCGGATTTTATTCGTTGATGACGAGGCGGGGATACGCACGACGCTGAAAGTAATTCTTGAGCAACATGGATTCGCCGTAACTGCCGCTGCGACCGTGCCTGAAGCGCTGGAACATCTAAATCATGCGACTTTTGATGTGCTGCTTTCTGACCTGAATATTGGACAGCCTGGAGATGGCTTTACCGTGGTAAGCGCCATGCGACGCGTGCAGCCGCAGGCCGCGACATTTATTTTGACCGGCTATCCAGATTTCGATACAGCATTGCAGGCGATTCGCAGCCAGGTAGATGATTACCTGCTTAAGCCGACGGATGTTCCCACGCTGATTCATACCATTCAGCATAGGTTGGAGCATCGGAAACCTATTAAGCCAGAAACCGCATTGAAACGGGTTTCACATCTGATGAAGGAACAGCTTGGTGCGATTACTAAAGAGTGGCTGACTCTGGTAAAAGTGCATCCTGAGCTTGCTTTGATTCCGTTGAATGATAAGGACCGCATTGATCACCTGCCTCTGGTGATTGAAGAATTGGCAGGGCGCATTGATGTGCCGGCGGATATTTCCACGGACAAAGCAAAGACAGCCGCAGCCAAACATGGACAGGAGCGCGCCCGGCAGGGCTACAACATCCCACTTATTGTGATTGAAATGAGATTGCTTCAACGCGTGCTCTCTTCAGTCCTGCAGCGCAATCTGATTCGCATGGATTTGAGCACAGTGATTGGCGACATGATTCAGATAGGCGAAAGCCTGCAGGAACAGCTGGAGTTTTCGATTCGCGGATTTCAGCAGGTTGCGCGCGAAGCGGCATAAAATGCCGGCCTATTTCCTGGTCGGAGCCACCTGCGGCTGCGGGATGTGCGGTACGTGGCCGCGTTTGTAAATCATCATCGTCCTGCTGAATTCGATCACCAGGCTGCCGTCCTGCTTATAGCCTGTAGTTTTTACCTTCACAATACCCACATTGGGCCGGGACTTTGATTCGCGCTTTTCCAGCACTTCGCTGCGTGAGTAAACGGTATCGCCTTCAAAGAGCGGATTGGGCAGCCGGACTTCATCCCAGCCAAGATTTGCCATGGCATTTTGCGAAACGTCTGAAACGGATTGCCCAGTCACTAGGGCCAGTGTGAACGTTGAGTCAACCAGCGGCTTGCCGTATTCAGTTTGCGCACTATAAGCGGCGTCAAAATGAATTGGGTTGGTGTTCTGCGTGAGGAGCGTGAACCAGATGTTGTCGGCGGCAATCACGGTGCGTCCCAGCGGATGCTGGTAGATATCGCCTATTTCAAAGTCTTCATAAACGCGGCCAGTCCAGCCTTGTTTTACGGTCATCGTCAGCTCCTAATACGAACGCGGCAATCCCAGCACATGTTCAGCAATATAAGAAAGAATCAGGTTTGTTGAGATTGGCGCAACCTGATAAAGACGCGTCTCGCGGAATTTCCGCTCCACGTCATATTCCTCGGCAAAGCCAAAGCCGCCGTAAGTCTGCACTGTTGCATTCGCTGTTTCCCATGACGCATCCGCCGCCAGCAACTTGGCCATATTAGCTTGCGGACCACAAGGCTCATGCGCGTCAAACAGCGCAGCCGCTTTTGCCACCATCAAGGATGCAGCTTCAACATTCGCGTAAGCACGTGCCAGTGGAAATTGAATGCCCTGGTTCTGTCCAATCGGACGCCCAAAAACAACGCGATCTTTCGCGTAGCGGCAGGCGCGATCAAGAAACCAGCGGCCGTCACCCAGGCATTCAGCGGCAATCAGGATTCGCTCTGCGTTCAGTCCATCCAGCAGATAGCGGAAGCCAAGACCTTCTTCGCCAATCAGGTTTGCAACCGGAACTTCCACGTCATCAAAAAAGATTTCCGTTGTGGCGTGGTTCATCATCGTGCGGATCGGACGGATTGTCAGGCCATGGTTTTTGGCCTCGCGCAGATCCACCAGAAGCACGGAAAGACCCTCGCTCCGTTTTTTGGCTTGTTCAATCGGCGTTGTCCGCGCCACCAGCAGCATAAGATCGGAATGCTCTGCGCGCGAAATCCAGATCTTCTGCCCTTTTACGATGTATTTGTCTCCGTCACGCCGCGCAAAGGTCTTCAACTGCGTGGTATCGGAGCCAGTGGTTGGTTCGCTCACGCCAAAAGCCTGCAAACGAAGCTCACCCCGGGCAATCGCTGGCAGAATTTTTTTCTTTTGCGTTTCTGAACCATGCCGTAACAGAGTTCCCATTACATACATCTGCGCATGGCAGGCAGCGGCGTTCCCGCCGGAATGGTGGATCTCTTCCAGAATCGTCGCCGCTTCGGTAACGCCCAACCCCGCGCCGCCATATTCTTCCGGTACCAACGTGGCCATGTATCCGGCTTTGGTCAGCGCCTGAACAAACTCTTCCGGATACGCGCGTTTACTGTCCAACTCGCGCCAGTAGGAATCAGGAAAGTTGCGGCACAAGTCGCGCACCGCAGCTTTTAGTTCCTGGTGTAAATCCGTATTGGAAGTGGAAGGCATGAGTTACTTTCAGTCGGCATATTTTAGTGGCCCGGATACTGCGCGGCAACACTGCTACAGCAGCCTAGTCTTTTTAGCGATTGCCAGCTTCTTGCGCTCAATCGGCAGGCTGGCTGCATCAATCATTTCGTCTTTGTAAACAATTGCGCCCACGCCCGCATCAGCGTCGGCTTTCTCGTAAAGCTCAATGATCTCTCTGGCGCGAGTGATCTCTTCCAGCGACGGCGTGAAGATGCGGTTAATCACCGGTAACTGGTCCGGATGAATGGCCCACTTGCCGTCAAAGCCCATTTGCGCGGCTGAGCGCGCATCATGCTCACACTGTTGCAAATCGCGAAACTGCAGCGTGACGCCATCAATCACGTCAATGCCGGCAGCTCGTGCAGCCGCAACTGTCTTGGCTTTGGGATAGTGGTAGAGCGCAAACTGTTCGCGGATCGGGTCGCGCGCACCTATGTTTCCCGCATAGTCCAGTACGCCAAAAATGAGTCCTGCCAGTCGCGGCGTGGAAGCCGCTATCTGTTCCGCGTGCAAAACTCCCTTGGCGCTTTCAATGAGGGCTTCCAGGCGGATGCGTCCGATGGGAAGGCCGATGTTCTGCTCGATTTGTGTAAGTAAAAGATCGGCGAAGAGAACGTCCGACGCCTCCTGAATTTTGGGCAAGACGATTACATCAATCTTGTTGCCCACGGCTTCAACCACTTCAATCACATCGCGATAAAAAAATTTTGTATGGATGCCATTCGGACGAAAAGCACAAATCTTGCCGCGAAAATCGAGCGTGTTCAACGCTTCAATCAATGTTTTGCGCGCGGCCGCTTTCTGTGACGGAGCGCAGCCATCTTCAAGATCGAAGACCACCTCATCGGCTTCACTGGCGGCGGCTTTGGCCATCATTTTGAGTGAGTGCGCCGGACAGGCAAGCTCCGTTCGGCGTACGGTGACATTCCGGTCATGATGTGGCTCTGGCATTTAGCAAATTCTCCTGTGCTGGATCAGGCCACAGCTATTGGACGCCAAGAGATTTAATAAATTCATAGTAGAAATCCACGCCGTCATAAAAATCTTTTACGCCAATGCGTTCGTCTTTGCCGTGAGCGCGTACATCGTCCACATCTTCAAACACGCCGGGAACACCATAAGAAGGTATGCCGGCGATCCGCAGATACTTGCCATCACTCGCGCCGGTGTCCATGACTGGCACGATTGGAAGTCCGCCATAGAGTTTTTTGCTCAGAGCTTCCAGCTTACTGACGATCATGGGATTGATGGCAGAAGCCGGCGCGGGCACGGCTTCGCCAACAATGCTAACCACGATTCTGTCATCGGCCAGAACACGCTTTAACGTCTTCTGAACATTCTCCAATGAATCCTGGGGAAGCATACGGCAATTCACGTTGGCTGCGGCGGTCTGGGGAAGAGCGTTATTGGCGTGTCCGCCTTCAAGACGCGTGGCGACGCACGTTGTACGCAGCAGGGCGTTGAAATGTGGCGAAGCTTCGCTCAGACGCTTGGCGGCCGCTTCGGCCTGTGCATGGTCCGTGCCGATGACACCGCGAAAATCATCACCTGTTGCCGGGGCTTCGAGCGAGGCGGTGTGCTCAAAGTATCCGCGTGTGGTCTCATTCAGGCTTACGGGAAATTCAAAGTCAGCGAGCCGGGAGAGTCCCTGGGAGAGGTGATAGATGGCATTGTCTTTGACCGGGAGCGAACTGTGTCCGCCATTGCTTTTTACTTCCAATCGGAAATCGACATAGTTCTTTTCGCTGGTTTGCAGGCCCAGAAGGAGGCGTTTGCCCTTCTTGGCTTCAAAGTCTCCCGCATCTGTGTTAATGCAATATTCGGCGTCAATCAGCTCGCGATGGTTCTTGATGAGCCACTGTACGCCATTAGATTCGCCGCCTTCTTCATCGGCAGTGAGGGCGATGATCAGATCACGCGACGGAATCCAGCCTTCTTTCTTGAGGCGAATAAAGTTGGCCACCAGCAGAGTGTCGCCTTGCTTAATGTCTGAGGTGCCACGGCCATAGAAAAACCCATCCACCTCATTGAGCTTGAACGGGTCCATAGACCAGTCCTGGCGCAGCGCTTCAACGACATCCAGGTGGGCAAGAAAAAGAATGGGCTTTCCCTGGCCGCGTCCGTGAAGACGGACAACCAGGTTCTTTTTATTGGGCAACGGACCAACCACTTGAACATCTGCCGCGGGAAATCCTGCTGCACGGAAACGCGCGGCCATGGCTTCTGCTGCTGTGGTCACGTTGCCGACGGGCGTATCCGTGGTATTGATCTCAATCAGTTCTTTAAAGATATCGTGTGCTGCCTGATGCTCGGGAGAAAGAGAAGTCTGCGGTTGGGCCAGTACGGCACTACAGAGTAGAGCCGCCAGGCATGCCAATGGGAGAGTGGTTTTCATGGTGCGTGGATTATAAATTCTTGAGAGGAAAGCAGCTCGGAATCCGCCCAATATCTTTATAATTAAGGCATGGCAAGAGGTTGGGAAAGTAAATCCGTGGAATCACAAATGGAAGAAGCCAAAGACGACCAGGCAGCAGGAACAAAGCGACAAATTACTGACGCCGAGAGGAAAGACAAGATCGAGCGAGATAACCTGAAGCTCTCACGCGCCTATGTTGTAAGCCAAATTGAGGCTTCCACCAACGAGCGGTATTCGGAATCCTTGCGGCAGGCTTTGAACGAAATTGACCGGAAACTGGCGGGCCTGAAGAACGCTGGCTAAAAAAGAAGAAGCCAGCCAAGCTACTGCAGAGCCAATACCAATGGCGGCCACGATGACGAAAACGTGTGCTCAGACTGTTGCCTTTCGCCCGGTAATTATTTCAATCAGGAAAATGACGAGGGCAACCACGAGAAGCAGATGAATCAAGCTGCCTGCAATGTGAAACCCCCAGCCCAGAAACCACAAAAGCAGCACGATCGCAAAAACTGTCCAAAGCATGCAAAGCCTCCCGGTACAGCTCATTCTTGCCTGCTGAATAAAATTAGATGCCACCGTTTAACCGGTGAAGTTGACTTGCAGCGCTTGAAACACGGTGCTGCTGGATGCAGCAGCTCTGCCGCGCATAAACTGCAATGCCTTAAGCAACAAGAACTCTCACCAGCCCGTCTAACCCAATGTGGGTTCGAGTTAACGGACGGGCGGCTCCCAAGCCGCGGGAATGGCAGAGACTCTCAGGCACAATGAAAATTTTTCGCGGATGGATCGGCACTTTGGTCGTGGCGGCGGCAGCGGGGCTTACCTTAGCTCCGCTCACGCTACACTCACAGCAGATTGCGGCCACAACGTCAGTCATTTCTTATGAAGGACAGCGGGTTTCGTCATTGCAGCTGGCAGGACAGCCAGACGGCAATCTGCGGCAGCTGCGGACGCTGATCGCGCAGTCTATCAACGCGCCTTACGAGCAAGCGAAGGTGGACGAAACCGTTACAGCGCTCAAACATGCTGGCGTTAAGGATGTGGAAGTTCAGGTGACACCGGCGGCCGAGGGTGTGCGGGTTGTTTTTATACTTAAACCTGCAGCGTACTTTGGCGTTTTTACTTTTCCCCGCGCAGAAAAGATCTTCAGTTATACGCGGCTATTGCAAACGGCAAATTACGCCAAGCAGGAGCCGTATTCACAAGAGAAACTAGAAGAATCAGAATCTAACCTTATCGATTTCTTTCACCGCTCCGGTTACTTCATGGCCACTGTGGAGACAAAATTACAAAATGATCAGGCGCATGGCGTGGTCAATGTGGTATTTGACATCAATCTGAAGCGGCATGCCAAGTTCGGAAACGTAACCATCGCAGGCGCTCCTACGGCGGAGACGAAACGCTTGAACGATGGTTTGCATTCAATCCGTGGGCGGATCAAAGGCGCTTACCTGAAGACAGGGAAAACGTATTCGCTTAAGAAAGTGGGCGCAGCCACGGCCTATCTGCAACAACAGCTGGGATCACAGCATTATCTGGCGGCAAGGGTAAAGCTGGTTTCAACACTCTATAACGCGGAAACCAACCGGGCCGACGTAACGTTTGAAGTGACGCAGGGGCCACAGACGGCAATCACGGTGGCAGGCGCGCACGTTTGGGGCCGCACGCAGAAAAAGCTTATCCCTATGTACCAGGAAAATGCGGTGGACTCAGATCTGGTGAACGAGGGATCACAGAACCTGGCTTCCTATTTTCAGGCGAAAGGCTTTTTCGACGTGAAAGTGGAAAGCCACATTCAGAAGGAAGACTCTGGAGTGACAGTCCTCTATCAGATCGACAAAGGCAAGCGCGGCAAAGTGGAGTCAATTGAGTTTCACGGCAATGATCATTTTACCGACAAAGATTTGAAATCGCATGTGCCAGTGACCAAGGGGACCAAATACCTGCCATTCTCGCATGGAAAATACAGCGAGCAACTTGTGCGCAAAGGAGCGAAAAACATTGAAGGACTGTACCACGGGGCTGGCTACAGCCAGGTAAAGGTCACGCCAAAAGTTGTAAGAGATGGCGGCAATTTGCAACTTGCTTTTCAGGTTGAGGAAGGCGTGCGCGATGTGGTGGAGACGCTACAGGTGGAAGGGAATAAATCCTTGAGCCAGCAGCAGATTGCGCCGAAAGGCATGAACCTGGAGCCAGGCAAACCTTATTCCGCGCAGCTGCTGAATAAAGATCGCGACCAAATCATGGCGACATACCTTGATCGTGGGTACCTGACTATGATTTTAAAGTCGAAGGTAGAGCATAAGAAAGACGATCCGCACCACGTGCAGGTGGTTTACCAGATTGATGAAGGGCCGCAGATTCAAACGGCGAGAGTGGATTCAATTGGCGCTGTGCATACGCGCCCGGACGTTATCAAAAGCAATGCCGCTATCAGCACGGACAAGCCTTTGAGCGAAACGGCCCTGCTGCGCAGTGAAAGCCAGCTCTATACGCTGGGCATTTTTGACTGGGCCAGTGTGGATACGCGCCGGCCAGTTACTGACGATCCTGAGGCTGAAGTGCTGATCAAGCTGCATGAATCCAAGCGCAATACGGTTACGTATGGATTTGGTTTTCAAGTGATCAATCGCGGGGGAAGCATACCCAGCGGCACCATTGCGCTGCCGGGGCTTCCACCGGTGGGATTGCCGACAAAATTCTCCACCAGCCAGCAGACCTTCTGGGGGCCGGAAGGCTCGATTGAATATACGCGCAGAAACTTTATGGGACGGGCAGAGACGCTGGCTCTCTCCGGGTTTGCGGGAAGGCTGGACCAGCGAGCGGCAGCAAGCCTGGTGGATCCATCGTTCTTGAATACCAAATGGAGTTCAACCGTCACGTTTTCCGGTGAACGAACCAGTGAGAATCCGATTTTCACGGCGAGATTAGGCGGCGCGGGAATCCAGTTCCAACATTATCTGGATAAAGACCGCCAGAAATCACTGATCTTCCGCTATGACTTCCGCCGCACCACGCTCACGAACATCACCATACCTAATCTTGTGCTGCCGGAGGACCAGAACGTGCGTCTGTCATCCGTCTCCGCTTCTTATAGTCGCGATTCACGAGATAATCCGCTGGACGCGCATCGCGGCATGTACCAAAGCTTCCAACTGGATATGAGCCCGGATTTTCTTGGATCCAGCACAAATTTTGGACGCTTTTTGGGACAGGTCGCTTACTATCGCCCGTTGACCAGCGACTCTTCCGTGGTCTGGGCCAACAGCCTGCGTGTGGGACTGGAGCATGCATTTGGCGGCGCGCATATACCTATCAGTGAAAGCTTTTTCTCCGGCGGCGGCAGCACGTTGCGCGGCTTCAGTTTGAATGGCGCGGGGCCGCAGCGGACTGTGTCAGTTTGCCCTTCGGACGATCCTGGATGTACTGACACTATTGCCGTGCCGGTTGGCGGAACCGAACTGGTGATTTTGAATTCCGAACTGCGCTTTCCGCTGGGCATTTCCATGCCGCTGGTTGGTGGATCATTGGGCGGCGCAGCATTTTATGACGGCGGAAATATTTATTCGGCTGTCCGCTTTGGAGATACATTTTCCGATTTCACGCATACGGTGGGCTTTGGGCTGCGCTATAAGACGCCGGTTGGGCCAGTGCGCGTGGACATTGGACATCTGTTGAATGCCCCGCCGGGCGTGAAGACCACGCAATTTTTTATCACGCTGGGGCAGGCTTTCTGAACAAGTTTGGAAGTGGGTTGAAAAAATGATGAGTCCTGAAATTATGAACCCTGAAATGACAAACAAGCTGAAAAAGTGGAGAAAGATTTCACTGTGGTTTGCCCTAGTGAGCACGGCTCTGACCGTGCTGGGATTTTTCGCGTTGATGATGCTGCTGCATAATCAAGGATTTCGCCGGAGCCTCCTGGACAAAGCGGAGAACAGCATTCAGGAATCAACGGGCGCGCGAGTGGAGGTGCGCGATTTCAGCTTACGTCTTTCAAATCTAAGCTTAGATCTTTACAACGTGGTGGTGCATGGCACAGAGAGCGATCCGGCCAAGCCCCTGGCGCATATAGATCATCTGCAAGTGGGGCTGACGATTGATTCGGTGTTAAACAAGAAATGGCATGTCAGGGACATTATTGTTGATCGGCCGATTGTGAGGATGGCCGTGAATAAAGCTGGCGACAACAATCTGCCCAAACCTCCAAAGAAAAGCGAAAGCAGCAGCAATACCAGCGTCTTTGATCTGGCGATCCGCGAATTAAAACTCAATGAGGGCGAGATTTATTACAACGACCAGAAAACGCCACTGGAAGCGGACTTGCACGCTTTAACCGTGAATGCGAATTACGATCCGGCGCAAAGCAAATATTCCGGCGAACTTAGTTACAACAATGGAAGGATCGTATATGGGGACTACGCGCCCATGGAGCATACGCTCCAGGCAAAATTTGGGGTCACGGCAAAAGTTTTTACGCTGGATAAGCTTGAATTGGATTCGGGAAAATCAAACGTAACTTTGAACGCTACTGTGAATGATTACACGTTGCCGAACATGCAGGCGCAGGGAAACTATGAAGCGTCACTGGTGACCAGCGACTTCGAGAGAATTTTGAAGAATCCGGCCATTCCCGGTGGAACTGTCAAGCTGACCGGACAGGTGAAGTATCAGGCAGAGCCGAACCGGCCGATGCTGGAGACGCTCTATGTCGCGGGGAATGTGAGCAGTTCTGGGCTGGCGGTGAAAACACCTTCGCTGCAAACCGAGGTGCGCGACCTGTATGCCCGCTATCAGCTTTCTGGCGGGAATGCTGACGTCAATGATATTCGCGCAAGAGTGATGGGCGGAATGCTAACCGGCAAGATGACGATCCGCGATGTTGCGGGTGCAGGTGATGCGCGGCTGCAAGCTTCATTGAAAGACCTATCGCTCGACCAGGCGCAGATGGCCACGCACAACACGCAAATGAAGCAGGCGCACCTGAGCGGAAAAGTCAGTGCAGAAACCACTGCGCGCTGGGCCAAGACTCTGGATAACCTGACAGCGCACAGCGATGCGACACTCAAGGCCAGTCTGGGGCAGCCGGCGACGCCGCTCGATGGTGTAATCCACGCAGATTATGCGGGCGCACATAAGGAACTGGCGCTCACGCAAAGCTACATTCGCACTCCGCAGACGACCATTAACTTGAATGGCAAGGTAAGCGACAGGTCGCAGTTGCAAGTTGCGCTGCGCTCCAATGATCTGCATGAACTGGAAACGCTGGCGGCTGCGCTGCAAGCTCCAGCGCCGAAAGGAAAACAGCCGCAACAACTCGGCTTATATGGCACAGCGACCGTGAATGCGAACGTAAGCGGATCACTTGCTGCGCCGCAGATCAACGGACAGATGGACGCGCGCAATGTGCGAGTGAAGGGAAGTTCATGGAAGGTGCTGCATGCGGGCTTCACGGGGAATCCAGAGCAAATAACAGTGAGCAATGGAGAGCTGGAAGCCGTTCCGCAGGGCAACATTCAATTCAGCGCGCAAGCCAAACTAAAGCAATGGGCTTATACGCCGTCCAGCCCGGTTTCAGCGAACGTCACGGCATCGCAAATGTCGATTGCTGATCTGGAGAAATTGGCGAACCAAAACTTTCCTGTGAGTGGCACGCTGGCAATGAACATTGCAGTGCATGGCTCGCAGTTGAATCCAGTGGGACAGGGAAACATCACGATTGCTAAAGCAATGATTTCTGGCGAGACGGTGCAGAACCTGAATGTTAAATTCCATGGCGACGGCAATACGGTAACGGCAAATCTCACGGTGCAAATGCCGGCGGGCTCGGCGCGGGCAGACGTTGATTACTATCCCAAGAACCAGGGATATCGCGCGCAGGTGCAGGCGCAGAATTTCCGGCTGGAAAAACTGCAAACTGTTCAGGCCCGCAACATGGGGATTGCCGGGGCAGTGAATCTGAATGCCAGTGGCCAGGGCACGGTAAAAGATCCGCAACTGCAAGCGACGCTGGAGATTCCGCAGTTGCATATGAAGCAGCAGACGATCCAAGGGATCAAACTCCAAACCACGGTAGCAAATCGCGTGGCAACGATTGCTCTTGATACAGATGTAGCCAAGACGTTTATTAAAGCGCACGGCACCGTGGGTATTGAAGCGCCCTACATGGCGGACTTGAAACTGGATACAGGAAAAATTGACTTTCAGCCGCTGATGGCGCTTTATGCGCCGCAGCAGGCTGGCGATGTGTCTGGGCAGACGGAGGTGCACGCCACTGTTCGCGGTCCGCTGGCAGAGAAGAACCGCGTGGAAGTGCACCTGGAAATTCCCAATCTTAACCTTAATTACAAGCAATTCCAGATAGCGGCAGCCAGGCCGATCAAAGCGGACTATGCCAATGGCACGGCGACGCTGCAACCAAGTTCGATTCGCGGCACGGGCACCACAATTGATGCCCAGGCAGTGGTGCCCGTCGCCAATCCGAATGCTGCAACTTTTCTGGTGAAGGGCAATGTTGATCTGCAAATTGCGCAGCTATTTGTTCCTGATCTGCAAAGCTCGGGCGAGGTGCAGTTTGATATCGATTCAAAGCGCGGCAACAATCTGAACGGACAGATCAAAATTGTGAATGCCACGCTGCGCACCACGGATGCTCCGCTGGGACTGGAAAACGCGAATGGCGTCATCAACGTGACGCAGACACGGCTCGAGATTTCGAGCTTTCAGGGGACGGTGGGCGGAGGCACAATCAACGCGACTGGAGCAGTGGCATATCGACCGGCCACGCAATTTCACCTGGGACTGGCCGCAAACAATATTCGACTTAGATATCCAGACGGTGTGCGCGCGATATTGGCGTCCAATCTGGCGCTTACAGGAAATACGCAGGCTTCGCAACTGAGCGGGCAGGTAAAGATTGAGCGTGTTTCTTTTACGCCGGATTTTGACATGAGCAGTTTTATCAGCCAATTCAGTGGAGATGCATCTGATAGTGGAACTCCCGGATCGTTTACACAGGGTATGAAGCTGGACATTGCGGTGCAGTCCACCAGCCAGATGAATCTGACGAGCAGCCAGGTGAGCGTAAAGGGCAACGCAAACCTGCGGATTGCAGGCACGGCGGACACGCCGGTGATTCTTGGCCGCACAAACCTTACGGGTGGAGAATTTTTCCTGGCCAACAATCGCTATGAGATCCAGCAGGGAACTATTGATTTTGTAAATCCGGTACACACGGAGCCGGTGCTCAACGTGCAGGTAAAGACAACAATCAATGATTACAACATCACGCTGGGGCTGAGCGGCCCGGTGGACCGTTTGCAGACGACCTACACTTCTGATCCGGCGCTGCCACCGGTGGACATTATTAACCTGATTGCATTGGGCAAGACTACGGAGGCCGCGAGTGCCACGCCGAGCCCTACAACGTCACTGGGTGCGCAGTCAGTGCTGGCTTCCGGCATCAGCAGCCAGGTAAGCGGCAAGATCGCCAAGCTGGCGGGAGTGTCACAGCTGCAAATCGATCCGGGCATAGGCTCTGATAACGGCCAGAATGCCGGCGCACGCATCGCTATCCAGCAGCGTGTAACCAGCAACCTGCTGGTTACGTTTGCCACGGACGTTACGTCCACACAGCGGCAGGCGATCCAGGTGGAATACAAGTTGAACCCGAAATGGTCAGTCAGCGGCACGCGCGACCAGAATGGCGGATTCGGGTTGAATGGACGATACAGGAAAGATTTCTAGTTTTTATGTCGCTACGCTCCAAACCGCTTGAGGGTTTGGCTCGTGGGCAAATAATTCATCTCCTGCAGCAGGCAGCTCGCCACGCAAGCCGGTTTCGCTGCTTGGGTTGGGGTAAATAAAAATGTTGATTGTTCCCAATCGCTTTGCGAGCCCTCTCGGCAAGAGACAGGAGCATCCAATTGAGCAGCGCTGGAGAGCCGGCGATAAGGGGAAACGAAAGATGAAGCGAATTACACGATGGATTGGCAGTCTGACGCTAACGATAGCAATGGCACTGGCGTTCACTGTTTCTTTAAGTGCGCAAGACCACGATGCTTTTTATAGAGGCGCACGAAGCCGACATCCATATAACGACGACTATGATCGCCGGGTGCATCACGACCGTGACGATCAAGGGGGCATTGGGCCGGGCAAAGGCGCACTAATTGGAGGCGCAAGCGGTGCTGTTCTGGGCGCTGTGTTTGGCGGAGGCCTCAAAGGC
>DASXLK010000012.1:0-3321 GCA_036496365.1 Candidatus Angelobacter sp. | reverse complement strand
ATTAGCTGAAAAAACCTGTCCGATTTGCTGCATGGTAGCGTCGATGGCCTGTTCTCCGAACTCGCGGAGCATGGCCCCGGCTTTGCCGAACTGCATTAGCACAACTGTAAGGGGAGATCCCTGCTGCAAGGAGCGTTGAGTCTCACCCATGAGCAAATCCAGATACGACGCGCGCTTGAGCAGGCCTGAGTGCTCATCGGTGACGGAGAGGTTCTTTACCAGGCGGCGTAGTCCGGCGTTGTTCAACGCAATCACTACCTGATCACAGATGGTTTTGATGACGACCACATCGTTGGCTGGCCAAGTCCGCGATGCATTATGTGTGAGTATGATCACGCCCATTTGCTGGGTGCCGTCAGTCAACGGAAGTGCCAGAAGCGATCCGATGTTGAGCGCTTTGATTACTTCATGGATGGCTTGCAACTCTGGAGCATTCGCGGCATCAGGCACGGTCAGTGGACCGCGCTTAATTACCAAATCCTGTAATGCTGGAATCAGTTTGGCGACGATGGACGGTTCCCCTGCGCGAGTGCCTTCTCCACAATGCTCTTTGATGCTGCTGGGTGCCGTACCCGGTTTACGCATGGCAGCGATGCAGCGCGAGAGTTTCCATTGTCCGCCAATTTCTTTGACCACCGTTGCCAGGACGGCATCTGCGGTTGACTGGCGATTGAGCTTTTGTGTGATCTCGGCAACCTTGGTGAAACTGCTGACGTCAGCCGTGTCGGTCGTCGCAGCCGCAACTTTTGGAGCTGGCGCTGGAGTCGCCGGCAGCGGAGCAGAATCTGTGTACTGCGGGGTCATTCCCGCAGACATATAAAGCTTCTGCAAATCCAGATTCTTGTCCTCTTCGTGCGGGAACAGTTCCTGAATGCGTTGCAGTCGTTCAATCGCCTTACCCCGCATGCCATACTGCACAAGAATTTCCGCTTGCAGCATGAGGTCCTGCAAAGTGGCAGCTCCTAGCCCAGCCTCATTAGTGCGCGTAGGACTCGGAGCATTCTGGTTCATGCCTGAGAAACGCGAGGCAATTACCTGGAAACGGTTGTCATCAATTTTTCCCCGCAAAGACTCCAAACGTTTCTGATGTCCCGGTTCGTAGATGTCTACTTCCACCGCGCGATCCAGGCACTCTGCTGCTTTGGGATAATTCGCCATGCCAAAGTGCAAATCAAAAAGTTTGATCAGGGTCTGGCAATAATCCGTTTCGCGGTTGGAGGCGTTGAACAACTCGCTCATGAACTCGAGCAGTTCTGAAGATGGCCGATGCTTCGCGGCAAGGTCTTGCATCATGCCGGCGAAGTTTTTCCGTTCACCCTTCCGCCGCTGTTGCTGTTCCAGTTTGCGGGCCAACGCGACTGCGTCTTTATCTTGCTCCGCATCTAGAAATGCCCCAATCAAATCGGAGACTTCGGTAAGGCGAGCCGGATTTTCCTCGTACTGTTGCCAGATCAGCGGTTCTGCTTCTGTCAGCTGATTGGTGGCAAACAAGGCTTTGGCGTAGATATCACGTATTTCTGCCGAATAAGAACCTGCGCTCACCAGCGGCTGGAGGATGAAAATCACGGCCCCAGCCTGATTTTGCGTAAGCAGAATACGGCTGTAAGCCAATGCAATTTCTGGATTAGTGGAGTCTTCGCCGTAAGCGCGCTCATACCACTGGGCGGAGTTTCCGTTGTTGGCATCAGCGAGTTGCCCTAACTTAAAGAATGCTCCAGCAGCCTGCTCGTTTTCTCCCACTTCCGAGCACAATTCGCCGAGGCGCACCAGGTTTCGTTCGCTGGGATCCAGCGCAACAATCTTCTTCAATACGGTGAGGCAGTCTGGTTTGGAACCAACCCGAGTCAGATCAGCCAGTGCCGTCTCATAGGTTTCCATTGCCAGCTTGCGGTTGGTACTTTCCAACAGTTGACCGAAGCGTATTTTCTGTTGCCAGGTTGGATTGGCAAAGCGGGCAAGCTTCTTATAGGTCAGGCTGGCGCGAGTGGCATCTTCAGATTGCAGTTGCCGTTCAAATAATTCGCCTAACAGCCGGGAAGCGTCAGCAGTCCTTTGTAGTGAAAGACATAGGTCCGCGGCCATGGAGCGGACCGTGTCATTCAGCGGGTCCATCTCCAGCACTTGCAGGTATACGTCGAGCGCATCCGCACTCTTGCCTTTTTGCAAGAGCTTCTCCGCCTTCTCAACCTGGCGGGAGACTTCAGCTCGATCCACTCGAATTGTTTCTGCCATGAGACCTTGGGCCGTGCAGGGACTACTTCCTCTAAAATTTTAGGGGGGATGGCTAGCAGGCGGCAACGAGGTAACGGCAAAGGCGGGTTACGAAGGTCATGCACGTTTTCTTACCCCGGCGGTCACCAACCTTCGCACTGCCCCGGAAGGAGCATTGAGAAAACTTCTCCATTACAATGACAAGCGTGAGTGACGCCGTCCGCATAGGAATTTTGGGCGATTTTAACCCCGAATTCCGTTCGCATCATGCCACGAACGACGCCCTCCAGCACGCCGCTGGCAAGCTAGGGACGACGGTGGAATCGCAGTGGATTCCTACGCCTTCCGTCCTTGAACCCAATGGAGTTAAAGCTTTAGAGGGTTTTGACGGAATATGGGCCTCACCAGGAAGCCCCTACAAAAGCATGGACGGGATGCTGCGCGGGATTCAATTTGCTCGCGAACGCGACTGGCCTTTCCTTGGGACCTGCGGTGGGTTCCAGTATGCATTTATCGAATGCGCCCGCAATGTGCTGGGAATTAAAGACGCCGATACTGCGGAAAATAACTCTGGGTCCAAGAACATCATTATTTATCCCGTGGCTTGCGCCGTGCCCGATCGCAAAGGGGATGCGCCCAAGCTTTCTGGAATCGTTCCGGAAATTCGCCTGCGTCCCGGATCTTATTTACAGACGTTTTATGGGCAGGAGACCGTCACCGAAGAATTTTTCTGTAATTTTGAAATGAATCCGGAATTTGAGTGGGCGGCGATGGAGGCCGGATTTCCTGTGGTCGCCCGCGGTGCTGGCGGCGAGGCGCGAGCGATTGAATCTCCTACTCACCGGTTTTACATCGCTACCTTGTTTCAGCCGCAGCTTGCTTCCAAACCAAAAAATCCGCATCCGCTGGTGCTGGCGTTTGTGCAAGCCGCTGCGGACTGGGGTAAGAAGAAGCTGGATGATAGTGTGCTGGAGTAGTTCCTTTCCTTCCCGCGTAGAAGAAATCTGTGCACTCCGATAACATCGTAAGTCAATGCGCTCCCGTCTTTGTGGCTGGCTGCAAAATCCAGTAATTCTGTTGAGCCTGGTGGCGGCTCTTTCGGCGTTTGTG
>DASXLK010000011.1:0-8543 GCA_036496365.1 Candidatus Angelobacter sp. | reverse complement strand
AAGATATGCGCCCGTGCCGGTCAGCAAGAAAAAGACCGGAGCGCATATGTTTGTGATCCAGCGGGCAAAGAACAGCGCGGCGCTGGCCTGGGCAAGATTGGTGGGGCTGTCGCCGGGGAAACCAAAAAAGTCCCGCGTATGGTCCAGCGCCATAATGACCATAATGACGCCGCGCACGGTATCAATGGATTGGATGCGCGCGCGTGTGACGGCAACAGCTTGAGAAATCGTGGTCATTCAGGCGCGCGTAGTGTAACAGAAATGAAAACGTCTATCGAACCTGGCGCTACGCCAGCAGCAGAGCAAAAAAATGGCATAATTGAAGCAACGTGACTTTCCCGGCTGTTCAGGACCTTTCCCTGGTTCGCAAACTCGTACTCTCACACAGCTGGAACCCGATTGCCTACCAGATTCTGAACCCCGGAATCGAGCATTGGCTCAGCCGCCAACGAGATGCCGTTATCGGCTATGTCATTTGCAATCGCATACGCGTTGTTGCCGGCGCTCCGGTTTGTAGTCCCGCAAGAACTCTCGCAGTGGTGGAAGAATTTGAAGCGGAGGCCAGACATGCAGGCGAACGCGTCTGTTACTTTCATGTGGGACCGCGGTTCGCCAGCGCGGTCAAGAACTCCGCTGAACATTCCATCGCGGCGATCGGTTCGCTTCCTTATTGGAATCCCGCACACTGGCATTCGATTCTGAAGTCAGATTCTTCGTTGCGTTATCAGGTATCGCGGGCCAGGAACAAGCAGATCAGCGTGGCGGAGATGCCTGCGGACATCGCTGCCGATTGCGAGGAGCTGCGCAACATTCGCCAGCAATGGCTCCAACGCAAGCACCTGCCGCCTCTGCATTTCCTGATTGAGCCCGATATCTTTGGACAACTGGTGGACCGGCGACTCTTTGTGGCCCGAAGAAACGAGCGGATTATCGGCTACCTTCTCTGTACTCCGATGCCCAACCGCGATGGATGGCTGTTTGAACAATGGGCCCATGACGCGAATGCGCCGCTCGGCAGCAGTGAATTTCTGGTGCATTCAGCCATGTCTGCCTTCGCGCTGGAAGGTTTTAAAGAAATCACCATGGGGCTGGTGCCGCTCTCTGAGCGCGTTCTTGGCCTGGGAGAGCCAGGCCCGCTGTGGCTGCGGGGCCTTTTCCGTTTCATGCGGCTAACTGCTAATTCTCTTTACAACTTCAAAGGGCTTGAGTATTACAAATACAAGTTTCGGCCGCAGTCTTCTGAGCCGGTTTATGTCGTGGTCAATGACGCTCATTTTCGTCCCATGAATGTCTTTGCGATTGCCCAGGCCTTTGCGGGAAGTCCGCTGCAATTGTTTGCCTGGCAGACATTGAAACAAAATTTTCATCATTGGGTTCGACGGTGAAGGTTCGACTTTGAAGGGTTCAACGTGAAGATTCATCACCGGATGCATGGCGCTATCACCCTGTACGCTGCATGAAGTTCTTTTGTGCAATAAAGTCTCGGACCACCGCGGCCGCGTCTTTCTTTTCTCCATCCACGGCGTAGTTCAGGCGGCGCATGTCTTCCGCGGTAATGCGTCCGCTGAGTCTGCGCAGAGCCAGCGCAACTTCCGGATATCTTTCAAGCGTTTGGCGTCGCACGATAGGCACCGCGTCATACGGCGGGAAATAATGCAGGTCGTCTTCCAGCACAACAAGGTCAAGCGCGGCAATCAAGCCGTCAGTATTTGAGCCTGCCACCATATCCACCTGATTATTTTGCAGCGCGCGATAAAGAAGTCCCAGATCCATCACGCGCGGGGCTTCGGCGAATTTGAGGCCATATTTTGCTGCCAGCCCTTTGTAGCCGTCGGGGCGTTCAAGAAATTCATAGCCCACCCCCAGGCGCAGTTGCTGCGAGGCGGCAGCGGCGTCAGAAAGTGTTTTTAGGCGCATGCGGCGTGCGTCACTCCCGCGCATGACCATGGCAAAGGTGTTGTCAAAGCCGAGCGAAGGTAAAACTTCCAGTCCAAATCTTTGTGAGTAGAGTTGTTTCACTGTGCTGAAGACCGCAGCGTGGTCTGACGATGGCGGCTCTTTCAAAATCGCCACCAGCGCTGTGCCTGTGTATTCCACATACATATCAATCCGTCCAGCGAGCAGCGCCTGATGGCAGATATAAGATCCAGCAAGATAGAAGCGACGCTCAATAGGCAACGCGGTGGCGCGGCCAAGCAATTGCGCTAATAACTCTCCCAACACAAGTTGCTCAGTAAAATTCTTGGAGCCAATGGAAAGCCCTGAAGCCTTTGGGACACAGCCCGTCAGCAGCAGTGCCAGCGCGGAGAGAAAACTGCGGCGGTCCATTAGTGGTGCGTCCGGACCAGCGCACGCTGAATCAAGGCCAGTACCATGTCTGCGGAAAGCGCCATAAGCGCCGCGGGGATTGCGCCAGCGAGAATCACGTTGTTATCTACCATCGCCAGTCCGCGAAAAATAAACTCACCCAGCCCGCCTGCGCCAATCGCCGCTGCAATGGTGGCTACCCCAACTGTGATGACGGTCGCCGTGCGAATGCCTGCAACAATCACGTTAGAAGCCAGCGGCAATTCCACCTGCCAGAGCAATTGCCATGAGGTGAGTCCCATACCAATGGCGGCCTCGCGCACCGGAGCATCCACGCCCACAATGCCAACGTATGTATTGCGCACCACGGGGAGCAGCGCATACATGGTGAGTGCCAGAATAGCCAGCCGGTCAGCGCGCCCCCCAATCCACGGCACGGGAAGCAGCAATCCAAATAACGCCAGGCTGGGAATGGTTTGCATAATGTTGCTGCCGCCCAGCACTAGGGATTTCCATGCCGGGCGACGACTTAGCAGGATTCCCAACGGTACTCCAATGGCGACGGCCAGCAGCATGGAGATTCCCACGAGCCACAGGTGCTCTGCCGTGAGCGTGAACACCTCATGCTTATGCGCGACCAAGAAACCTGGCAGTGACATGCGTTAAGCTCCGGGTTCCATAATTTGCTGCCCTGCGCGAAAGGCGGCGATGTATGGATGAACAAGTTCGTCGGTGGAGCGCAGAAATTCCGCCGGCGCAAAAATGCCCTTGAGCATTCCGGAATCCATGAGGGCAATCCGGTCGCCCAGCAGCAGGGCTTCCGCAACGTCATGCGTGACGAAGACAACCGTCTTGCTCAGCTTTTTCTTGAGCTCAATAAATTCATGCTGCAACTCCGCGCGGGTAATGGGGTCGAGCGCGCCAAAAGGTTCGTCCATGAGCAGTATTTGCGGATCAGCCGCCAGTGCGCGCGCCAGTCCCACGCGCTGGCGTTGCCCGCCGGAAAGCTGGTTGGGATAGCGCTCAGCGTATTGATCGTAAGGCAGGCCGACAAGTTGCAAGACCTCCCGCACGCGCGCGTCAATTCGCGCAGTATCCCAGTGTTCAAGCCGGGGCACAAGCGCAACATTCTTTTTTACCGTGTAATGAGGGAAAAGCCCGGCTTCCTGGATGGCATAGCCGATGTTGCGGCGAAGCTGGATCACGTTCCACTCTGCGGTGGAGCGGCCGTCTACAAGAACCTGCCCAGCAGTGTGCTCAAGAAGGCGGTTGATCAATTTGAGCGTAGTCGTCTTGCCGGAGCCGCTGCGCCCCAGCAGCATGAGCGTTTCACCGCGCTGAATACTGAGATTGAGATCAGAGATAAGAGTGCGATTACCGGCGATGCGGTAGGTAACGTTGACGAATTCGATGGCTGTTGAGGAATCGTTCATCGCCAAATATTGCGGTTAAGCGTAACAGACAGGGCCTGTGGGTTGCGAATGAAGGACTCTTAAGTTGTAGGTTTACGACAGGTCAGGTTTAGCAAATGGCCGTTGCTAAATAAGAAAATGGGCCACGGAAATGGCTTCCCACTGGCGTTTACTGGGTGTGAGCGAATTAGGGCTCTATCGGCTGTCCAAAGGTGATCCAGAATCCATTGTTATCGCGGATGATAAATTCCCGCATGCCATAGAACGTGTCATGCGGCTGCTCCACAATCTGGGCTTTGTCTCTAAGCCGGGTAAATAAATGGTCGACTTGATCCGTGTGAATATACAGATCAAATTCCCGGCGCCGGGCCGCGCTCGGTTTGCCGCCGCTACTGAGCATGATTTCGCTTTCGCCCAGTGTGAGCAGCGCCCAGTTGGCTTCGCCATCCTCTATATTTTGGCGGACCAGCTTAAATCCAATTGAGGCGTACCATTCAGCCGTGGCGCTGACGTCGGGAACGTGAATCATGGGGACAATTTTCGCAGGCATGGCTCACTCACGATTAGTAACGAGCATGGAATTGAGTTGCCAGTCTAGCACGCGTCACGGCAGAAGCGGCACCAGTATAAGAGATTGAGCTTTGCATTTACGAGGACAAAAGAAAGAGACGGCGCTTCCCGGGGCCGTCTCTATAAACATTAACCTTCTCCATAAAACGAATCTTCATTTATAGGAGTTCGAAGGGCACCACGCTTACGGTCGCTGCAGCTAATTCTTAAATTCCGTCGGCATAACTATCTCATGTTTCAAATTTACAGTTTCCCCAGCCCGTTCGAGGGCTTTTACGGTTTGTGCGGAATTACTTCAACGCCTCCGCCATTCTTTGCCTGCTGGCCATCAATAAAGCATTCAAACTGGTAAATACCGCCCACCAGCAAGGTGAAGACATCGCCCTCCTTCACCGTGGCGATAGGATCGCCAAATGGCGAGAGGAACCGGATCATCGCATTTTTACCGTAAGAGCTTGAGACGGTTACGGTATCGCCGACATTCATGGTTGGTTGAATTGGGTTTGTAATGAGTTGTGTATTCGGGTCCCAATCCAGGTTGATGGTGTGGGTTATGACTAAATGTGGTTTCGTGAGAGCCATTCTTGGTTTCTCCTTAGCGCTTTTTTAATCTCTAATTGCTAAAGCGCAAATCTTTGCGTAATTCCGCCACATCCGGATGCAACTCCAGTTGTTTTTGTACGTTTGAGTTGCCTTTTTTATAGGTACTCAATGCGGCCTCCTTGTCTCTAAGGGCTACATAGGCAAGGAAGGCGTATCGAATTACCTCACTATCGTTCGGCCATAACGTGAGAGCGGCATTGGCGTCGTCCTTAGCTCCTTCTATTTTTAGCCGTGCTCGAAAATAGGCCCGATAAGCAAGTGCCTGTGCATGTTGTGGATTCAACTCCAATTGCTTCTCAACCAGGCGCAGCCCTTCACGATAGGCGGACATCGCATCTTCCAGCTTACCCAGGCGGCGCCAGGAATCTCCTATATTTAGCCGATATAATGCATTGCCCCCCTCCTGTTGAATCGCTTCCTTATATTCGTCCACAGCCAAATCGTCCTTGCGAATGTATGCATAAACAGCGCCAAGGTTATTCAAGGTTTGCGGAGTTCTTTTGTTTTCCGGCACGCGCTCAAGTTCTTTTTTCGCTTCTACAAACTTGCAATCATCAAGAAGCACTGCGCCAAGATTGGCGTATGCATCTGGCCTGCCGGCGATCTCAATTCCTTTTCTGAATTGCTCTTCGGCTTCCGGATAGCGCCCCAGATTGAAGTAGAACGATCCAAAGTCCTCATACGACGAATAAAGTTTACGATCCTGGTCGATGGCGCGAGTAAAGCTCCTGATAGCGTCCTGCTCTTTATTTTCGGCCGCCAAAGTAAAGCCCCTGTATGAGAGGGCTTGTATATTGCGCGGTTCCGTTTCCAGAATACGGTTGTAATAGTCCATGGCAGCGGAATACCTGCCTTCTTTCAAGCTTCGATATCCAGCAGTCAGCAGGACGCGAACTGAATCAGGATTGAGATGTTCCGCTTTCTGCAAAGAATCCTTCGCTTGATCCAGCCAGGCGTCTTTTTTTGTAGCGTCAAATTTTTGCAGTTGCGCATCTGCCAGGCCTGCTAGAGGCAGTGGAGAATGCGGGTCTTGCGCGACAGCTTCCTCGAAGCTCTTGATCGCATCGTCATAGCTGTATGTATCGCGCGCAAGATCGGCCAGACCGCGATCATAAGCTGCGGTTGCCTCGGGTAAAATTTCATCCGATCCCTTGGCTCGCGCCAGATGCAACGCACTGGAAACTGCGCCGGTCAATGCGGCGGGAATATCCCCGATCAGTTGCGGAGAATATTGTCCCCGGAAGGCGCCAACCTGCGTTTGCTGGGCCAGTTCGACCAGTGATTGTTCCACAACAACATCTTTGCCTTGACGGGAAAGCTTAAGCTGCAGAGCATGGGTCGCATGCAGAACGCGGGCCGCCTGTTCCGGAGTAGTGACTTCTTCGTTTTTGGTAATGGATGGCAAAATCACGCTGATGGTAGTAGCCGTTTTTTGCAGGTGTTTGATTCTTTCTGATACATCCATCAGGATTCCGCTGCCCTGCTCCACAAGATCCGTGGCGGGAGCTTGAACGGGCAGAATTGCCAACCGGATATCCGGCCAGAAAATGCTCTTGATTTTCGGCCATGACATCATTCCCACTGTAAACAAGAGCAGAGCAGCGATTACGGTCCGTGCTACCCACGGCCGCAGATAAAGCGGTTTGCGGTTAAGAACGGCAAGAGTTTGGGTAACGGAAGGTCGCTTTTCCGGACGTGGAGACAGGCAGGGAAGAATTGCATCGTCCCATATTCCGGACAGATTTTTTACCAGTTTGCTGGGAGGAACAGGCTTGATCAGCTTGTCAGGAGTAGCTGGGACTGGCGCGTCGCCTTTGGCAGTGTTGGCTGCAGGAAATGGTTTTTGTCCGGTGGCCATTTCATACAGAATCACGCCCAGGGCATATACGTCAGACGCTGTCGATACGCGGCCGCCTGTCTTTAGTTCCGGCGCCATGTAGCTTGGCGTGCCGCCGAGCAGACCCGAGTTCGCGTCTTGATTCACGGACAGGCCGAAGTCGGTAATCACCGCCCTGATTTCGTTTCTTTCTCCACGCGTGAGAATAATGTTGGCAGGCTTCAGGTCGCCGTGCACCACGCCGCAGCGATGCGCTTCTGCCACGCCGGCACAAAGCTGGCGGGCTATTTTCATCGCCTCATCTGGTGTCAGCCTGCCATGCAAAAGGCGGCTCTGCAACGTTTCACCACCCAGCAGCTCCATGGTGATGAAGCGCACCTCACCCAGGTCTGTAGAGGTCATGTGAATGTCATTCAACTGGCAGACATTGGGATGCCTGACCTTAAGCGCGCCATTCAACTCCGGCGACTGCAACCGACTGAAGCCAGGTTTAGCGCACTTAATGGCGATGCGCTGTTCGCGCGTATTGTCATAGGCTTCATACACCACGCCCATGCCGCCATCGCCAATTTCGCGGATAATGTCAAACCGGTCCGCCACCTTCTGCTGAGACTCAAAGGGTTTATCCAGGCTGTCAATATCAATGAGATCAATGAGAGGGCGGCGCAGAAAGGTGCTCATGCGTTCCTCCCACGTCACCACTTCAGAAACTTCCTGATAGAGATCAGAGTCGTTCTGGCAGGCTGCCCTGAGAAAACTTCCACGCTCGGCGAGCGGCTTTTGCAGGGCCTCAGCGGCAATTGTCATTACGCGATCGTCGCGTTCCGCGGTGTCCATTACTTTTCCTTGCTCAATCGTTCAAACAACCATTTTTTGCCATCATGCCAGCGGCGTTCCGCAGTGCGCAGCGGCATTCCATACATTTCTGCGATTTCATCCATCTCATATCCCACATACATCTTGGCGACAACAACCTTAAAAACATCCGGTAGTTCCCGCTCCAACTCATCCATTAATTGATCGACCATCAAAATTACTTCCAGCCGGTTACGGCCCGCCATAATGCCATCAGGCAACCCTTCCAGCGATAGCAATTCCACAGTTGGCCTTCTGCGCGCATGGTCTATTAGCAAACGACCCATCGCCAACGTAGATATAGCGAAAAAATGTCCCCTGTCCCGCCACTCAACTTTAAGATTTGCTTCGGCAAGCTTGAAATAAGCTTCATCCACTAGCTCAGTGCTCTGCAAAGTATGGTTTGGGCGCTCTCGACGGAGCCGACTGGCTGCAATTTTTTTCAATTTGGGCATGAGCAGTACAAAAAGCATGTCTCTGGCAGAGAGATCGCCTGTATTCCATTGGCGCAGCAGAATCGTGATGTCTTGGGGGGTGTCTGGCACAAATAACTCGCTTTACGAGCTAAATAGCTTGAGTTCGGGTAATTATAGGTGGAAGCGGTGGAAGTGCAAGGTTTTTACTACATGCAATTTAGTTTCTAATCTTTACACTACTTAATTTAGTTTCCCCAATCGGAAGGCTATGGCGCTTGCCATTAAGAATGGCAAAAGAATCGCAAAAAAATGCTGGTTCGGATTGGCGGAATCTCATCGTTCCTTGCGCTACCTCAAATGAAACCAAGCTGATTTTCCTAACAGCACAGATGTGGGACTTTTGCTCACGGCATAGCCTGTGAGCAGACGGCTTGGACTATTCAGGAGCAAGAACGCATGGCTTCCCCGGTGATGTTGTCGTCATTTGAGTTCAATGCAACGTATTTGCACTCCCTGCGGCAGGGCGATCCTTCCACTGAAGAA
>DASXLK010000010.1:0-10750 GCA_036496365.1 Candidatus Angelobacter sp. | reverse complement strand
CTTTAAATTCCGGCAGCATTTCCAGCCGCTCTTTATCCAGGTCTGCGTAAAACTTGTCTTCATGGTTGCCGTAAGAATCAATCCGGTTCGCTGGCACAATCACTCGCTTGCCTAGCAAGCCGGTTTTCAGCACCACGTAACGGATATCGCCAGTGGAGTGGTCAAAAACCACGTCATCAATAGTTCCCAAGTTCTCGTCGTTCACGCCATAAACTTCTGACCCGCGCACATCTTGAATATCGTCAAATCTGTATTCATGAAGAATGCCGAAATGAGGCATAGCTGCTCCTTTTTCCCGAACTTATTTGATTAGTAGGATGCAGGGAGAAAATGCGGTGAGGCTTAGAAATCGGGAGCTGCTGACGAGAGAGTCGCCGCTGAGACATTGATCAGAAAAATTTGCTGCGGATTTACGCGATGATCACGGATCGTGGAAAATTGCCAAGATCTCCGATATTGCCAGAACCGGAGATTTGGAAACCAGAGCTTCTGGCCTGACTTAGCTATCAGCTCAATGAAAATTGCCGGCAACATGAAACAAATAGAGAATCAGGCCATGTACTATTTCGTATTTCCTTTGCATCAAAGAATCGTTTACTATTTTTCTTCGCCTAAGATTAACCGGGGCGGGAACCAAAGGTCTTCAGAATTTTGAGCGAAGCCTCTTATATGTGGTCAGCAGATCTTCAGGCAACACGCGGGTTTCACCCACAGAGGTCATAAAGTTCACGTCACCGAACCATCGAGGAAGAATATGCATGTGGATATGGCTGGCCACACCAGCACCGGCGGCTTTGCCCAGGTTCATTCCCAAATTGATACCGTCGGGATGGTAAAGCTCACGCATTACGCCTTCCAGGCGCTGGGTAAGGGCCATTATCTCTTCGGCGGCGGGCGTAGAAAGCTTTTGCAGTTGGTTCACGTGTTCATAAGGCACCACCATGGCATGCCCTGAGGTGTAGGGAAAAGCGTTCAGGACGACAAAGCAGTGTTTGGCGCGGTGAACAATCAACGCTTTTTCATCGTCTTTTGCCTGTATAAGACTGCAAAAGACACAGTCACCGGGTGTATTAGTAGTGGTTACGTAGGCGTAGCGCCAGGGGGTAAAGAGGAAATCCATGACCCTGAAAAAGATATCAGAGAGATTAGGGTTTTAAGCAATTTTACTGCCTTAGAGCGTTTGACAGTGCCTTGGGCGGTTGTTATAGTCGAAGGAGTCTTATGGCCCTATCAGGACTGCCGTAAGATCCGGCCGCTGGTTTTCGAGCCTTCCGAATAATAAACGGAAAGTAACCATGCCAGTGAGGACTCGGGACCCCGAGTCCACCTTCAGCACTACTGCCTCTCTTGAATGAGTTCCAGCCGTGTTTTAGGTCCGTTGGTAATTAAATAGGAATGCTGGTAGAGCACACAGCCCGTAGCGAAAACTCTTCGCAAGAAGCTGAATCCAACAGCTCAGCCGATTCCGCACAGTCCTACGAAAATTCAACCACTATGTCCGGGAATGAATCTCAAACTCAATCTGCTGAGCAGCCCACCGCGGGCGTGACTCATAAAGAAGAAACTCACATGGACGACTTTGCCGCCGCTCTTGAATCTTACACGCTTGAAACTGAGCCGGCGCCAAGTGAAGACAACGTCTTCAAAGGCACCGTGATCAAGATCACCGCAACCCATGTTGTAGTAGACATCGGCTTCAAGTCAGAGGGCCTTGTGCCCATAGCTGAAGTGACCGATGCCCACGGCAATATCAAGTTCCAGCCGGGCCAGGAAATTGAAGTGATGGTCCAGCGAGGCGAGAACGAAGAAGGCTCCGTTCTGCTTTCGCACGAACGGGCTGAACGGGTACGCGTGTGGGAGAACATTGAAAAGGCCTACCACACGAAGGAAGCCGTTAAAGGCACCGTGGTGGAGCGGGTAAAAGGCGGCGTCTCCGTGGATATTGGCGTAAAAGCGTTTATGCCCGGATCGCAGGTGGATATTCACCCTGTGCGCAATCTGGAAACGCTCAAAGGCCAGGAGATTGAAGTTCGGGTCATTAAGCTGAACAAAAAGCGCGGCAACATCGTTGTCTCGCGCAAGGCCATTCTGGACGAAGAAGTTGCTTCCAAGCGCGGCAAGACCCTTGAGCATCTGGAAGAAGGCGCCATCATGACCGGCACGGTGAAAAACCTGACCGATTACGGCGCATTTGTGGACCTGGGCGGCATTGACGGCCTGCTCCATATTACTGACATGTCCTGGGGCCGGTTGACGCATCCGCGTGACCTGGTTCATGTGGGCGATCAGATTCAGGTAAAGGTCCTGAAATTTGATAATGACAAGCTGCGTGTATCGCTCGGCTTCAAGCAGCTTACGCCTGATCCCTGGCTTGACGCTGCTGAGCGCTATCCGATTGGCGCGCGCGTAAAAGGCCGCATTCTGAGCGTGACTGACTACGGCGCATTTGTCGAGTTGGAACAGGGCATTGAAGGTTTGGTCCATGTAAGCGAAATGTCATGGTCCAAGCGCATGAAGCATCCTTCCAAGCTGGTGAATATTGGCGATGAGATTGAATGCGTTGTGTTGAACGTGAATTCCAACGAACGCCGCATCTCTCTCGGGCTGAAACAGCTGGAATCGAACCCATGGGAACGGCTGCATGAGAAATATCCCATTGGCTCGACCGTGGAAGGCCGCGTCCGCAACCTGACTGACTTTGGCGCATTTATTGAAATTGAAGATGGTATTGACGGTCTGGTCCACGTGAGCAATTTAAGCTGGACCAAGCGCGTGAAGCATCCTTCAGAAGTGCTGAAAAAAGGCGAGAAGGTAAAAGCCATTGTGCTGGGTATTGAGCCGGAGCAGCGCCGCTTGTCACTGGGCGTGAAGCAGCTCCAGCCGGATGCCTGGGAGACTTTCTTTGAGACGCATCGCATTGGCGATGTAGTCCACGGAAAAGTCTTGCGGCTGGCCCAGTTCGGCGCTTTTGTTGAAATTGCTGAAGGCGTTGAAGGCTTGTGCCACAACTCTGAAGCCACGGACTCAGTGGGCGGCGGCGTTAAGCTTGAAGCCGGCCAGGAGCACGATTTCAAAATTATTAAGATGAATGCCGAAGAAAAGAAAGTCGGCCTCAGCTTGCGTGCCGTGGGTGAAGAAGCCAGCCGTGCCGATGTGGAAGCCTATAAGCATCCTGCATCCAGCACCAGCAGCGGTGGCACCACAACGCTGGGCGACATCATCAACTGGAAGCGTGCCGGTAACGATCAGGAATAACTAAGTAATTTTTTGTAAAGAATAAGTAAGGCCATCCTCAAATGGGATGGCCTTTATTTTTTGCAAAAGCCGAATCTATTTGCTGTGAATTTTCAGAGTCATTGTGACTTCCTTGCGGTTATCAAAGCCGCTCAGGGTTTTGGTGTCACTGTGGGACCCCTCGTGCTCGGCATAGACCTCATAGTCAATATTCGGCGCAATACCAGAGAAACGAAAGCTGCCATCGCCTTCACTGATATACGTCTTGATGGCCAGCGTTTTGGTGTTCTTCAGGTAGACAATCGCCTTTTGCTGCGGACTATTCTGGGCATTCATCACATGCCCAATGAGCGTGCGAGACTCGTTCTGTGAGCCTCGTTGTTCGGTTTCTGAAGCCCTGGCAGTCAGGACAGACAAGAGGCTGCCAGAAGCCAATAAGATTGCCGCTACAGCGATAAGCCTTTGCATTGCGCCCCACCCTCCTGCCTGAAATTTTTGAGCTACTCTGTTAGATGCAGGGTGATATCCAGCCGCTCCTCATTATCTATGTGAGCTTTGGCTTCGCCTTTAAGTCGTTTGGCTTTAGACTTTTGCGGCTTGCCGTCCGGCCCCGTAGGGGCCAAAGTCACTTCCCCCTGCACCACGTAATCCCGTGTTCCAGCCGGAACACGCTGCGCGAACTCACCCCGATGGTCAGACATTAGGTCCCAGCTTGGGTGCTTTTTGTCTTTGGGGTGAATCGTGACCTTCACGCCATATAAGGGCCGGTCATCTGGCCCAAAAGTAGTGCCAAAAATAAGTG
This sequence comes from Candidatus Angelobacter sp., assembly GCA_036496365.1. Taxonomy (GTDB): domain Bacteria; phylum Acidobacteriota; class Terriglobia; order Terriglobales; family Acidobacteriaceae; genus Angelobacter. The sequence goes on along the minus strand of DASXLK010000010.1, from coordinate 6,714 downwards.
CGTATGGTTTTTCGGCCTTTTGTTTTTTGCTGCCTGCGAAAGGCATGGGCTGCGCAAGCGCTGAGAGCACAAAGACAGCAAGGCACACTGCCGCGCTCCAGTTCCAGCGCTGTTTAGTAGTCACTGTCCTCTTCTTCCTCGTCGTCATCATCGTCGTCATCGTCTTCGTCGAGTTCATCTACTGGATTCAATTCCAGCGGATGCTTCGTTACGACTTCAAAATCCGTACCGCATTCCTTACACGAAATGATGTCGCCTTCATCTACTTCTTCCTCGTCCAAATCGAGGTCTGTATCGCATTCCGGGCAAATCGGCATTTCTTCCTCCTGATCAGGGTTCACAAAGGTGGCAAGAGCCACGTGATTATATTTAGAATCTCTGGGGATTGTCGTCAAGTTCTGAATGAGGGACCGAATGTTACTCCTGTGCTACCGAACCAAAATGGCTTTAAATCTCTTAATTGCGCTTCTGATGCTCGCCGCGCCTTGCGCCGTTGCCCAGAAACGTCCAGCAAAAACCAGCAAATCAGCTTCAGCCAGAAAAACTTCAGCCAAAGCGAAACGGGAACGCGATCCCGCAATCGCCCAGGCCGTCAAAGACGTCTCCCCTCAGCGCGTCCAGCAGACCATTGAGAAGCTGGTCAGCTTTGGTACGCGCAACACGCTTTCCGTCAACAACCCTGACGCAGCTACGTCCTCTCAGGGTATTGTAGCCGCCAGAAACTGGATCAAGTCTGAATTTGAGCGTATCTCATCAGAATGCAATGGGTGCCTGGAAGTCAAGACCGACACATTTATTGAACAATCCAAAGGCCCCAAAGACCGCATTAAAGAACCAACAGAAATCCAGAATGTTTACGCGATTCTGAAAGGCACTGACCCGGAGCAGGCCAAGCGTATTTTCCTGGTCACCGGACATTATGATTCTCGCAATACAGACGTGATGAACACAACCGGCGCTGCTCCCGGAGCCAATGACGATGGCAGCGGCACCACCGTTTCTCTGGAATGCGCGCGTGTGCTCAGCAAGCATAAATTCCCGGCGACCATTATTTTTCTTACCGTAGCCGGTGAAGAACAGGGCCTGAACGGCAGCACTCATTTTGCCAAGATGGCCAAAGAGCAGGGCTGGCAGCTTCAGGGCGTGCTCAACAATGACATTGTCGGCGGCAACACTACTCCAGGCGATACGGCGCAAAATAAAAACTGGGTACGCGTCTTTTCTGAAGGCATTCCCGCAGCAGCCACAGAAGCGGACATTCGCCGTATTCGCGGATTGGGCGGAGAAAGTGATTCGTCTTCACGCGAGCTGGCACGTTACATCAGTGCTGTTGGCGACGAGTACGATTTTGGCTCATTTGGCCCCAAGTTGATCTTCCGTCGCGACCGCTATTTGCGCGGCGGCGATCATAGCGCCTTCAACGAACAAGGCTTTACCGCCGTGCGCTTTACTGAATACCGCGAAGATTTTAACCATCAGCACCAAACACTTAGGACGGAAAACGGCATTGAATATGGCGATCTGCCAAAGTTTGTAGATTTTGAATATGTCGCAAACGTTGCCCGGCTGAATGCCGCCACTCTGGCTTCACTGGCTTCGGCACCTCCTCCACCGCCGGACGTACATATATTGACCAAGGGGCTGGAAAACGATTCCAAAATTGAGTGGAAGCCCGCGGCCGGGGCCACTGCTTATGATGTGCTCTGGCGTAAAACCACGGATGCGGATTTCCCGGAAGAGAACTCCCAGCGCACAACCGACACTAAGATCGACCTTTCCGATTCCAAAGACAATGTAATTTTCGGCGTAAGATCGGTAGATGCCAAGGGCCACAAGAGCCTGATCGTAATTCCAGAGCCAGAAAGATAAGCCGGTATGGCCAGATCTGTAACACTTTCATTTCCGCCGTTCACACGAGCGATCAAAATGCTGGTCGTGATCAACGCCGGCATTTATCTGCTCAGGCTATTACTGCCGGCGCTGCACCTGATTGGCATTGAAGTTTTTATTCGAAGCTACTTGTATCTGCGCGCCCAGGATGTGGTTCATGGCCATATCTACCAATTGCTGACGTATGGCTTTCTCCATGAAGGGTTTCTGCATGTTTTTTTCAATATGCTGATGCTCTGGATGTTCGGCTCCATGCTTGAGGCTGTGTGGGGCCAGCGACGCTTCATGGAGTTTTTTCTGTTTGGTATCGTCGGTGCCGGAATCGGCACCGTCGTCCTGGCTTATACCCTTGGTGGAATCGTTCACCTGTTTCCGATCACAGCAACCGTAGGCTCGTCTGGCGGAATTTATGCCATCTTCATGGCTGCCGCCATGCTCTTTGGTGATCAGGAAGTCTTTATGTTTCCGTTTCCATTCTCCATTCGCCTGAAATATATGGTGGGCATTCTTGCTTTCGTCGCACTCGCGGGAGCGCTCGGCGATACTGGCGGCACGGCGAATGTCGCGCACTTGAGTGGGCTGCTTTTCGGATACATTTACCTTAAATTTGTGCCCAGCCGCGGGCTGTTGTTCTTTCTATCGGAAGGTTCTTACGGAATCAGCAACAGCTATCACCGCTGGAAGCGCCGTCGCGCACAAAAGAAGTTTGAAGTTTACATGGGCAAGCACAAACAAGACTCAACGCATTACTTTGATGAGCACGGCAATTTTCGTCCGCCAGATGATAAGGACAAAAAGAACGGTGGGAGCAGTGGAGGTGGATGGGTCAACTAATTTTGTAATTGAGTAATTTGGTAAATGGGTAATTGAAAGAAGATTGATTCGCGCCCTTTCGCGTGAATTCGCGGTCCATTGTTCCGATCAGTTTTTATCTGCGTAATCTGCGGCGAAACCTAACGCTTTCTTCTTTCCGTCTCCACCGGCTTTTGCCGGGGCATTTTGCGGCGTTCCTCGCGTTTAGGCGCAGCATGATCACCCGTACCCACAACATGCAGACGAAGAAAATTAGTTGAGCCGCTGCTCGTGCGAGTCCCCGCTACCACGGCAATTACATCCCCTGGCTGCACCGCATGTATTTGCAGTAAATATTTTTCCGCATTGAACACCATATCTTCTGCATTGGCCGTCATCTCACAGGAGAGCGGTGAAACGCCCCACATCAGATTGAGCCGTGCACATACCGCAGGGCCGGCGGAGAAAGCATAGATCGGCGCTTTGGGCCGGTATTTTGAGATCAGCCGCGCCGTAGTGCCGGTTTCTGTATAGACGGCAATAGCTTTCATCTCCAGGTCTTGCGCGGCGTGCGCTACAGATTCGCAAATGGTTTCTGAAATGGAGAGCTGCCGATGCTTGCGCCGGCGCTGCATCGGCTCTTCTTTGGCTGATTCTGCTTCAAGCACAATCTTCGCCATAATCGCTACGGCTTCGCGCGGATACTTGCCGCTTGCCGTCTCGGCTGAGAGCATCACGGCATCGGTGCCGTCAAGAATCGCGTTGGCCACGTCACTTGCTTCAGCGCGCGTGGGACGCGGATTCTCAATCATCGATTCGAGCATCTGTGTGGCCGTGATAACAGGCTTGCGCCAGTCTGCCGCGCGGCGAATTACGTGCTTCTGAATAATCGGCACTTTTTCCGGCGGCATCTCCACGCCCAGATCGCCGCGCGCCACCATCACACCGTCGGCCACATCCAGGATTTCTTCCAGGTTTTCCGGATCGACGGCCTGCGGTTTTTCCAGCTTGGCAATCACCCATGCATCAGAATTATGTAAGCGCACCAGGCGTTTCACCAGCCGCACATCGTCGGCCGTGCGGATGAAAGAAACAGCGATCATATCGACGCCGTGCTTCAGCCCAAATTCCAGGTCCTTTTCGTCTTTCTCGGTCAAAGAGGGAACGCTGACCACGGTCCCTGGAAGATTGATGCCCTTATGCTCGCCCAGCATCCCGCCATTGATTACTTCACATTCCACATCGTCCCCGCGGACGGCAATCACCCGCAGCTCAATCAGTCCGTCTGAGAGCAGAATGCGGGAGCCCGGCTCAACTTCCTTGGCCAGTGTCTTGAAAGTGGTGGAGAGCAGTGCAGCCGTGCCGGCAATATCGCGCGGCGTGATGGCCAAATGCGCGCCGGTCTTGATGGCGATTGGCGTCCGATATTTGAGCCTGCCGGTGCGGATCTTGGGGCCTTGCAGGTCTTGCAGAATACAAATCGTGCGGCCTTCCTTGGCCGCAATTTTTCGTACACGCTCAATCGTGCGGGCATGATCCTCATGCGTGCCATGCGAAAAATTTAAGCGGGCCACATCCATGCCCACGCGCATCAGGTCACGCAATACCGCTTCAGAGTTGCTGGCTGGGCCAATCGTGCATACGATCTTTGCTTTGCGCGCACTGGTGGCCGCGCCCATCTCAGGGCTTTTAGTTCCGCTCGTCACTTAACTCTACCTTCTTTTCCGTAACACCATTTTCCGCCTGCTTCGGATAAACCTGCGCATTCATCTCCGCCCCAAACAGGACGATTACCGAAACGATGTACAACCACACCAGCAGTGCAATCGCCGCGCTGAGCGATCCGTAAACCACCGTATAGGTAGCATAGACCCTAACGTACCATCCAAACAGCATCGTTGCCGGAAACCAGAGCACTGCGGCGAAAATCGCTCCCGGCAGCACCCGCCGCCATGATTGTGTTTTCGGCAATCCATGGTGATACATCAGCGCCATTAGCGCGATGGCCGTAAGCAAAGCGATGCTCCAACGCATGCCATCCCAGACCAGCAGGATAAGAGGTCTGAATAGATGCATGGTCCCACTTTGCACCCAGTTCTCCACTTCACTGCCAAAAGCGACCAGAATGGTTGCGAATCCCAGCGGAATCAGCGCCAGCAACACCAGATAAAGCGCAACAGCGCGTTCATACCAGAAGCCCCATGTGTTCGCCATGCCATAAGCTTTGCGGAAGCCGTCCATCCAGGAAATCATTACGCCGGTGGCCGCCAGCAAAGTGACGATGGAAGCCGAATAGATAATGCGCGTGGCGTGGTGCTGCTTGGTCTGGAAGAACGAAAGCGCCACTGATCGCGCCCCCGGCGGCAATACCCAGCCAACAGCCGCGGAAATCTGCTGCACAAACCCTTCAGTATTGTGAGAGGCTTCCAGAATGGATGTAACCACCAGAAATGCCGGGAACAGCGTAAGGATGGACGAATATGCCGCACCCTTTGCCTCCGAAAACTGACCGTGTTGGAAGGCCTGCCAAAAGGCCCGACGAAGCCGCGTAAAGTGCATGTGCAAACTAGGTTAACGGTAGGTATGCCGGTACGCAAGCCGCCATTATTCAGACTATCTTCCGCACCATAAAATTTCCACGGGATACTGTTTCAACGTCTCATCCGGCGTTATTATGATCTGATTTTCGTATCTGGCCTGGGCAATGAGCATCCGATCAAATGGATCATTATGAATAGGGGGAAGTTCAAGTAGCGCGAGGCTATGGGCGTGGGTAATGGGCTGCGCTTTCATCCCAAATTTCGAGAATGCCAGACTCATCGTTTCAGCGACTGACCTGGATAATCTGAGCTTGCCTCGCGACACTTTGATTACTATCTCCCACGAAACAACAGTAGAGAGGAAAAGGTCTTGATCTCTTCTTTCCAAAATCTCTCTTGCACGCAAGTTAAGCTTATCTTGAGCATCTACACTCCACAGAAAAGCCGCCGTATCCAATAGATATCTCATGCCTTCTTGCGCTTAGCTTTGGCTCGTTGCGCTTTCATAACCGGCTGCTTTACGGCCTCTTCTTCTCCAAGAAAGCCTGCAAGGATATCGGGAGGCAAAGGAGCATCAAAATCCTCAGCCATCCATATTTCGCCTTTGAGAAAGCCTAAAGGGCGTTTGCCTTGCGCATCGGATACCGGAACCAGCTTTGCCACAGGCACGCCTGCCTTAGCAATGATCACTTCTTCCCCCAAGGCTACCCTTTGCAGCAACTTGGAAAAGTTGGTTTTTGCTTCGTGAATGTTGACTTCCATGACCGCATTATGGACTAAGTCATGGACTAAGTCCATTTATTTTCGACACCTTCAGAATGAATAAACATGCTCCTTGGCAAAAAGAGAAATTTGCAACGGTAATGGCGGTTGCTGCACTATTACACAGCCGTTACCCCTAAATGCCATTACACTTCTGGCAATTATTTGGAGATCAACTATGGCCACTCCAGGAATGCAGCCCGCGGAATCACCAGCGGCCACATCGTCACGTCTTGACATTTTTTTGGGCAGCGCCAAAAAGCTTTCTGACCTGGGAATAGCCCTGCCCGTGCTGCTCTATACCTGCGGCTTTGTGGTCCTGGGATGTTACTCTGAAGCCAACAGCCTTGGCTTACAGGTTTTTTCTACTATTCAGTTTTTCTCAGCCGGAGCTGGATTCTTGATCATTGTTGCGTTCATGGTTCTTCTCGTAATGGCCTTGCGTCTGCTGCTCAACAATGTTTTTACGCGACTCAATTCCGGATCAAAGCTCAGCAGGATGGTGAAAAAAATAATTCCATGGAGCGTTCTTGGATCGATAGCGACCTACTATATTGCAGACAGGCTGCATCATGAAAAACTGAGCACTGTTGCCATGTTTGCAGTCTTGCTCTCGCTCTTCTTCTCTGCAGAAGGCTGGGTGCAATCCATGACGCGCTACTATCTCTACTTAGCCGGGCCAGCCCTGGGAGTTGCTTTTCTTGTTTGGTATGCGTTCAGTGCTTATCCA
>DASXLK010000009.1:0-35284 GCA_036496365.1 Candidatus Angelobacter sp. | reverse complement strand
CGCCGGTATTTGTGGAAGGACTGGATGTCTCCGCTTATGGCATCACGCGCAGCATGGGGCGGCGTGGGGTTCCTGTTTACGCGCTGAATGACAGGTTGGGCGATGCGCTGCGTTATTCGCGTTATTGCCGCGACTGCTTTCTTTTCCCTGACGATCCCACGCAGCCGCGCGCTTATGCCGGCGACATTGTCCCAAATGAAGACGTGCTTTGCCGCCTGATGCTGGAATGGGGCGCGCGATTTGCCCAGAAGCCGGTGTTGTTTGCCACGTCCGACTGGTTTGCTCGTTTTCTTTCCAACCAGCAGCAGAAACTGGCGCAGAAGTTTCTCTTCCACTGGGTTGCGCCAGAGCTGTTTACCACCATCACGGACAAAGGAAGCATGGTGCGGTTTTGCGAGCGCGCAGGCGTGAAAGTTCCGCGAACGCATATTACACGCCCCGAAGATGACATGGCTCAGGTGGCGCGAGACTTTGTCTATCCGTGTCTGGTAAAGCCGGTGCATCGCTATACGGCGGGCTTTCCCGTGGAAACCGCCAAGGTGCTGGTAGCGCAGACGGCGCGTGAGGCTCAGGCATTTTTCGAGAAGTATCCGCAGATGAAGGGCGCCACACTGATGCAGGAGTTGATTGAAGGCGGTGACGATCAGGTTTTTCAATATACGGCGCTGGTCAATCGCCGAGGTGAGATTGCGGCATATTCCACGGTGCGCAAGTTGTGCCAATATCCTCCGGGATACGGCAGCATGTGTTATGGGCAGACGGAGCGCAATGAAGGACTGGCAGCGGAAGGCCGCAAGTTGATTCTAGCGCTCGGCTATCGCGGGCTGGGATCGCTGGAATTTAAATACCGGCAGAAAGATGGCGGATATTATTTCATCGAGATGAATACACGACTGCCCTGGTACAACGGCATTTTTGCGGATGCCGGAGTGAATTTGGCGTATTTGGGTTATCTGGATCTCACAGGGCAGAACGCAGAGTTTTCAGCGGCCCCACCTTACGCCAAATCAACCCAACGCGATTTGACGACATGGATGGGCTACCACAACTATTCCAGTTGCTATAGGGAGACAAAACGAAGCCGGCCGATTGGATTTATGAAATTTGCCGCCAGCGTGGCTTCGGCGAAATCTTATGCGTGGTGGAACTGGGCTGACCCCAAGCCGTTTCTGGCTTCCGGGGCGTTAGCAGCAAGGCGGCTGGCGGGAAGTGTTTTGAGAAAAGTGGGATTGCGGTAGTTCGCTCCCATCCTTCCACAATGGTGACTTTCGCAGATAGAAACAGCCTACTGCATTCTTCATTGAGCCATGCTATTCATTTTTAAAATCAACGATCATCCAGACACCCGCGCGCTTTTCCAAATCAAAAAGGTAACCGTCATCGCTGAACTTCACGCGCTCTCTGTTGTTACCAGTAGAGACGACCTGAAGATCTTCAGCGCCGGCAAAAGGCGGGATATCTCGCACTAAACGCCGCGCAACCTGGCTGGACGCGCAATAACCGAGCACCGCGCGATAGTCATGCTTCTGGGCATATGCAATGGCCTTGGCGATAGGCAGCAGATCCGGGCGATTGTAAACGCGCGCATGAAACCTGACGTGGTCGGCAGAGAGATCATATGTGTCCACGGCGCACAGGCTCGGATTGTCCCAGCTATCAAGCGATGAAAACCAGCAATAAGGGAGAGTGATCAGCGTGCCCTGCGTTTTTAATTGACCAATATGGGGAAAGCCCCGAACTTTGTCGTACAGACCAAAGGCGCCATCCTGCTTGATGATTTGTTCAAGGCTGCCCATGCCTGACGGGGCCCACTCACGGGCGTCATAGGAAATTCCGGTGCTGCCTGCGCAGCCGGAGCTCTGAATAGTGGCCAGCAATCTGGCATTCCCGGAAGGGCCGCGGTGTAAGGGATAAAGAGAGATGGAGTGGTTGCCGAATGTTCCAGCGGCGGCTCCTCGCCTACTTTATTCCACATCCGGTTTGGTTTTCCGAAGGCGTCTTCTTGGGAAACGCCAAAGATATAAAACTTTGCGTCAAAGCGGAAGGCCATTTTTACGGCAAGAGCTGGCGATGAAGATCAAGTATCTGGAAGTGAAACCGGCTTTCCTTGGGCCATGCGGCATTCGTTTCAGCACTAAGTTGTTCAAGCTTTTTCAGCGCCTCTGCTGCACGGTCTCTGGGCTGGGCGGAGCCGGTTTCGTTCAAGCGCTCTATAACTGCGTCTGCCGCGCGGTCAAAAAGTAAGGCCATTGTTTTCGAGGTTGTGGCAGGCTCAATCTTTCCAGCCACTGTAATACACGGGTCTGGCGACAATACGGCCAGTTGTTGCAAAAGCGCAGGGAAGTCCTGTTGCTGCGGCACAAAGCCGAAACATTGCTGTGTTTTGACAAGATGAAGGCAAATTATAAGAAGGAGAGCAGCAGTAGTTTTACGGAAAGGCATGAAGTGACCGGGAAGCGGGTAGCTAATATTTGTAAGCTGCTGAACAGGGATAAAATTGGTCGGGGCGAGAGGATTTGAACCTCTGACCCCCTGCGCCCAAGGCAGGTGCGCTACCAGGCTGCGCTACGCCCCGACATTTGTAAAAAACAGACAAATTCATTCTAACTGATTTTTCGCGTCCCTGATTTGCACACTCCAAATGCCTGTTTTCAAGAGAGATACGCGGGCGAGTTTCTGTTTCCAATAAAACCGTGCGATCCATTTCCTGAGGCAGCTTTCGCGGCGGCAGTGGAAATGTTTACAAAAACCAAAAATCGGGAATAAAAACCAGTACTTAAATTGCGACTCAGTGGGCTTTGATTCACTTTTCCAAGTGGTAGTTCGCGAAGGGGTGTTTGAAGTCTCAGAGTACGCGGAAGCGCCTTGAATCTTTCCCATAAAAACTCAAACTGAATAGCCATTCAAATCATTAGTTTTGGCCGCGACAAACGATGGTGAGGCAATCTTAAAAAATCCTTATCGCAACCATGAAGAGGGGAATGGGCCAATTCCACCCGGAAGGGGTAATTCCCAAATTGGTCTTAAGTGAGTAACCAATTTTGTCCATCCAGAGACTCTAATATTTTAAGGAATGGTGTCTGTCAGCTTTTGTTCCCATTTCGGGAAAAATTGTTCCGGGTTCGGAAAACCATATTAACTCCAATGGTTTGTTAGTGATACAGGAAAAATCATGGAAGCTTGCAAGTGGTTTACCCATTTTGAAGGAGATCATTCATGGCGAAGAAGATATTGGTTAAATTGCTTGTATTGGGCGCATTAGCGCTATCCACCAGCGCAGCTTTCCCTCTTGAAGCCACCAGATTTGACGGCGGGTCACCATTCCCGTGCGGGATACCTGGTTTCCCAGCATGTCCACAGGGGACAAATAGATAACTAGGGTAATGCAGACAGAGAAATCGGACCGGTAAGAAAAGCTTGTTTGCTGGTTCTTGAAGCGCTATGCTTCTTAGTGGATATGCCGCTAAGGTTGATTATTCACGATGTGTGGATCGGGAGCATTGGCTTGCAAGTGCTACTGGCTTTGGTAGTGCTGGCCAAAAGAACCTGGCAAAGGTATCCGTTTTTTTCTGCCTACGTGTCTTTCAATTTGTTTGAGACAACGGTCCTGTATTCTTTGTTCCGGACGCCGAAGGTGTACGGGTACGCCTTTTTGGTTTTTGAAGCGATCGGGATCGTTCTCGGACTTACGATAGTGCGGGAAATATTTACAAATGTGTTTTCGCCGCATCCGGCTTTGCGCAAACTGGCTGTCATAATTTTCCGTGTCGTAGTGATAGCGCTGGTTGTCCTAGGATGTGGAGTAGCCTATGAGCAATCAGGAGATGCCAGGGGCATAAGCCACGCGATCCTGCTTGCCGAGCAGGCGACGCGCATTGTGGAAGTGGGATTGATCATGTTCTTGTTTTTGTCTTCCAGTGCGTTTGGACTGCACTGGAAACAGAATGTATTTGGGATAGCCTTGGGGCTGGGAATGTTTGCGGCTGTTGAACTGATCAACGTAACGTTGATTGGTCATGTAAGCACAGCAACGGCACAAGCATTTAACTTGGTCCGCGGTATTTCTTTCTCCGCAAGTCTGCTCATGTGGGCAGGTTATCTACTTGCGCCTGAGCAGGTAGCCAGCAATGCGGAAGTTCCCAAACGGGCCCAGTTGGAGCAGTGGAATCAGGCAGTGATGGAGCTAATAAGCAGATGATAACTGTGATCGTAATTGCGCTTGCGTTGTGCGCTGTCATGTTGTTTTACATGGCGGTACGCGGCCGCAGAACACAGGCGGGACAAAGTTTCCGCACGGTAGACCTTAACGCTTTCAGAACCCTGATGGACCGGGACGACGAACGCTTTATGCGGGAAAACCTTCCGCGCTCGAAATTCTCCCATCTCAAACGTCAGCGAATTCGCGTGACTGTACGCTACGTGGCCAGGATTGCATCCAATGCGTCCGCGGTTATGCATGTGGGCGAGGCAGCGCGCATGAGTTCAGCGCCGGAAGTGGCGCAGGCGGCCGCACAGGTAACTGAACTGGCCACCCAGATCCGCTTGCAGTGCCTGGTAGCCCTGACCAAGCTTTCACTGGAATATGCGATGCCGTCACTGCAGTTGAATCCGGCCATGCTGGTGCCCAAGTACCAGTCTTTGCGGGAGAACCTGCGGCTTCTGGGAGACCTGCAAACCCAGAACATGGTGCCGCTGGCGACTGCTATCTAAAGGTTTTTTGGCGAAATGAAAGCCCTGCGCAAGAGCGTAGGGCTTTTTTTCTTTTTTCAGACCGCACTTTTCGGTAGTGGGTCAGCTTTTTCAAACTGAACCACTACCATAAGGCTCTCCGAGGCCAGCATTGTCATTGCATGCCTTGTTATTGTGACGCTTTCTGGAAGTGCCTCAGCACAGCCTCGGTCTGGCTTTTGGTCAGCACCGCGCCCAGCGCAGCGGCATCAGCCTGTTGGACGGCCCGCACGCTTCCGAAATGTTGAAGCAATCTCTGCCGAGTGCGTTCGCCTACGCCGGGGATTTCCAGCAGCTCAGACTTACGGTCGCGCATCTGGCGGCGCTTGCGATGGAAGGTAACGGCGAAGCGATGGGATTCGTCGCGCACCATCTGCACCAGATGGAGCACCGGCGAATGCCGTTCCAGCACTACCGGATCATCTTCCTGGCCAAAAACGTAGATGATCTCTTCTTTCTTGGCGATAGCCGTCAACGGCTGGTTGGTAATGCCCAGCTCTTCCAGTGACTGGGCCGCGGCATGGAGTTGTCCAAGCCCGCCGTCAATGAGCACCAGGCTGGGAAATGGTTTGTTTTCGTCGCGCAGACGCTTATAACGCCGGCCAACAACCTCTCGCATGGAGGCAAAATCGTCCACGCCGGTGACGGTCTTTATGATGAATTTGCGGTACGCATTTTTATTCATTGCGCCGTCTTCCCACACCACCATAGAAGCCACGGTTTCCGCGCCCTGTATGTGGGAAATATCAAAGCACTCAATGCGTTTAGGAATTTCCGGCAGGCCGAGCGCGTCTTGCAGGGCTTCCTGGACGGCTTTGGCCTGCGGCTTCATCACGCGGAAACGTTGATCAAAAGACTGCTTGGCATTTTGCGCGGCCAGATCAATGAGCGACCGCTTTTCACCGCGCTGCGGTACAAGTATCTCCACCTTGCTGCCGCGCTTTTCTGAAAGCAACTCTTCCAGCTCTGTGCGATCTTCAAATTCAACGGGCGAGAGAATGTCTTGCGGTACATATTGCTGGTCAATATAAACCTGCTTCATAAGTGCGGAGAAAAAGGCTCCGGGGTGGAAGAGAGATGCTGGGGCTAAAGCCCTGCTCTCTTGCGGAGCTAACGGCACGACTGAAGTCGTGCCCTGATACGAACCTTGATTCTCTGCGGGTCCGGCGCTTTCGTTTTCATTGTCTCCCTGAGGCAGTTCAACCTCCGGCAATTCTTCCCAGAAGAATTCGCGGCGGTCCAGAATTTTGCCGCCACGCATATGAAAGACATTGACGGCCAGCATGTCACTTTCGTAGTGATAGCCAAATACGTCCTGGTCATCGCCTTCAGCGGCAGCCATGCGCTGTTTTTCCTGGAGTTGTGCCACGGTAGAGAGCATGTCTCGATAGCGCGCAGCGCGCTCATATTCCTGCTGGATGGCGGCTTCATCCATACGCACGCGGAGAGACTTGGCCAGATCAGTTTGCCGGCCTTCCAGCAAGAGCTGCACATCACGCACGGCTTCCAGATAAGCGTCCGGCGTGGTGAGATCTTGCACGCATGGCCCCAGGCACCGCTTGATATAAAACTGCAAGCAGGGCCGCAGATGGTAACGCGTGAGATCCACCTTGCAGGAAGGAATCAGAAAGCTGCGATGAATCAGGTCAACAATGCGGTAAGCCAGATTGCCGGGAAAATATGGGCCGTAATAATGGCTGCCGTCCTTTCGCAGGCGGCGCGTGACATAAACCCGCGGATAGCGCTCACCGAGCGTCAGCTTGATGTATGGATAGGACTTATCGTCGCGCAGAAGAATGTTGAAACGCGGCTTCTTCTGCTTGATGAGGTTGTTTTCCAGCGCCAGCGCTTCTTTATTGTTGGCGACGACGATGTATTCCACATCCACAGCTTCGCGCAGCAGACTTCCCGTTTTAGCATTGGCTTCTCCAACTCCCTCTTGAAAATAAGAGCGGACGCGGGCACGCAGGTTCTTGGCCTTGCCAACGTAAATGACCTCACCCTCGGCGTTTTTATATAGGTAAACGCCTGGCTGGAGCGGAATCGTCCGAATTTTCTCTGTCAGATCCATGAGGAAAGCTGAGGCTTACTACCTAGATTCTTCCTATAAGGCTCTAGGTGCGTAAAATTTCTACGGTTGAACAGGGCCAGACACTCTGGCAGCGTTCAACAGAAGGACTCAACCTATTGATTATAAATCATTTACAATTCACCCATCTCCCTCTGGGGCAATGGCAAGCGAGTTGCTGTTCCATAAGTGACTTTGATAGGCGGCAACTCCCTGCGCCGCGCGGGTCTTAAGGAGCTTTCCCCATGAATTTGAAATCGAGTCTTTTGGTTCTGCTGGCTGGATCATCACTGATGGTCGCCACCGGTTGCACAACGAAAAATTACGTGCGCAAGCAGACCCAGCCAATCGTCGAAAAATCTAACGAACTTGATGCCAGAACGGCCAAGAACAACGCCGCCATCCACGATGTGGATACCCGCGCAACTGCGGGCATTGCCGGCGCCAACACCAAGGCCGGTGAGGCTGATCAGAAAGCTTTGGATGCCCGTGGACGTGCGGATCAGGCCCAGACTTTGGCAGATCAGGCCAATACCCGTGCAGACGCTCTAGCCAATCAGGTTGCCAATCTGGATAATTATCGCCCTGTAGCTGAAACCTCAGTGCACTTTGCCTTCAACAAAGCTGATTTAACGCCGAAGGCCAAGACCGCTCTGGATCAGCTGCTGGCGGAAGTTCCCAACACCAAGGGCTATCTGGTGGTTGTGGAAGGTGGCACTGATTCCGTTGGCGGAGCCGCTTACAATTACAAACTGAGCGAGAAGCGCGCTGATTCCGTGGTGCAGTATCTCTCGTCCAAAAGCATTCCTGCTCACAAGATCTATTTGATCGGCCTGGGCAAGGATAAGTACGCTGCCGAGAACAACACGGCAGATGGACGCGCCCAGAATCGCCGCGTTGACGTTCGCCTGATGACGAATGTTACCACTCAAGAAGCACCAAGCTCTGCGCAGAGTACCGCTCCTAACCCGAGCCGGTAGTCTCTCCTCCCCCGGACACTTGCGCAGAATAGAGGCCGCCAGAGAAATCTGACGGCCTTTATTATTTTGGAATGATTGGCAGCAAGATATGCGAAGGATGGGCGGCATCATGGTAGATAGTCTGTTTTGCCACCTGGGTCTCCGCAGTTGTCTCATTGCTGTTGCCGGTATTCAGGTTACGGTCAAAATCAGGAAAGTTGCTGGAGGTTATGACCACCTGAATGCGATGTCCCGCTTGGAAAAGATTGCTGATGTCCAGCAAATCAATCGTATATTCATAAATCTTCCCTGGAGTGAGTAACGAAGGATGCTCCACAGATTCCCGGCTTCGCGCCCGCAAAATGCCATCCTGCAACCTCTGCGCCTCTCCGTCAGGGTGGACATCAATGATCTTTGCCGCCCAATCGGTATCTTTGGCTGAGGATGCAGCCCACAGCTTGATGCGGATAGGGCCGGTCACTTCCACTGGCTCTGTTAAAGGCGCTGAGGTAAAAACCAGAACATCTTTTCGTAACTCCATCGGGCGCTCATCCAGCACGCTGCGTGCTCCCATCGCTGCCGGATCGTCTGTCGATGGCGCAGGATCACCTGGATCATAGGTAAAGATGTCAACAGGTTCGCTTGCAGGGGCTTCCTTGCTTAGGCTCCCATCGCCTGTACGCGTGCCGGCATGGCCGTTGCTATGGAAATAAAAGGGCGTGAGCTGAGCACGCTTAAGCGGCCATTCCTTCTCCGGTCGCCAGCGGTTCTCGCCCATAACAAAGAGATTGATTGGACCATCAGCGTATACCTCCTGGCAATTCAACCCTTTCAACTGGCAATCGTACCAGCCAAGTGAGACTGCATGAAGGTCAATGGGAGCGGCGGGCCCAAAGTCGATATCACCCACTTTTGACGAACTGAACGTCGAGTGCAGCCATGGCCCCAGAATGACTTTTTGCCTGGAGCGCGCCGGAAGCGTAGCGCCCTGCGCAATCAAGCCGTTATAGTTTTCTAAAGTTGCGTCTGGTGAATCGTACCAGCCGTCAATATGCAGCACCGGCACCTGGATGCGGGATAGTTTGTTTAGATAGGAACGCTGCTTCCAGTAATCGTCATACGTCTCATGTTGCGTCCATGCTTGCAAGGTCTCTGGCATGGATCGACCTGCGGCTTTGTCCATGGAACTCACGGGCAAATGCCGGTACGCTTCCGCCAGATTGCCTGGATATTCCTGAAAAGTGTGTCCATCTACAATGATGGCCCAATCCAAAGCCTGCAGCCCGAAAGCGCCTCCCTGATAGGCTGCCGGGTATGTATCTGGAGGCATCGAAATCACAATCATTGTTTTCAGGTGTTCCGGCTGTTCCTCAGCGGCAAACATCTGGTCCCAGCCGCCATACGAACCGCCTGTCGTGCCTACATTGCCATTCGACCACGGCTGGCGCGCCGCCCATTCAATCGTGTCATACCCATCATGGCCCTCATTGATCCAGGGCTTAAACTCGCCTTCAGAATCGTACCGGCCGCGGCAATCCTCCATCACATAAACGTAGCCTCGCTGGGCGAGATAAGCAGCACTATCAAAGAAAGGCTTCCGATTTTTTCCATAAGGAGTGCGGTCCACAATCACGGGAAAACGACCCTCCGCATCCGGGCGGGAAATGTTGGCAGAAAGCTGTACTCCGTCTCGCATGGGAATGTGGGCGTTGTACTCCCATTTGATATTGTAGGAAACTGCAGCGGTCTGCTCTGTCTTCTGTGCGATACCCGCGTTCAGCATCATCAGCCAAGCCAGGCAAATCAGAGGGGTTGCGTTCGTTTTCAAGGGGTGCTCCGGTGAACCTGCAAGATTTCCCGCCTTTTTCGATCTTCCAATAGAATAATTACATATGAAGTTCAGCTCTCCTATTTCTATTGTTTTGCTGGCTGGCTTTTTAGCGTTGCCATCTCATCACGCCTTGGCGCAGGAAAGCCAGGATAATAATCCGCATATCACGCCGCGCACCACGCCAACACCAACTCCCTCGCCAACGCCCAAAGTGGAGCCCACGCCTAAGCCCTCAGATCAATATGAGCGCCCGCCGTTTCCCGGCGATGTGACAAAGCCAGGCGAGATACCAAAACAGCCGCCACTTGATCCCAATCAGGCATCGCCCAAGCGAAAAGACCAATATGAGCGTCCACCGTTCCCTGGGGACGCGCCAGGCACTGATCCCACAGGCCGCAGCTCCGGTTCCAGCGCGGGCGGGTCTGGAGCCACAGGTGAAAGCTCCAGCCGTGACTCAGAAATCGATCTAAACGTCCGCCCGGAAAAAGAAGAGCCCAAATCTGCGGAGGACCCATCTGTCCTGAAGCCATGGGATCCCCACAAAGCGGCGAAGGATGTGGAAGTGGGCGAGTATTACCTGAAGTTGAAGAACTATCGCGCGGCGCTGGAGCGCTTTAATCACGCGCTGACTTATAAGCCCGATGACGCTGAAGCCACGTATGATCTGGCCCTAACCCAGGAAAAGCTTGAGTTGCTCTCGCCTGCTGACCAGAGCTATCACAAATATCTTGAGATACTACCGAACGGCCCCAAGTCAAAGGAATCTGAGGAAGCTATCAAGCGCCTTGCGCCGCAGCTCTCCACCCGCGCCGTGGCGGCCCCAGACCCTAACCAGGCAAAAATCGCGGCACATGATATTGACGTGGGGGAAACCTATCTGGCCGGCAACCACTTTGATTCTGCGCGTGAGCGCTTTGAAGATGCTCTGCGCATCACGCCAGATAATCCGCTGGTCTTCTTCCGTCTGGCCCAGGCGCTGCAGGGCATGCAGAGGCTTGAACCGGCAAGGCTTTACTATCGGAAATATCTTGAGGCCCAGCCCAAAGGAAAGTTTGCTAATAATGCAAAAAAGGCAATTCAGCAAATTGAGTGGATCATTGGGAAGTAGCCGGGGAAAATAGCTTTATTCTTTCCGCAGGAACGTTCCCGAGCTTGCGTCTACAAGTACGGTAAGCTTGCCCGTGGATTCTCTGCCCCCGTAAATCACATGCCAGCGTAGCGTACTGGATTGCGCGTCAAAATCCAGCAGATATCCCACGGAAACCTTGGGGTCTTTTTCCAGTACCTGCTTGCCACCGTGCGCCTGTGCCACTTCAAATGCTTTGTCGGTGTCCGCTTTCAGGAAGTTCAGGTCAAATGTACGAGCAGCGCGGTTCGCCGGATTATAGCTATCTTCAGCTCCGTGATTCACGCCGCGTGGACCATCGTCCGTGGCCGTCCCTGCCCAGGTAAACGCCTCCGCCTTCTCCCGCGCTGTAGACGCAAACATGGCGCGCCAGAATACGGCTTTGCCGTCATGGCCGTTGGTGTCTTTAAGGTTGGTTGATTCCATGCGGACGGGCAGTGCATCCGGCGACCAGAAACGTGCGGGAGCAAGCATCTTCTGCAGCGCGAACCGGCCTGTCTCAAGCTGGATCCCGGCTGGCTGGCTATCATTACTTGTTGGGGCTTTTTGCCCGGAATCGCAACCAGCGCAAACGGCCAGAGCAAAGATTACAGGAAGACTGATTTTTTTGATGAATGTCATTTGGACTGGTGTGCTCAAAGTCACCCCATTCTAGACGGAGAAAAACCAGATCGAGATGCACGAAGGTTCATGTTTCCCGGCGGGTTACCGAGTTTATTACTGAGGTAAGCCGGCTTTACGAGCCTGCTCCTGCAAGTCTGTCAGCTTCTGCTGGGCGGCATCCAGGCCCTGTTTTTTGGTATCGATCTCAGCTTGCTGCTTGCGTGTATCTTCAGCGTACTTGGCCTGGTCCCGCAACATGGTGCCGGCATCGCCATAATAAGCTGCGGCACGGAGCTTTGCCTCGCGCTGGGCTATATCCAGTTCGCGTTGCAGGGTGGCAATCTCTTTGGTTTGTTCCGCAATCTGCTTCTTCAATTCTTCATTTTTCTGCTTCTGTGCTTCGGCTGCATCTTTCGTCGTATCTTTCTTGGATGCGGCGCCGTCCTTGGCGTCCGCGTCTTTGTCATCAGCTTTTTTGTCGTCAGCTTTCTTTTTGTCGGTATCGGGTTCAGCAGAAGGTGTGGAACTGCGCGGCATATTGTCGTCATCCAGCTTCACTTCGCTGGAACTGGCGGGCTTTTTTGAGCGGTTGGCACGGGCCACATCACCCAGAGATTGTTGTGCAACCGCTGCCGCGGCAAACAGGCACATCATGAGCATCAGACAAATCTTTTTCATAAAGACATCAACCCTGAAAATTGTTCTTCTTATTATTCTACAGCTGTCCTCAATTCCATTCTGCTCCTTTCCGCAGGTGGAAACGATAGGGTAAACGCCGCACCGGACTGAAGTAACCCATAAGCCGGCGCACGAAACGTTAAACGGATGGAACATTAATGCATAGAACGTTAATGCATCGAACCCAGCCCGGAGATGCGCACATACCACCGGATCAGCGCCATCCCCCAAAAGGCGGTAATCAGAGCTGCGGCTCCCAGAAATACGCCAAAAGGAATCTCAAAATTACGGTAAATCAGGATGGCCGAATTCCACGCGCGGCTTCGGGAAACCCCCATGGCTTCTGCAGCGTGCGTCCGTCGCCGCCGCGCCATACGCTTTGCCCATACCCATAGAATCAGAAAGATCCCAAAAAAGCTGCCGATCACGGAACCTACCAGCAGAACAACCAGTGTAAGTTCCACGCCCAGAAATGCGCCAATTAGCGCCATCAATTTCACATCGCCCCGGCCCATGCCTTCAACACCGCGCACGGCCTCGTACAAGAGCGCAACACCCCAGATAAATGCCGCGCCCAGCACCACACCGGCAAGTGAATTCATGATCGAAAGAATCCGCCAGTTATCGATAGCGGGCAAAAAGTGGTGCGCCGGCCCTTCCAGCGGAACCAACGCGCTAAAGATCAGTCCCAAGGCAATTCCTGGCTTGGTCAGCAGATCGGGCAGCAGCTTGGTTTCGGCATCAGTAAAGATCAGTCCAATCAGAAGAAATGACAGGGCACAGAGCTTCAGTGCGCCCAGGCTCAAACCTTCAGTAAGATATGAACCGGCAAAAAACACGCCTGTAAGTAGTTCCACGCCCGCGTAGCGCGGCGAGATAGGTGTTTTGCACTTACGGCACTTCCCTCCCAGCAGGATCCAGCTCAGGACTGGAATATTGTCATAACCGGCAATGGGCATTTCGCATTTTGGACAGGCCGAGCGCGGGCTCACCACGGAGATTTCCCGCGGCATGCGGTAGATACACACATTCAAAAAGCTGCCAAACACCAGCCCAAACAGAAAAAAAGCTGCGGCAAGAAAATATACGTTTCCGGCAAAATCAAGAGTATTCAGGGCGAGCTCCCGCTTGGATGTGACTCGAGGGAGATTATACGCAAGGCGCAGAATGGATCATCGGGTACTTTAGGGAACTGGATAATTTGGTAAACGGTAAATTGGCAATTTGGTAAATGAAAACCAAGGAACTATTGCCAAATTACTATGCCACGCAAAATTTGATTGGCGCTGGTCTGAAAGCAGCAAGATAATCCCAGAGTTTTTTCCAAATTACCAAATTACTAAATTACCCATTCACCAAATTACTCAGTCGCTTTCAGGGATTCTCAAGATGTGCCCTGCCAAAGCGGGAACGTTAGGATTAGCCGGTGGCAGGTTCCCGGTCCAGTTAATCTGTTTGCGATTGGCCAAGCGCATCTCTGCATCAAGAGAATTCCAGCCTGCGCCATTCTGTTCGCGAATTGCCACATTGAAGCCCATCAGGCTGATATCATGGTCCACTTCGCGCCATTCGAATAATGAAGCCTCCAGCTCTTCCGCCAGGGCCTCCTGCGGCAACAGGCAAAAGATCCATGGATTGTTTGAGTCCTGCGCATACGCGCCGCGGTCCACGCCGGGAACCGCCTGAACAATCCTTGCGCCGTGCGCCCGCGCTATTTTCACGGTTTCATCTTTTGAACCGTGGTCCACCACAATCACCTCATCGCAAGGGCGCAGCGAATCCAATGCGCGCTCCAATGAGCCCGCATTGTCGCAGGTATGTATCAGAGCACTGATCTTTGTCCTGGCCATCTGAGTTGTTGGATGCCGATCCAAAGCCGTAGCTTAAGCTTCAGGCAAAAAAATTCAAAAGGATTGGCTCTGCCTGCTGGCTTTTACCGCTGGCTGACGTTTGCCAGTGAACTACCCCGTGTCACACACGCATGGCTGAGATACTGTTCTGCGTCCCGGCACATCAATTGGCATTTATGACACCGAATGGGCCCTTTGACAATGGCCTTCGGCCGCAGCGGAGAGGGAGCGTTCAACTTCGTCTGTCTCATTTACTTACACACTACTCTTCTGCACGCCTTCTGCAACATAAATCGACCAGAATGGCCCTAAGATCCCTCATAAATAAAAAACGCCACCCAAATGAGGCGGCGTTCAAGTTCAAAAATGAAACCTTACTTATTGGTTCATTGCCGGGCGGTTCGCTCCGGGTGTTACCGTCAACGAATTCTGCAATTGGAAAGCAATCACCTGTTCTGGATGCAGGATAATCTGTTGCCCCTTGCCGGCAGCAGAGACGCCGGTACCCGCGCCTGCGCCAGCCGTAGCTCCAATGGCTGCGCCTTTACCGCCGCCCAGGATGCCACCCAAAATCGCGCCCACTGCCGCACCGCCGCCAACTTTGGCTGCCGTTGATTTGCCGCGGCTATTGCCAGACTTTGTCCACTGATCGGTTTGCAGGTTATAGCTTCGGCCATCCATCACCAGTTTGGTCAATTCCAGAGTCAGCACGGATTGACCCGCAAATTTACCCGCCGACTTCACTTCAACCACACGGCCTTCGACATCGGCTGTCGTCGGAAGAACAATCTCATCGTCGATAGAAATGGGTGCCGAAAGCGATCCATGAAATACGTTGCCTGTCTGCGCAGTCTCTGAGTTCACCTCAGTATTCAAGCGGATACTCAACTGCGTTCCAGAAGGTACAGTCACTTTTTGCGGGACGGGCGGGGCCACTGGCGCCGGAGGCGCGCTCGACTGTGCCGAGTCATTGTTGTTGTTTCCTGAGGTGTTGTTTGCCGTGTCATTGTTGCGCGAGTTGTCATTGCGATTGTCTCCATCGTTTCTTCTGGAAGAATCAGCTGACTGGCGCAAATTCTTTTCCCGTACCCGCGGTGAAGGCCGCCGCGTATCTCTTGCCGCAGCTGGAGGATTCGCAGCTGTGGTATTTGAGGGAAGGCCGGCCTGATCCTGTGGCTGCACCTGCTGATTCGCCGCAGAAATCGGAACGACCTGCAAATTGTTGACTACGGTTTTTACACCGGCAATTTGCGCGGCATCGCTGGAAGCTGCATTGCGGGCCGCATCACTGCTTACATTTCCGCTGAGCGTTACTACGCCGCCATTCGCACTAATATTGAGCTGTTTATCCGGGACATTGCTGTCCGCTTTGATCTTGTCCGTAACCTCGGACGCGACCTGCGCGTCCGTTCGATCGGCAACGCGCGAGCACCCCACGGCCAATAAGGCCAGGGAAACCAGAATCATGCAAAGATTCCTTTTCATATCCATTACTCCTCTTCAGTTTTGGGGCGTATGCCTGCATTAGATGCAGAGTTGAGGAGATAAATTGCATCGAGAGGTATATTTTCTATGTAACAACCACCCCAGTTCCGTGGTTGCCGTCAGGCTCGGCCGCACCCTTTGAAGCCCCGCGGCTTAACGCCCAGAAGGCCTTCCATGGGCCTGATATCGCAAGTGGACCCTTCGCGCAGCATGCGCAACTGATCTACTGTGACAGGAGGATTTTTAAGGAATGATTCAACAACGGCAGCGCCCGCCAGCATCAGCGGCATGGGAATATGTATGGCTGGCTTGCGCACGCCGGCGCACTGCGCGATTTCAGCCAGCACGGCGTTCAGCGTAAGTTCGTCTGCTCCGCCAATCTCAATGGTGTGGCCCGTGGCGGCTTCAGCCGTCAATGCATTGGCAAAACATGCGGTCACGTCGTCAATAAAAATTGGCCGGAACTTTGGATTGCCGTCTCCCGGCACAGGCCGGAAGAGTGGGGCCGACCGCATTGTCTCCATCATCTGCGTCACAAAACCGTCGCCTTCGCCAAAGATCAATGACGGTCGCAGAATGCAATATGGTATCCCGCTGCGCCTGACTTCCTCTTCGCCCTTCCATTTTGTGACTTGATAGGCCGCAGGTCCATCCGCCCGCGCACCCAGCGCCGACATTTGAATAAACCGCTTAATGCCTGTCCGCTTTGCCGCTTCCACTACATTACGCGTGCCAATGTGGTGCACATGATCAAAAGTATTCTTGCCTGTTTCAATGATGATCCCCACCAGATGAATGACTGCGTCACATCCTTGCATACCCTGGTCTAGGCCAGTGCCTTCAACCACGTCACCTGCCACAAGTTCAACTTTTTCCTGCGCAGGTATGTTGGCCTTCTGCGGATCACGGACCAGTGCTCGCACACTGTGGCTTTCAGCCAGTAATCGCCTGAGCATATTTTTTCCAACAAAACCCGTCGCGCCGGTAAGAAATACTTTCATACATTCATTCTATGCTGGCTTCAGGGCAGCTTTTTTCTGAAATCTCAAGCGCGGCGAGAGATCCCTGTGGCGAAGAACGTTCAAGTTCTCACAACACATACCTGCGTATGGCGATAATGCTCCTTCACCGCGAAATACATTGATTCGGAGGTTTCACAAAGATCCGCTTGAATCTGGCCTATCGAGCCCGAATTGTGATAAAAAACTTGTTCTTCTTATGTCCCTGCGAGTCGCACGCGGCGTCTACAATCCGGAGAAAGATACTTTCTATTACTACGTTTCTTTCAAACCTACGCTTGATCCCACTGATCAGGAGCGCGGTGTGGGCCAGAGCTATCCTATTGATGTGGCATTGTCGCTAACAGAAACCGGAGAACTAGCAGATGTTGCGTTTAGCTTGCCGGAGATCGCGCGCAGCCGCCGCTCTTTGGAATATCTCAGCCGTACAGCTTCCGCCAGTGTGGTGAATGAAAGGGTTTTCATCACCGTGCCGGACTTGAACGGCGATTCTGTGCTGGAAGGCAAAGGCAGCCTTGAGTTGGATGGTTTTGGCAGAATCATCGGCCTGGAGATTTTCTAAGACCGGACTCAAAGGGTCAGCTTTACCACATCTTTAATTATTTCCACATGCCAGTTTTCCGCTAAAATCAGCGCCAATGGTGCACTCCCAGCTTACTGGCTTTGTTCTTGCAGGCGGCAAAAGTTCCCGCATGGGGCAGGATAAAGCCGCAATCACTCTGCACGGACGCACGCTTCTGGAACACACGCTGGCGGCGCTGCGCGAGGTGTGCCGGGATGTTGCCATACTGGGCAGGCACGAGTTATACGGCACAGTGGCGCCCGTGTATGAAGACATTTTTCCCGGCTGCGGGCCGCTGGGCGGCATTCACGCCGCGTTGAGCAATTCACAAACGCAGTTCAACTTGATCATTGCCGTGGACACGCCATTTCTGTCGCCTGCATTTCTCTCCTATCTGGCCGGACGCGCCCTTACTTCAGGATCAGCCGTGACCACGCCGGAAATCAATGACTATACCCAGCCGCTATGCACGGTTTACTCTCTCGATTTTCTGCCCATCGCGGAGCAGGCATTGCGTCAGGGTAATTACAAGATTGTGCCGCTCTTTCCCCAAGGCAGGACCCTTGTGGTCAAAGAGCGGGAGCTGCGGCAGTTTGCCTTCGCGACGGATATGTTCGAGAATCTAAACACCCCGGAAGATCTGGCCCGCGCACAGCGTCGCTTCCCCGGTCAGGACACATGAGCCATCCTCACGAGCCGCAAGAGAGACTGCCTTACGTCGAGTTTCAACACGTCTATAAGGCGTTTGGCGACCACAAAGTCCTGGAAGACGTAAGTTTCCCCGTTTACCCTGGCGAGACACTCTGTATTCTCGGCCGCAGCGGCGTGGGTAAATCTGTTTCACTCCATCACATCATGGGCTTTCTCAAGCCGGACTCAGGCCGCGTGGTTGTGGCCTTTGAAGACATCACAGACTATACAGAATTGCAGCTAGAGCACATTCGCAAAAAAGTGACCATGGTCTTCCAGAACGGCGCGCTTTTTGACTCGCTTACCGTGGGTGAGAATGTGGCTTTTCCGCTGCGCGAGCGCCATGACCTGGATGAAGAGCAGATTTATCAGATTGTTGACGGCCTTCTGGACATGGTAGGCGTAAAGCCTATGCGCGATCTTCTGCCGTCTGATCTCTCCACTGGCATGAAGCGCAGCGTGGCCATTGCCCGCGCTCTTTCAGCCCAGCCGGAGTGCATCCTGTATGACGAGCCGACCACCATGGTCGATCCGCTGATGGCGCAGCTTCTCGGTGATTTGATCCAGAAACTTAAACTTCAGCTCAAACTAACCAGCATTGTGGTGACACATGACATGCGCCTGGCAAAAAAACTGGCGGACCGCATTGTGTTTCTCCACGAGGCGCGCGCTATCTTTGTGGGATCAGTACATGAGATGGAGCGCTCCAACGAGGAAGTGGTACAGGAATTCCTGAAACTGGATGAACTGATTGTGCCGGGAAAAGATGATGGTTATTCTATGTACACCTAGAATCTTGAAACACCGAGGAACAGAGTAAGCGGAGGAACCGTTTCAAAGTTTCTGCATCACGTTTTTAGGCCGCGTTTTTCCAGCACAGCCAGCAAGCTATTCTTTGCCTGAGGGCTCAACCTTCCGTTCCGCAATACATCTTTAATCAAATTCACAGGAAGTTCCGCAGCCAACTGGATCATTCGCGCCAGAGGCGTGTTCTTATTTCCCAGCAAGGCGGCCTTCACGTCATTGCGAAATGCCCATTTCTGATGCCGTGAAACGGCAGGAGCAAGCAGCTCTGTACCGCGCTCCATCTTCAAGGCCCGCACAATAAACATCTCCGTCATCTGCGGATTGGTAAGCGCCGCCTGCATAATCCGCTCTTCTTTATCCAGCAGAAGTGCCGCCGCTACACGGCCTGAACTCTGTTTGGCCAGGGTGGAGCGCTCTCCTGAAGAGATATTCGCGATCTTGCTGATAAGCACTTCTTCAGCCACGCGCTTCACGTCCGGTGGGACCGCAGGCAGCAGCGCCACCTGCATCAGCTCAAAGGTATGAATATGCCGGATGGTGGGAACCGAAATATGGCGCGGGGTTCGCGGATGCATCACCACAGCAAGGCGTACCTTGCGTTGCCGCATCAGTTGCCCGTTCTTGTTGAGGGCTTCCAGCGCTTCTCGTGGTAGATCGCGGTGATTGAGCAGTGCCAGCGCCAGATCTTCCGTCAGGCGCGGATCGGCAGCCACAGCCGTTTGGATTTCAGGGGAAGTGTCATGAACCAGCTCCCCCAGATTGGCGTCAGCGGGCAGAACTACTTTTTTTTCTATTGAACTTCGGATTCGTGGAGGTTCGGGCTGCTCCGGTGCTTCCTGCGGATTCTCGCCTTGGCCTTCACCCTGGTCCATGGAAGACACGCTTTATCTCCTCACTCCACGCTGCGCGGCGATTTCCAGCGCGCCAAGCACAGGACGCACATACGCGAAGCTCACAGCAGCCAGTGGTTGATCCACCTTCATGGCGTCTTTGAATGCCTGCCGCACCAGCGGCGCGCCCTGAAGCACTCCACCCGCCAACGCCACAGGAACAACGCCTCCCGCAGGCCACAGCCGATTGATGACCGCGCTTGCCAGCCCGGCCAGTGCTTGTCCGGCACGCTCAGTGATGGCTTGCGCGCCAGCATCGCCCTGTTCAGCTGCATTGATTACTGGTCCTGCCAGCTCTGGAAACCGTGGCTCAGAAGCATTTGCCAGGCGGATCACCTCTTCCGGCGCGACCTTCCAGCAATCGGCAATGGTCATTATCAGGCCATTGCTCCTGCCAAAATCAAACGCATGTAACGCCTCAGTCACAGCTTCTCTGCCCACCCAAAACGCTGAGCCCTCATCGGAGACATTTGGGCCCCAGCCGCCGGCGCGCGCGGTTTCTCCGCTCTGGTTGCGTCCGAAGGAAATAGAACCTGTGCCCGAAATTACCAGTACGCCCGGTGAAGTACCAAAGGCTGCGCGATGTGCAATCACGTGGTCGCCGGCAACATAGATGGTTGCTTCCGGCATAAGCTCACGGATAGTCTGCTGCGCCCAGTGGACGGCCTCCGCCAGAGACGCCCCGGCCATCCCGATGCATACATGCTGCACGCTCTGCACTGGAATTGCCGCTGCTTCACAGGCCTGGCGGATGACGGCCTGTAAATTTTCCCGCCCGCGTTCCTTGCCCACCCGCGCCAGCTTGCAGCTTGCACCCGTGGCCTGGCCCAGCAGCTCCGCGCCGTTGCTCACGGCACAGTCTGTTTTGGTTCCTCCGGCATCAATTCCCAGGTACAGTGGCATCGTTGGACTTTATTTCACCTTCCCGCTACTTTTACTTTTGCTTTCAACGGTTTTTCCCGAATAATGGCTAAGCAGACAAAACCAATTCATGCGACTGCAAATTGTAGACCTGGTTATTATCGCCGTATACCTGATTAGTATCACTTTTTTCGGACTCAGGTTCAGAAAGTCCCAAAGGTCACTACGCGATTATTTTTTGGCCGATCGCAATATCCCCTGGTGGGCCATTGCTCTGTCGATTGTTGGCGCTGAAACCAGCACTCTTACCGTAATTGGGACGCCGGGCATCGCTTACGCCGGCAACTTTGGCTTTCTGCAAATCATCTTCGGTTATCTGCTTGGCCGTATCGTGGTCAGTTTTCTCTTCATTCCGCAATATTTCCGCGGAGAAATGTTCACAGCCTATCAGCTCATAGACCGCAGATTCGGAAAAAAGTTGCACCGCATTACTGCCGCTGTCTTTCTGGCCACACGGGCCGCCGCGGAAGGCGTACGCGTGTGGGCTGTGGCCATTGTAATCAGCATTGCTCTTGGGACGGGTGGCGTCGCCTCCGTTGCAATCGTGATGGCGCTCACGCTAATTTACACCTTTGAAGGCGGTATGGCAGCGGTAATTTGGACTGACGTGGTCCAGCTTGTTATCTATGTCGGTGGCACAGTGGTTGGTTTTATCACGCTGTTGCATCTCGTCCCCGGCGGATGGCCGGCTATCCATTCAGTTGCCGCCAGCGCCGGTAAGTTACAAGTACTCAATTTTTCGTTGAACTTTCACATGACCTACACATTCTGGGCGGGATTGATTGGCGGCATGTTTTTAAATACCGCGACACACGGCACAGACCAGCTCATGGTCCAGAGGTTGCTCGTGGCGCGCAATCAGCGCGATTCCACGACCGCACTACTCGTTAGCGGGGCTGTAATTCTGGTGCAGTTCACATTATTTCTTCTGGTAGGCGCGGCCTTATGGGTCTTCTACCTGAAAGCTCCTCATGTATCTTTTGCCACCAATGATTACGTCTTTCCCACATTTATTGTGGAGCAGATGCCGCACGGGATCTCCGGCCTGCTGATTGCCGCAATCCTGGCTGCGGCCATGTCCAACTTGAGCGCGGCATTGAACTCACTCTCGTCCACTACGATGATCGATTTTTATTTGCGCCGGAGGCCAGAAACATCCGACAAGAAGCGCCTTACGCTCTCCCGTACATCCACCCTGATCTGGGGTGTGGCGCTCTTTGGGTTGGCCATGCTTTCCCGCCAAAGCCGTACCGTTTTAGAAACTGGATTGAGCCTGGCCTCGGTTGCTTATGGCGGATTGCTCGGCGTCTTTCTGCTTGGCCTGCTCACGCGACGCGCCAAACAGAACGGCGCGATTGTTGGTATGCTTTGCGGACTCGTATTGAATGTTTATATCTGGCGATGGACTCACATTGCCTGGACCTGGTATGTGACTTTCGGCTCGATCACGACGTTTATTGTGGGGTATCTCGCAAGTCTTCTGGAGGCCGATACGGATGCAGACCGCGCCGAAACCAGCGCCTGATCTATTGCGTGAGTTAAACGCCTGGCACGCCGTGGCCATTGTGGCTGGGACCATTATTGGCAGCGGCATTTTCCGTGTGCCTGGCGAGATGATGAAAGACGTAGGCTCTGCCGGACTGGTTTATCTGGTATGGATCGTCGGTGGCGTGCTCTCTTTTGCCGGCGCGCTGACGTACGCCGAACTTGGCGCTATTAAACCCTGGGCAGGCGGAGAATATGTTTACATCCGGGACGCATACGGGCCGCTGCCTGCATTTCTTTATGCCTGGACCTGGTTTCTGATCGCGAAGCCAGCATCCATTGCGTCCGTCACAACTGGCATTGTAGATGTGCTGGGTACATTTCCCCGGCTCAGCTTCCTCGCCGGCAATATTTTCTCATTCCATTTGGGAACAAAAACTTTTGCCGTAACCAACGGCACGTTGGTGGCAATTGCCGCCACAATATTGATTTCCGCATTGAATTATGTCGGAGTAAAAAAAGCTGGCAGTTTTCAATTGGTGTTTACGGCTTTAAAAGTTGGGATGATCGTGGCCATTCTCTTTATTGGCTTTACTGCTTCCACCGGAAGCTGGGGCAATTTCCACACAACGTTTCTCGGCGCAAAGGGCGGCATGGCCGGATTTATGGCCGCGCTGGTGGCGGCGCTATGGGCTTACGACGGCTGGAATGATCTCAACATGGTCAGCGGGGAAATCAGCAATCCTGGCCGCAATATTCCCATTGCGCTCATTGCCGGGGTTGGTCTGGTGGCAGTTCTTTATATGGGCATCAATGCGGCTGTGCAGTATGTAATGCCTGCTTCCATGATTGCCGGCTCCAAAGTACCAGCATCACTGGCCACGCAGATTGCCATTGGATCGCTTGGCGCTGCGCTGGTCTCTGTGGGCATGGCGTTCTCAATGTTCGTGACTTTAAATGGAACTATTATGAGTGGCGGACGCGTACCATTTGCCATGGCGCGCGATGGATATTTCTTTAAGCGACTTGGCGAAGTACATCCCCGCTTTCATACGCCCGCGCTGGCGATAGTGGTCCAGGCCGTTATGGCGATTATCCTGCTTTTGGTGGGAGGCGCTTTTCGCGACCTCACGGCGCTGGCGATTTTTGCCGAGTGGCTCTTTTACATGGTCGCCGCCAGCACTATCTTTGTCTTCCGAAAGCGCGAACCCGACACACCCCGGCCTTACCGCACATGGGGCTATCCGGTGGTTCCGGCATTATTCATTATTGCGGCCGGCATTCTGCTCTATTACACGCTGGCAGATCCTGAGAACCGGCAAAACTCGATTGTTGGCAGTTTGATTATTCTCACTGGCGTGCCGGTATTCTGGTATTTTGCGCGATTAAAGCGCATGGGCCTGAATAAATCATGACCGAGCTGTCCACTAACAGAGAATCAAGCCTGACCGAAACGGCGCATCCACACCCTCCAGCATGTGCTGACTGCGGCGCGCCATTGTATGGGCCTTTCTGCTCACGGTGCGGAGAACATGTCATTGACCGGCATTCGCTTACTTTATGGCATTTTCTAAAACACAATCTGCTGCACGAACTGAGCCACGTAGACGGAAAAATCTTTCGTACCTTCCACTATTTGCTTTTCCGTCCTGGATTTCTTACGGCAGAATATTTTGTCGGCCGCCAGCAGAGATACATCAATCCTGTACGGCTTCTGCTCACCTGCCTGGTCATACTCGCGTTGCTGCCTGATACTGGCGTCATGCAAATGACAATATCTCCGGGCAGGTTCTCGTTACGGTTGAACCTTCTCCCGCCTGGCCCGCCTGTAAGCGGGAAAATAGATGAAACGATCCGCAAGCTGGATGTTTTTGGCATTGTCAACAAAATGATGGAGAAGAAAGCCCAGCAAAGAAATTTAGAAGCGGAAGCGTCTGTCGAGAAATTCAATCACGAGCTGAAAACCTATGCCACTGCACTTTCATTCAGCAACGTGATTTTGCTGGCGTTGTTTCTTGCGTTGTTTTATCACAAACGCCGCCCGCTGTTTGTTGAACATCTGGTATTCAGCCTGCATCTGGCGTCGTTTGTGGTCCTGTTCAGTGCCGTGCCCGGGCCCCTTTTTGCTGCTCTTGTCAGGCTGGCACATGGTAGTGCCGTGAATATAATTGGTGGTGTCCTTGCTTTTACGCTTATTTCAGCGCAGGTAATTTATCTCTATAAGGCAATGCTTCGTTTCTACTGGCCTGAGGCCAAGGCCCAAACACATTGGTGGAGCAGGGCCGCATGGACCGCACGATTGGCAGTGTTTGCCATCTTCTTTGCCAACTCAATCTTTATCACTCTTATTTACGCAGCCGGAGCGGCGATTGCCTTGTGGCGTGTGTAACAAGTAACTAGGCTCTGCTCAACTCCAACGCTTTCTCGGTCGGCCCAGTGAGTTTGGGCGGTGAGAGCCGCTCGTAAATTTTTACGTACTCGCGTGCCGATGATGTCCAGGAAAAATCTTTCTTCATGCCATTGAGCATCAGCTTGTTCCAGGCAGGCTGATCTTTGAACGCCCGGAGCGCCTCCTGAATGCAATTGAGCATCATTACACCGGAGTAAGCGCTAAACTTAAACCCGGTGCCCTTTATGGTGGTTGGCTCCCAGGGTTCAATCGTGTCGTCCAAACCGCCCGTAGCGCGGACGATTGGCACCGTTCCATAACGCAGGCTATACATCTGGTTCAGGCCGCTGGGCTCATAGCGCGACGGCATCAGGAACATGTCCGCACCGGCTTCAATTTTGTGCGCCAGCACATTGTCATACGCCACTTTCACGGCAATCTTCTCTGGATATTGCCGGCTTAGCTTAAGCAGCATGTCCTGATATTGTTTGTCGCCGTTGCCGAGAGCAACAACAATCAACGGCAGACGCGCCAGATCATTGGCCACATCGGCAATCA
This sequence comes from Candidatus Angelobacter sp., assembly GCA_036496365.1. Classification (GTDB taxonomy): domain Bacteria; phylum Acidobacteriota; class Terriglobia; order Terriglobales; family Acidobacteriaceae; genus Angelobacter. Next base: position 10,635 of record DASXLK010000009.1, on the reverse strand, counting down.
GATCAAAACCTTTTTGCGCGGCAAAGCGCGAAACAATACCAATCACCGGCGTACCAATCGGAGCCTGCTCCAGGCCGAATTGGCGCAGCAGATCGTATTTGCATTCTTTTTTGCCGGCAAGGTTCTCCGCGGAGTACTGCCGGACAATATGCTTATCTTTCTCCGGACTCCACTCGCTGTAATCCACACCGTTGATGATTCCCGTTAATGACCCAGCACGCGAGCGCAAAACGCCTTCCAGCCCAAAGCCATATTCGCTGGTCTGAATTTCCTGCGCGTATTTGCGACTTACGGTGGTGAGATGGTCAGAAAAAACGAGCGCGCCTTTCAGGAAATTCACCTTGCCCCAGAATTCCATTTTGCCAATGGTAAAAAGTTCCCAGGGAAGAGTCAGCAGCGGGAGCGTGTCTTCAGGGAAAAGCCCTTGATAGCCGATATTATGGATAGTGAAGACAGTATGTGTGCCACGAAAAACAGGATCGTCAGCATAGCTGGTGCGCAGCAGCACAGGCACCAGCGCGGACTGCCAGTCATGGCAATGGAAGATATCCGGCACGCCCAGGACCTTGGAAGCCTCAAGCACTGCACGGCAATACAGCGCAAAACGTTCGGCATTATCAGGGTAGTCGCCGGCGGGAGTTCCATAGAGCGCTTCACGATCAAAAAACGGCGGATAGTCAATGAAGTAGAATTGCACCCCTGAGCGTTTGCCGCCATCCAATACGGAGCAGAACCGGTATTGATCGTCAAACGGGATGGTGACGCTGGGCAGCAGAACTTTAGCATCTGGCAATTTGGTCTGCTTGTATTTTGGAAGATAGACGGAGACGGAGTGGCCCAACTGGGCAAGCGCTTGCGGCAGAGCGCCTACAACGTCAGCAAGTCCGCCGGTTTTGGCAAAGGGCACGCACTCAGCAGCGGCAAAAACAATTTTCATGGTGCCTCCGTGGTAATAACAGATGGACGCGGCACTACCATGTTACGAAAATTCTAAATGGCAGAAACCAAAAGGGCCAATCCAGGTACTTTGAAAAAACCAAAGCTAGGACAAAACTTCCTTAATGACGAAGGCGCAGCGGAAGAGATTGTAAATGCGCTGGGCGATACCTCCAATACTGTGGTATTGGAAATTGGCCCCGGCAAAGGCGCGCTTACTTCGGCGCTGGCCCGGCGAACGAACCGGCTGATTGCGGTGGAACTGGACCGCAAAATGGCCGCTGAACTGCGCTATAACTACCGCCTTCAGCCCCATGTGGAAATCATTGAAGCCGACGTGCTGAACCTGGATTTCCGCACCGTCTTGAACCGCACGATTGGGCCGCTCAATGATTTGCGGCCGTTGAAACCATTGCGCGCCCACGTAGTCGGAAATCTGCCATATTACATCACCTCAGACATTTTGCTGCGGCTCTTTGAATTTCACGATCAGTTTGATGTGATTGTAATCATGGTACAGCGCGAGGTAGCTGACCGGATTGCCGCCGAGCATGGCACACGCGATTACGGCATGCTGGCGGCCACGTCGCAACTTTACGCGCGAGTGGAAAACCTCTTTACTCTTCCACCCAGCGCGTTTACGCCACCACCCAAAGTTCACTCCACGGTATTGCGCATGACCATTGCCCCGCGGTTCGATGAGCTGCAAATTGTACCTGTGGAGTTTATCGCGTTCCTGAAAACGGCATTCGCCATGAAGCGCAAGACGCTGCTCAACAATTTGAAAAGCACTTACCGCGAGGAAGCCGTCCGCGACGCACTAAAGGAAGCCGACATTCGGGCAGATATCCGCGCGGAAGCGCTGCCGCTGGAGAAGAGCGCGGAAGTTTTTCGGCTGCTAAAAAAGAATTAAAACACCAAGGACACAAAGGAACACGAAGTTTATTCTTCGTAACCTTCGTGCCCTTGGTGGTGAAAAGCTTTTACCTGTTTCTACTGCGTGAACCATCACTGGACGAGCTGCTGCTATGCGATTCAGATGAAGCAGCCTGGCTTCGAGCTGGTGCTGCCGCAGGCGACGCTGACTGATGCACAGGCGGTGAATACGACGGAGCCTGCTGCCGCGCTGCTGGCGATTGCGATAAAGGCGGCATCGCACGTACACGCTCTGAAGATGGTGGCTGTGATGACGCAGATTCGCGCGCCGGACGTGAGACTGAAGGCGTGTTATTCGTTCGGCTCATCTGCCTGCGTTGCGGCTCGCCATCTCCGCGGAAACGATCAGCCCCATGCTGCTGAGTGCCTGCGCCGGTTTCGCCTTGCTCAGATCGAACCGCTTTGCCGGCAACGGCTGGACGAGTCTTCTCGGTTTCAGTGCGTGGCGCTATTGTCTGCACTTCATCATTGGTAAAAACATGACGGCTGCTTCTGGTGGCAATCTGTTCTCCTATAGTTTCATTATTATCCCCGTTTATCGATCTGCGGCCCGGAGTTCCAACGGCCCTTCCGCTGCCATTGCCTGGGTTTTCTCCGGGACGAATGACCTGACCCGGTGCACGACCCGCAACCCTTAGATCGGCAGGCGGAGTTGGGGGATGGAATCCCGGAGGCGCATTGGTAAAGCGCGGACCATTGTTCAACCTATTCCATCCACCGGGTTGCCAGAACCAGCCGCGCGCATTGATGAACACCCAGCGGCCATAGCGATATGGCATCCAGCCCCACGGATATGAGGAAACCCATGTAGGTCCGATACCGGAATCAGCATAGTAGCCGTTGCTGAATGGATCCCAATCAGTGCCCACGCCGTTAGGCTGCCAGACACTTCCATATTCGGGATCGTCAGTGTATTGCCCGTAATAGTTAAGATCGCTGGCGCCATATTGATAAGGAGACTGCGTATAGTGATTGGCGGCAGAATAGGCGCGCAACGAATCGTCGCGCTGCCTGCTCCACTCATCCAGCTCATCGGCTTCAGTGCCTTTATTCAATGCGTATTCGGCAACATCAGCTGGATTCAGAACAAAAGTTTCATTCTTGTTGACTGCAATATCGTCGCCGCTTTCCGGATCATGCACGCTAAGGTCGCCCTTTAAAACTGCAACCTCCAGCGGATCGTCGTTGGTGCTGGTCACGCGGAAAAAGCCGGAGTGGCCAAGCGTGATTGTTTTGTTTTTTACCGCAATCTTGAAGTCGCTGCCCTCGTGCTTAAGGATCTTAAATTCAGCTTCGCCCTGGTCAAGATCAACCACGGTAGAAGTTCCACCGGCCGATGCACGGTCAAGTTCGTCGAAAGCGATGACCGTCTCAGGGGCCAGACGAATGATGCTTCCGTCTTCAAATTGAATTTCTGCCCAGCCATTCGAGCGAGTTTGCAGCCAGTTATGCTCCGTGATCGGGACGTTCATGGTTACGCTCTCATAACCGTGGCCGCTATCTAAAACAACTTCGCCCTCAACATAGCTCACGCGGACAATTCGCGCTTGCGAACCAGCCGCAGCGCTGGCATCCTGCGCGCGAGAAGCTGTGGACATGGTAAAGACCAACGTAAGAATGGGGAGGAGTAGCCCTGACCGGCGAATCAACTTGCTATCGGGGATCCAGCGACGCACTGAATTGCGCGGCATAAAAGCTCCTTTTTACTGCCTGACGTGCCTATCCTATTAGATTGCGGTCTTTGTACTTAGTTTCTTAATGTTAAGTGTTATTGATCTAACTTAACCATTTCATTCAGAACTGGCTTTGGCAAGCAGTCTTTTGGCCCTTTGGCGGGCAATATTCAGGACACTGGCGTCTTCCAGAATGCTTTCCAGGGTGGGAGCAATCAACTGCAATTGGGCCAGATTGTGGCTTTCAGCCGCTGATTCCATGCCTTTTAGCTCGTCTTCAAGACCAAGCTTGTCAAACCGATGCTTGAATTGCAGCTTTCGCCCATACTCAACGGTATTGGAAATCCCCTGGAAGATACTTGTGATTTCCATGATTGCCTTGTTCTCTGAGTAGTCATATGCGGTCTTGAAGTGCCGTGCCGAATCAGCATAAGCCAGGGTCTTTTTACCAGTTCCAGCAACGGCATGTTTTTTGAAGGTAAAATCGCCGTCAAAATAGTTGGCTTCCCGGGTATTGCTAAAGAGTTTGTTCCGGCAGGAAGTGGATACAGTGAATTCCGTCTGATAGTCGTCGGCTTCGTCGGGCGGCTTGGCCGCGCTATGTGAAACATATTTTGCATGGCCATCCGCGGATACCGTAATGGTGACTTGCTGCGGAGTATAGGCTTCCCACGCGCGTTCAAACGTGATGGAACTTGCAGCGAAAATCTGATCAGAGTTTTGTGCAAGAAGCTGCCCGGTAGAAAACATCAGCAATGCAGCAAACGCCAACTGGAAAATAAAGAGACCTGGCCATTTCATCGGGAAGCTGCCTGATAACGGCTGTTGGTGGCAGCCGTATGTATGTGGCAGATGGCAATCGCCAGTGCGTCAGAAGCGTCCATTGGCTCAGGTACGACAGCAAGATTCAACAGTCGTGTGACCATTTGCTGCACCTGATGCTTCTCTGCCCGGCCATAACCAACCACAGCGGATTTGATCGAGAGCGGCGAGTATTCTGCAACTTGCAAGCCCGAAGAAGATGCCGCCAGCATGGCCACGCCGCGAACCTGTCCTAGTTTGAGCGCGGTCTTTACGTTGATCGCGTAGAAAACATCTTCAATGGCAACGATCTCTGGCTGGTGCTGGGCAATAATGGCCGTAAGATCAATAAATATTTTTTGCAGCTTGGCGGCCATGGCTAAGCTTGATTTCAGTTTGATGGCGCCTGTGATGTGACAGACCAGCTTTCGATCAGCCATTTCTTCCACCACACCAAAACCGGTGTACGCACTGCCGCAATCAATTCCCATGACACGCATTGAGGCTAAGTGTACACCTATTTTTTGCCTCCATTTAAGCCAAAACCGCATGGGATGCTCTTTGGCAAATACGTTTCGCTTGTACCTCCGCCTGCTTTTACGATATGGTTTTTCGTGATCGTTAGATTTTTGCGATCGCTAGAAAGGACACTCCAAATGGTTACATTCCTGATTACAGTCGTCGCATGCTGGGTTGCCGGCGCAGGTCTGGGCGTAGCCGGCTAATTGGCGATCACGCGATAGCCGAAAGCCCTGCATCCTCCTAAACGATCAATCGCTCAGCAGCATCTCGGCTTTTTGGCCATGGCTGCATCGCGTTCGCGCATGTAGTCGCGATAACTGGCGATCGAGCGCGTCCCGTTTGTGCGCAGCAAGAAACGCTCGTACGCAGATTCGTCAAAGATTTCGCGCAGAGTGGCGCGGATCGTCTGCATGACATTTATGAAAGCCGCAGGGGCTGAAGCCCAAATGTTTTTGCTTGTTATGGCACGACTGAAGCTCGTGCCCTGATACGAGTCAGAATTTCTTTTGTTTTCTCCGCTTCTCCGCACCTCTGCGATGAAATTGCTTTTCAGATCAACCGATCTCCCGATCACCAGATTACCCGATCTCTTCATAACGCCTCCTTCGCATACGCTGTCATTACAAATGGCGTTTCCTGGATCGAAGCCGGTTTGCGGCCAGAGATAACACTGATCCACTGAAGAGCTGACTCAACCACAATCATGCTGACCAAAACCACCAGCAAACCGCAGACTGCGGCGTCCAGTTGATCGTTAAAAATCCTGCGGCCCAGTCCTGCGGCCTCAGGATTAGCGGCGAGTGAGCGGGCATGCGCCAGCAGTCCGATCAGCGGATTGGGATCGAAGACCTTGTGCCATGAGGCAGAGAACGTGACGGCCACCAGCCAGCAGAGCGGAGCGAGTGTGACCCATATATATCGCGCGCGCCCCATCTTGACAATGATGCTGGTGGCTACGCACAGCGCCACTGCCGCCAACAACTGATTACAGATGCCAAAGAGCGGCCAGAGCGAGTTGATGCCGCCCAGAGGATCGCGAATACCCTGCCAGAGAAAATACCCCCAGGCCGCAACCATCAGCGCACTGGTGGCGACAATACTGGGATACCAACTGGTTCGCCCCAGCGGTTTCCAGATGTGGCCGAGCGCATCCTGCAGCATGAAGCGGCCAACGCGTGTGCCGGCATCAAGCACCGTCAATATAAAGAGCGCCTCAAACATAATGGCGAAGTGATACCAGATCGCCATCACCGCTGTACCACCCAGACTGTCAGAAAAAATCCTGGCCATACCCAGCGCAAATGCCGGAGCGCCGCCGGTACGAAAGAAGAGCGTTTTTTCGCCCACGTTGTGCGCCAGCAGGGCCATCTGATCGGCAGTCACGGGAAAACCCCAGTTAGCGATGGTCGCGACGGCAGCAGCAGGATTGCCTCCAACCATGCCGGCCCCGCTATTCACGGCGAAATACGTTCCCGGCTGAAGCGTGCATGCGGCAATCATAGCCATGATTCCCACAAACGATTCGGCCAGCATGGCGCCGTAACCAACCATTCGCGTCTGCGGTTCCCGGGCTATCATCTTGGGCGTGGTGCCGCTGGAGATCAATGAGTGAAAACCGCTGATAGCGCCGCAGGCAATCGTGATAAACGCAAACGGAAAAAGATTGCCGGCAAAAACAGGCCCGCTGCCGTCAACAAAGCGCGTGAGCGCCGGCATCTGCAGGGTGGGATGAACCAGCAGAATACCCAGAGCTAAAATAGCAATGGTGCCCAGCTTTACAAAGGTGCTCAGATAATCGCGCGGCGCAAGCAGCAGCCATACGGGAAGAGCCGAAGCCGCAAAGCCATAAATGATGATAAGAATCGCCAACGTTGTGCCGGCCAGAGTGAAAGCTCCAGCGTGCGCGGACTGCGAGATCCACTGTCCGCCAAAGATGGCCAGCACAACCAGCAGAAAGCCGAGGGCTGAGGCTTCAATCACTCTTCCTGGGCGGAGATAGCGCAGGTACACTCCCATAAGCAACGCGATGGGAATCGTCATGGCAATGGTGAAGGCCCCCCACGGGCTATCTTTGAGTGCGTTCACAATAATCAGCGCGACCACCGCCAGCAGAATTACCAGAATGCTGATAACGGAAATAAAAGCCACGGTTCCTGCGGTCTTGCCGATTTCATCGCGTGCCATTTGGCCCAAAGATTTACCGTCGCGGCGGACGGAGAATAGAAGGATCACAAAATCCTGGACACACCCGCCAAAGACCGCGCCAACTAATATCCAGAGAGTTCCTGGCAGATAGCCGAACTGCGCGGCCAGCACCGGTCCAACCAGCGGTCCAGGCCCGGCAATGGCAGCAAAGTGATGTCCGAAGACCACCCATTTGTTGGTGCGCACAAAGTCACGGCCATTTTCCAGGCGTTCAGCCGGCGTAGCACGCATAGCATCCAATGCCAGAACTTTGGCGGCTACAAAACGGGAATAGAATCTATAGCCCAGCGCATAACTGCACACGGCCGCCACCACAAGCCACATGGCGTTGATCGCCTCATGGCGATGTAATGCAATGGTCGCCAGCGCGATTGCTCCAGCCACCGCAACTGCAATCCAAATCAATACCTTACCGATTTTCATCAGTATCTCCGTCGGGTTATCCTTGCCGCCGCTTTGTTTTGCGGGGTTATCTGCCGGGTTATTCTGCCTAAGACCGGAGCATTGCGCAATCTAAAGTGAGCAAGAAGCAAGTGTTATGCTGAAAGTCACCACGAGACGCCGCTCTTGCGGACAGTGCAAGGACTATGAAATTTCTTCTTGAGCTTATGCGCATGCTTCATGTAATTGTGGGAATTACTCCAGCGGAGCCGGAGCATGAACGCACCTATTTGCTGCTGTGGGCGGGAGCTTTTGCGGTAATAATCGTTGCAGTCATTGCCTTTGTACTGATATTTCTACCGCGGATCATGCACTAAGCAGTATTTCCAACATACAACACACCATTTTCTTTTTTCTGCACTGGCACCCAAAACAGCCCTTTTTCGCAAATTACCATCTAACCATGCGGGCAAAGGAGAAACTCTGATGAATAGGCTCACCACTGTCTTAGCTCTGGGTTTCACAGTTGGAAGCATGTCCATGTTGCAAACCTCCACACCACCTTCTTCCGGGCAAATCACGCATCCAACGCCCACTGTTCAGCAAGTGCCGGCTGCACCCATCGGCACGCCCAACCAGGCTGTACAAATTACGAATGGTCCCGTGGTGGAACACGTAACTGATACAACCGCGGAGATCGCATGGTCAACGAATGTGAATTCCGGCACGGCCTTGCATTACGGCACAGACGCAACGCATCTTGACCAAGCCATTGGCATGCCCTGGGGCGGCTTCACACACCGGGTTTTTATCAAGAACCTGAAACCAAATACCACCTATTATTTCAAAGCAGAATCTGGGCAAGGCCAGGGGACTGGCACGCAGGCTGAAACCGCACAGGCCTCATTTCAAACAAAGCCTGCCGGCACGACCGCCGAGAATAAATAGTGTTCCTGCTAAGCTGAATGGCGACCGGCTTTAGTTGCTCCGCTTGTCATCCTCTCTTTCAGCTTTCCCGTAGCCATCAATCCCAGCATCCTGAAGTCACTGATGAATGACCAGAACGGATGTCCAAAAGTAGCGGGCTTATTGCCTTCAATCAAAAAGTGTCCGGTCCAGGCGAAGCTGTACGCCACAACCGGCCACAGCAGCGCATACCAGGGATGTCCAATGGCAAACGCGACAATCAGCGTACACAATCCCAGCAAGGTGCCTGCGGCGTGCATCGCGCGATTGCGCGGGTCGCTATGCTCATGCAGATAGAAGGTCAGAAACTCTTCGTAATTGGAAAATTCAGGTTGCGGCATTTTGCGCGGTCCTTGATTGCAGGAAGGATGATTACAGGAGGAATTTTACTACGGTCCGCACCAGCATTTTCATAAGCGGAGGATCAGGCAAGCAGCCACTATTTATACAGCCTTCCGAATGGCCACGGCACGCCGCACCTCAGGATATCTGGCGCAGGCTTCAGTAAAATGAGCGCCACATAAGCCCACTTCCCGTTCTCCGATGCTGGATCTCACTTGTAAGACGCGAAAAGCAATTTGTGTACACTGCGTGCAGTTTTTTAGCCGATGATTTGATTCCATTGGCCCCGTTGAGCCGACTACCGTTTCATCTGTCATGAGTTCGAACATTGGCCGATCACCCGTTCTATATGCGGCCAAATACCAATCCGCCATGGTACAGGAGTGTACCTCAAATTGTGGAAAATGGCGCAACAGAAAAGCTAACTTATTGCTCACCAACAAGATTATTTATGGCCTTCATTTTCAAAGGCCAGCATGAAAATATTTTCACACCGGAAGTTTTATCTGCTGTTTACCATCGCGCCCAATCAGTTCCATGGTGCACTGCTCCGGTTTTTTATCAGGACGCCAGCGCAGAAACTTTGTTCCATGGCGGAAGCGTCTGCCGGAGAAATGGTCATACTGGAATTCACCCACCAGCTTCGGTTTGAGCGCAGTCCATTCGGTATCGCGATCATCTTTGCTCCAGCGGCTGGGGCCACCAGGAGCTTTGCCGCTGAAGCCTCCCTTGGTGGCATCCTTCACGGTAAGCGGTTTCAAAATTGATTTAAGTTTCTTGCGATCTTCCCGCGTGAAGCTTGAACTGAAACCTATATGGTCAAGCTGTCCTTCACTATTATATAGACCAAGCAGGAGTGAACCGACTTCTCCACCTTTACGCGCCCAGCGGAAGCCGCCCACCACGCAGTCAGCGGTCCGGATGCGCTTGATCTTGACCATGCCGGTCCGCTCACCGGATTTATATTCGCAATCCAGGCGTTTGGCGATAACTCCATCCCATCCAGCTGCGGCGCCTTCGCGCATCCACTTTTCTGCCGTGGCAAAATTACCCGTTGCGGGTGAAAGAAGAATTCGCTCTTTAGCGTCGGCAGAGTTTGGTGACTCGCTTCGATTGCGCGCAGGTTTGGGGCTTCTTCGCGCGCCTAGATTATTGCCAGCAAATTCCTGGAGGGCCTTCCTTCGCGTGGAAAGTGGTTGAGCGGTAAGAGCTTTTGTCTTGGCATCAACCAGCAGATCAAAAACCATGTATGTCGCTGGTGTTTCCTGCGAAAGCCGGTGGATACGGCTGGCCGCAGGATGAATGCGTTGCAGAAGCGCGTCAAAATCCAGGCCCTTGCCGCGGCGAATCACGATTTCTCCATCCAACACGAATTTGCGTGCATGCACGGCCAGCAGCGCAGAGACGATCTCAGGAAAGTAACGTCCCAGAGGCTGCCCGGCTTTAGACTGCAACACAATTTCATTTCCATTGCGGAAAGCGAGACAGCGAAAGCCATCCCACTTTGGTTCATAGAGCCAACCAGATTCGTGCGGGAGATCCTTTACTGACTTTGCCTCTGCCGGCGGATACGGCGGCTGGAAAGGAAGATGTAGCTTAGGAAACGCATGTTCCAGGGCCTCTACGGGAACGGCCGCAACGGTGATATTGGCGGATTTACTTTTGCATGGAGAAGGCATGGCAAGTTTATTTGATGCGGATGGGTGAGAGGCGCGTTACTCGTGCTGGCCCTGCTAGTCCGATCTTTGCTTAATCGCGGTCATTGCTTAATGACGGTCTTTCGATTTGATCCAGCCAAAGCCCGCGGCAATGGTAAAGCCACCACAGAGAACGATAAGCACCGCTGTACCGGCTGCCTGCCATGCCTGCATAG
>DASXLK010000008.1:0-3392 GCA_036496365.1 Candidatus Angelobacter sp. | reverse complement strand
CGTGGAGTTTTCCCGCAGCAAAAATCGTGTAAGCGTACAGGGAGGCCAGACTCTGAAGGCCATTGAAGCCGCAGTGCCGGGGGATATTTCTTCCGCTGCGTTCTTTATGTGCGCCGCCGCGCTTTTTCCCGGTTCCAACCTGGTGATTGAAAGCCTGCTGCTAAACCCAACGCGCGCTTCCCTGCTGGACGTATTGAAGATGCTGGGCGCGCGCCTTTCCGTGATCAATCTAGAAGAGCATCACGGAGAACTAGTGGGCACGGTGAAAGTGGAACATGGCAAACTTACCGGAACCACGATTGCAGGAGCGCAGTCTGTGGCCCTGATTGACGAACTGCCGGTGATAGCCGCCATCGCTCCGTTTACCCGCGATGGCATTGAGATTCGCGACGCCAAAGAGCTGCGCGTAAAAGAGTCTGACCGTATTGCGCTGGTGGCGAAAAATCTGCGCGCCATGGGCGCTGAATGTGAAGAGCGCGAAGATGGCTTGCGCGTCCCGGGAAGCCAGAAGCTGCACGGAGCGGAGATTGACTCCGGCGGCGACCACAGAATTGCCATGGCGTTTGCCGTCGCTGCCTTGAAAGCTGAAGGACAAAGCGAAATTCACGGCGCGGAATCTGCACGAATTTCTTTTCCGGAGTTTTTTGAGATGCTGGAAAGCGTGGTGGAGCGATAAAAAAAAATCCACCACGGAGACACAGAGGCACGAAGAAAATCAGTCACGTTTTTAAGTACAAATGAAAAATCCCTGAAATCTTAACCCGACTCCAGGGATTTCAAAGCATTTGGTTTTCAATCGACACTTTTGACAATACCGGCGATTTTGGCAATTTTCATCTAATAGGGATCTCTCGCTCCGCTCGAGATTTCAGAAAACTTGCAAATCAACAAACTAGATTTTCTTTCGAGAGCTTCAGTCCATCCAGATTGCCGAGTACAGTCACTGCAACTTTATCTGCCTGGAAAAGGCTGTTCGCCATTTCGCAGACTTCTTCGCCCGTGACAACCTCTATCTGGTCAATGGTTTCGTCCAGACTAAAGAAGCGCTTGAAGCACATTTCCTGGCGCGCCAGGTTGGACATACGAGAAGTGCTCGATTCCAGCCCCAGCATCAGGCCGCCTTTTAGCTGGTCTTTTGCACGACGCAACTCATCCGCAGGGATAGGCTCTGTTTTCAACTCGCGAAATTCCGCCAGAATAGAATCCACAACCTTGCGTGTGGACTCAAGTGACGTCCCGGCATAAATAGCGAGACAGCCAGTATCGCGATAAGGATTCAAGTCGCTATAAATGGAATAAGCCAGACCTTGTTCTTCACGGATCTTCTGGAAGAGCCGCGAACTCATGCCGCCGCCCAGCACTGTATTCAGCACATAAGAGACGTAACGCTTTTCATCGTGAATAGGATGGGATGGCACGCCCACGCAAAGCTGCACCTGCTCCAGTGACTTCTTGTTGCGCGTAACGACGCGTGAGGTAATCTGCGGCGCAGGCGTATGGAAGCCGTTGGGCACGCGATCCAGCCCGGCAAAGCGCTCTTTGATGAGCCGCACAAATTTCTCATGGTTCAGATTGCCGGCGGCCGAGATAATCATGTTGTTGGGAGAAAAGCGCTGGCGGTAAAAGCCAAAGAGTTTCTCCTGTTCAAAGGAGCGTACAGTGTCTTTAGTCCCCAGAATCGGCTTGCCCAGCGGATGGTCTTTCCAGAAATTCTGCGTGAAGATCTCATGCACCAGATAGTCTGGATTGTCTTCATCCATTTTTATCTCTTCCAGAATCACGCCTTTTTCCCGCGTAATATCCTTGGCGTCAAAAGTGGGATTCAGGACAAGATCACTCAAAATATCAATAGCTACAGGAACATGCTCATCCAGGACTTTAATATTGAAACAGATGGTTTCCTTACCGGTGAAGGCGTCCATGTTGCCGCCGATGGAATCCACCTGCCGGGCAATATCGCGCGCCGTGCGAGTCTTCGTCCCTTTGAAGACCATATGCTCAGTAAAATGAGAAATGCCGTTAAGCTCTGCCGACTCGTCCCGCGAGCCGGTATTAATCCAGATGCCAATGGCAATGGAGCGAATGTGGGCCATCTCTTCCGTTAGCACAATCAAGCCATTGGGGAGAACCTCACGTTTAATGTTCCGTGGTTCACTGGTTGAGGGTCGAGTTAAGACTGCGGTTTCCATCTCAGGTTCAATATTTGATTCTTACACACTGGAATTGGTCGCACGGCTAAATATATGTCATTATAAATCAATAACTTAGGTCAATTTGTTGGAGTGCCTGTATTTTTGCCCCGTACGTGTAGAATTTAAGGTGTAAAGCGATTTCCAATGCCTGAACAGCTTCCAGATGGCCTCTTAGGCCTTGATTATCAAGAGCTTAGCGGGATTGCACAAAAACATGGGCAGCCTGAATATCGGGCGCGCCAGCTTTTTGATGCTCTTTATCCCCAGCGGCTTGCTGCGCTCGACTCTGTCTCCACGTTGCCCAGGGAATTTCGCGCGGCATTGAAAGAAGAAGGCTTTGACATCCGGCATCCTCACATCGACAAGAGGTTTCAATCGACTGACGGCACCATCCGCTACCTGATTGCCATGGCTGACGGCGAGACCGTTGAGACCGTGTGGATGCCCGAAGGAGACGACGGTGAAACTGGCGATGGTACGGAAGCCGGCGACTCGGATTGGCATCGCGCAACCATTTGTGTTTCCAGCCAGGTTGGCTGCGCTGTGAATTGCCAGTTCTGCCTGACGGCCCTGCTGGGCGTAAAACGCAATCTCTCAGCCGGAGAAATTGTGGGCCAGATCATTGCTGTATTAAATGACCGCCAGGTCGATATGGAGCGGCAGCGCGTCAACATCGTCTTTATGGGCATGGGTGAACCGTTTCTCAACTATCCCCAGTTCATGAAATCCGTACGGCTGCTGGTGGAAGGCGTGGGCTTTCCTGAATCGCGCATGACTGTCTCAACTTCTGGAATCATCCCTCGCATACATGACTTTGGCGCAGAGCCCGTCCGACCCAAACTGGCGATCTCACTCAATGCGTCGAATGATCAAGTCCGCAGCAGCATTATGCCCATCAACAAAAAGTGGAACCTTGCCATGCTGATGCAGGCGGCACGCGACTTCCCTCTTCGCAATCGCGAGCGCATTACTTTTGAATACGTGCTCCTGGATGGAATCAATGACGATGCTGATCACGCCCGTGAAGTGATTGAGCTGGTGCGCGGTATCCGTTGCAAGGTAAACCTGATCGCTCTCAATCCCGGGCCGGGGATAGAGTTTGGCACGCCTCCAGAGCAGCGCGTCCAGACATTTAAAGAATTGCTGATGAAAGCAGGCATTCCTGCGTTCGTCCGCAGGCCGCGCGGTAGAGATATTTAT
>DASXLK010000007.1:0-54667 GCA_036496365.1 Candidatus Angelobacter sp. | reverse complement strand
GCGGAGCTGGCCAGAATGCCGGTGGGCACATTTGCGGCAACAGATTTTCTGGATGACGATGGTGTATCTGAGACGCCGATCGCAATCCGTGTTTCCATCCAGATTGATCCATCTGCTCGGAGTGCGAAGGTTGATTTTTCCGGTTCTGACGCCCAGATCAACAGCAGTATCAACGCTGTATATGCGATCACCTACTCTGCCGTCTATTATGTGTTCCGGTGTTTGCTGTCTGATGAAGCTCCCGCCAGCTCGGGTATTATGCGCCCGATCGAAGTCATTGCACCCCTTGGCACAATTGTGAATGCTCGCCCGCCGGCAGCAGTGGCGGGGGGAAATGTAGAAACGTCGCAACGGATTGTCGACGTGCTGCTGCGTGCTCTTGCAAAGGCCATTCCTGATCGTATCCCTGCCGCCAGTTCAGGCACCATGAACAACTTGACCATCGGCGGCATTGATACCAGAACCAATACAGCATTTGCTTATTACGAAACCGTAGCCGGGGGCATGGGCGCGCGGCCTAATTCTGGCGGGCTTTCTGGCGTTCACACACACATGACCAACTCTCTGAATACTCCAGCGGAGGCGCTGGAATACGCGTATCCGTTGCGGGTAAGACGCTACAGCTATCGGGCACGGTCTGGTGGCACCGGACAATACCGCGGCGGAGATGGTTTAGTCCGCGAAATCGAATTGCTGGACGATGCACAGATCACCTTGCTGACTGATCGGCGTCGTCTTGCACCGTATGGACTTGCGGAAGGCGGGCCGGGGGCAACCGGAACAACTAAATTAGTTCGCCCAGACGGAGTTGATGTGCTGCCGGGAAAGTGCAGCGTCAATGCTTCCAAAGGAGACATTGTCCGCATTGAGACACCGGGCGGCGGCGGTTGGGGAGTTTCACCGGACTCGCGGGTCTAGCAGTTCCTTTCTTCATGCCACTTATTTCTCGGAGGAATGATCAATGTCAATTCAATCACTACGTGTAGGCCTGATCGTGCCATCGTCGAACACGGTGATGGAGCCGGATTTTCACCGCCAGATGGGCGCGTCAGCTATTGTGAGCACAACGCGGATACTGCTTGAAGACGTTACACGCGAAGCAGAAATTCGGATGCTTGAAGAGGATCTTCCTCAGGCAGTAAAACGCATTGGAACCACAGCATCTGATGTCATTGTTTTCGGCTGCACTTCTGCAGGAGCGCTGGGGAAGTTGTCTCATGACGATGCAATCTCCCGGCTCATTGAAGAGCGGACAGGCACAAAAGCAGTAACGGTATTGCGAGCCGTTTTGACGCAGTTGAGCTCGATCCGTCCGAAAAAAATCGCGGTGTTCACTCCCTATATAGATGACCTGACCGGCAGCATTGCCCGCTCACTGGTGGAGGCTGGTTTTTCAGTGATCAAAGCCGCGGGCATGAGAATAAAAGCAAATCTTGAGATTGGAAGAGTTACGCCGGTGGAAATTTTGCGATTTGTAGAATCGCAGCTTTCCGGCATAGACCCGGATTGTCTGTTTCTTTCCTGTACCAATTGGCGAGCCATTGAGGCGATCCAACATCTGCAGAAGAAATTCGGAATCCCGATTGTCACCAGTAATCAAGCCGCAATTGAGATTGTCGGGCAACAAACCAAAGCTTCTTTGGTGAAGGAGATGCGGCCATGAACACAGCCATTGCAAGCAGAACTATTGTCGCCGCAACAACTATCAGCAAGATAAAGCACCGCATTCTACCGCTTCTTTTTCTTTTTTACATTGTCGCTTACCTGGATCGCATCAACATTGGCTTTGCGGCGTTTACCATGACCCGGGAACTGGATATCACCAGCGCCCAGTTCGGTTTTTTGACCGGAGTTTTCTTCTGGGGATACTTCCTATTTGAAGTACCTAGCAATCTCATCCTGCACAAAATGGGGGCGAGGTTGTGGATTGCCCGCATCCTCGTGACCTGGGGAATGATAGCCATGCTGGGCGGGCTGGTACACAGTGTCTCTCAGTTATATGCGATCAGGTTTCTGCTGGGAGTGGCAGAGGCTGGATTTTTTCCTGGGATCGTCTTGTATCTTACCTACTGGTTCAGGCAGCGCGAGCAGGCACAAATGGTTGCATTGTTTCTGACCGGCTTACCCGTGGCGACCATCGTGGGCGCACCACTTTCCGGCATTATTCTTGATCATGTGCATTGGCTGGGAATCAGCAATTGGCGATGGTTGTTTGCTCTGGAAGGGCTGCCGGCAATCGCTTGCGGTTTTCTTACGTGGTTCCTGTTGCCCAACCGCCCAGCAGATGCCCAATTTCTTTTGCCGGAAGAAAAGATGTGGATAGCTGAAGAGCTCCGGCAAGAAGCCCAGAGCATATCCGGCAGCCATAAGAGAACCGCATCGCACGCTCTTACAAATCCCAGAGTGTGGCATTTGGCATGCATCTCATTCACTTATCTGATCGGCTTATATGCGATGAGCTTCTGGATGCCGCAGGCGGTAAAACAGCTTGCGCAAAACTGTTCAAATACTCTACTGGGAATTCTGGTCATGGTCCCGCACATGGTTGGCATGGCCGCGATGATATTGGTCTCCCGCCATTCTGACCGAACGTTGGAGCGCCGCTATCATGCTGCTGGGCCACTCATTGCCGGGGCCGTAGCATTAATGTTGCTGAGCACCGCTGGTTCAGTTTGGATGGCCCTGGGGCTTTGGTCAGTGATTGCTGCCGGCATTTACAGTTTTCTTGGCCCGTTCTGGGCATTGCCCAGTGAGTTCCTTTCAGGATTATCAGCAGCCGCTGGAATCGCATTCATCAATTCAATTGGGAGCCTCGGCGGGTTTGTTGGGCCATCGGCAATTGGAGTACTCACAAAGCACTCCGGCGGAATGTACCTGGGCCTGCGTTTTGTTGGGTTCTCACTCTTGATCTCCGCCGTACTTCTTTTGCTTTTGCCAAAAAACAAACTTCAACCCAGCGTGACTGGTGGAGCATAAACTCTTGAATCCAAGTTACGTAAAAATGTTTGCACTGCTGCTGATTACCGGTGGTGCTAGCGGCATTGCCACCCTGGTCCTTTCTGTATTATCGCTGTTGCGACAACAAGAACAGTTGCACCCAATTCTCCGGCAGCGCATTAAGAACTCAATACCTGCATTTGTTTTTTTCGCGCTGCTTGGATTTGTTTTTTTTGGATGGACTATCTGGAAAGGTGTGGACTTATGGAGAGGAGCATCGGAAGGTTACAGATGGGGCAAGATCTTATTTGCTGCCCAAATTATTAAGATCAACATTCCAGGATTTAGCTATGAATTCTTTACAGGCTTACGGCTCAATTGGATGTTTGGACAGGTAAAGAAACGGTTTTCTTTCGATCTCGGGTATTCGACAGAACTATACTTTGCCTCAGCGACGCAGAATTTCGAGTTTGGAATTAACATTGTTGCTGTTGCAGTAACGCTTTACTTGCTTTCCTTCTCAAGCATTAGCTGAAAGTCAACTCTGTTTGCAGCAGGCCCTTGGCGGCCCGAGGAACCTTGATGAAGGTTTTCGAGCAATTTTTTTGTGCTTGACCTTCAAGGGGACACAGGCTGCGCATCTCACTGCCGCTTCACCTTTCCGACGATCGCCTTGCCGGGAAAGATTCCTTCAATCAATTTCCCTTTATCCACAAGTATGACACCGCCCACCAGCAGGTACTCAACACCGACGCTCGTCTCCATTGGATGTTGATACGTTGAGCGGTCACTTACGATCTGGGGATTGAAAATGACCACATCGGCATCCATCCCTTCTTGTAGGCGGCCCTTGAGCCTGGCCGACGGAGTTGAGCGCTCAAGAACTTGAGCGGGCATGAGCGACATTTTTCTGATGGCATCCATCAGGGTGAGCGTCCTCTGGTCCCTTACGTAGCGGGCCAGAATACGGCAGAACGTTCCCGCATTGCGTGGGTGGCCGCTCTCGCCATCGCTGGCAACCATTACTAATGGATTGCGGAAAAGGGGATCAACCGCCTCCATGGTATTGGTGAAGAGGATGACCAGGCGCGGTTCGCTTGAGTTATGCAGTTCTTCAAATCGCTCTTTGGTTAGGCGTTCTCCGGTTTCCGGCAACATCAGATCGTGGTAGGTTGCGCCGGATTTTTCCTGCCAGCCGGGGTTGAAACGGGCAGAGTTGATAGCCGTCATGCCTGCTTCATAAGGATAGGCTTCCGTGGTGATGTCCAGACCGCGTGCCCGCGCACCTGCAATCAGTCCAACGCAGTCAAGCGCCTGCGCACCACAGCTGCTGTTGATGTGAACCACATGCAGGGGAGCGCCGCTGATTGCGGCCGCGGCAATTACCTCACTCACGGATTCGATATTGGAGCCGGGCTCCTGCCTGCCGTTACTGCGGATGTGGGTATAAACCGGCACACCACGCTCAGCCGCCAGACGAAACATCTCGATCACTTCCCAGCGTGTGGCTCCCGGCGTGTATTGGATGCCCATACCCACGCCTAATGCGCCTGCGTCCAACTCATGACGCAGACGAGCTTTCATTTTTTCAATCTGCTCCGGCGTCGCTGCCTCATTGGTTGCAGTTCCGGATTTCGGCAACAAGCCACCCTCTGGTATAGGCGTGCCAAAGACCAATAAACGCGCGGCCGCATGGCTTGCCGTGCTTCCATAGTGAATGAGCGAGTGTCCTTTTCTGGATTGCAGGAATGCCGCGACATCGGGCTTTCCGATTTCCATCTCAAGCGCGGTCGTTACACCATCCAGGGCCTTAAGGCGCTGATCTTCCATCTCCTGAGCGTGCTGGTGGAGATCAATGAACCCTGGAGCAACTACCAGACCTTGGGCGGAAATCACCTGCTTGCCTGCAAGAGTCTTGGCAGAGATTTTCTTGATCTTGCCTTGAAGGATGCCGACATTGCGAACGGCATCAAGGCCTGTTTCAGGATCGATGACGCGGCCACCCTGAATTACAACATCGTAGCTCTGCGACAACGCTAATAACGGCGAAAGAACGACTGCCAGACATAGAACAAGACTCTTCATGGTCGATCTCCGGAGAGATGGTGCGGTCTGATGTTAGCACCGAAATTGGCCGGAAAGAGTGAGTATCGCTACCAGTATTGGGTCTCTATTTAGCCAGTGGCTGAAGATAGCAACTCTATCTTCGTCGCTTGAATCACATGATCATGCGCCACTGATGTTGCTTACTTTTCCTCAAGATCAACGATTCCATGGGGGTTAAGCAAAAAATAGATTTATATCGTATAACGATTTATATTTTAAACAGTAAACTTATAATCAGCAACTCTGTTCTATGGGCCCCACTTCCATGTTTTTGCGCCACCGATTTTATTCTCTCTGTTGTTTTGCTGCTGTAGTGTTTCTGGCCACATTCTGCTACGGGCAAGCCTCCACTCAGGGCCAATGGTCATCGCTGCAAAATTGGCCTACACGCGCGGTCCACACAACTCTTTTGCCCGACGGGCGAGTGTTCTTCGTTTCATATTACGGAGAATCGCTGAACCCGAACATCTGGGACCCGGTCAGCAACACGTTTTCGCCAACCGCGGCCTCGACCTATGCCCTGTTCTGCGCCGGGCATACGTCCATGTCTGATGGCCGGGTATTTATTGCCGGTGGTCATATTGCTGACTACACAGGATATGCGCACGCAGTTATCTACGATCCGTTCAAAAACACGCTGACCCGGGTCCCGGACATGAACGAAGGCCGATGGTATCCAACAACTACCGAACTGGCGAACGGCGACATACTTGTACTCTCGGGTGATGTAAATTCCAATACTGTTACAGATACCCTGCCCCAGATTTATCAGGTAGCCACGAATACCTGGCGCAATCTGACCTCGGCCCAGCTTATGCAGGCGCTCTATCCGGTGATGTTTGTTGCGCCTAATGGAAAAGTTGTCTATGCCGGGCCGGAGCCCCTCTCACGCTACCTGGATACCACTGGTGACGGAGCGTGGACCAACCTAGCGACAAGAAAGTTCACCGGCTGGCGCGATTACGGCCCGGGTGTGATGTATGAGACGGGTAAGATCCTGGATGTCGGCGGGTCTGATCCACCCACGCCAACGGCGGAAACCATCGACCTGACCGCTGCGACTCCTGCATGGGCTCTGACTGGAAACATGCATTTTGCCCGCCGTCAGCACAATGCTGTGGTGCTGCCGGATGGAAAGGTGTTTATCGTAGGCGGAAGCAGCGGCTCTGGTTTTGATGATGCCACCAATCCTGTGCTGCCAACCGAGATGTGGGACCCGGCTACGGGACAGTTTACAGTCATGCCCAGCATTGCTGTCTATCGCGGTTACCACTCGACGGCAATCCTTCTTCCTGACGGCCGCGTGCTTTCAGCCGGTGGGAATGTAGGTGGAGCAAACGCACAGATCTATTCTCCTCCTTATTTATTTAATGGTGAGCGTCCAACAGTCTCCTCTGCGCCCACCAGCGTGGGCTACGCTCAGACCGTTTTTGTCGGCACTCCTGATGCAGCCTCGATCACCAAAATTGCCTGGATCAGAGTGCCCTCTGTTACGCATACCTTTGATGAGAGTGGCCGCTATATGCATCTGGGCTTTACCCAGGGCGCTGGCGGATTGAACGTGACCATGCCGGCGAATGGCAATCTGGCGCCACCCGGGTATTACATGCTGTTTATCTTGAATGGATCGGGAGTTCCGTCAGTCGCTAAACTCATTAATATCAGCCAAAATGGCGGCTCAACCGGCACGGTAACTGGCACGGTTACTAACACCTCCGGGGCTCCGCTGGCTAACGCCTCTGTATCCGGCAGCGGCGTTTCAGCTACAACCGCTCCTGATGGCACCTACACCCTCAATAATGTGGCACTAGGTAATTCAACTGTTACAGCTACTTTGGCGGGATATAGCGATGCGTCGGCGCAAATTACAGTTACAGCGGGGTCTGCGAACAATGTGCCCAACCTTCAACTTGCTCCGATAGGGCCAGGCAATATCACGGGAAATATTGTCGATAGCAGTGGAAATGCCATTCAGGGTGCCAATATGACTGGCGCCGGGTTGACCGCCTTGACCGACGGAAGTGGCAACTACTCTCTCATCAATGTTCCGGGTGGACCGGTCACTCTGGTTGCATCCGCGGCAGGCTTCTCGCCTTCAACGGAAACAGTAACGGTCACAACTGGAAACACTGTGGCTGCGCCAGCAATGACCATGGTGTCCAATCTGGGTAACGTGACTGGAAAAGTGATGGACGCTGCCAGCACGCCAATCGCAGGCGCAACCGTGACCTTCGGCGGAGGAACCGCTACCACGGATTCAACCGGAAGCTTTAGCTTTACGAATATTCCAGCGGGAACCGTTCAGCTGGTGGCTTCGGCGAGCGGATTCCAGAGCGTGACACAGAATGTAACTGTCACGGGAGGCAACATCACAACTGCCAACTTCACACTGGCTGTTGCCACCAATGCCCCCGGAACTGTAACCGGAACTGTTACAAATATCCAGACGCATGGAGTGATCTCTGGCGCCACCGTGAAGTGGAACACAACTTCTGCCACCAGCAACAGCAGCGGGGTCTACTCAATTGCCAATGTTGCTGGCGGAACCCAGACGGTTACCGCAAGCGCTGCTGGGTATTTGCCTGTAAGCACGCCTGCGAATGTTAACGGCGAAACTTCCACTTTGAATTTCCAGCTTTCCACGGCAGGGGTTCTTAACATAACGGTCATTAATTCAGGGGGCTCTCCTGTCAGCGGGGCGCTGGTGAGCCTGAGCGGCGGCCAGATTTCCACTTCCCTCACCGGTACCACCAATGCTTCCGGCATATATTCCAGCAGCTGGATACCGATTGGGACTTACACGGTAAGCAATGGCTCGGTAAGTGAGACCGCCACGGTCACCACAGGAAAAACTACTTCCGTTACGATTACCCAAAACTCTGGCCCAACCACTGGGACGATCACAGGCACTGTTACAAATAGTTCCGGCACTGCTTTGTCTGGGGCAACAGTTTCCAGCGGCGGGATTAGCGCCACGACCCAAGCAAATGGTGCGTACAGTTTGGCCAACGTTCCTGCAGGAACGCAGACTGTAACTGCGTCGCTTACAGGATTTCAGACAGGGACGCAAAGCGTAACCGTGACTGCCAATGGAACAAGCACTACCAATTTCACCCTGACCCAGGCTCCATCCATCGGAACAATCACGGGCAAGGTCACGAACATTGCTACAGGTAGCGTTCTCTCAGGAGCCACCGTGAAGTGGGGAAGCATGGCAGTCGCCACGAATACCAGCGGTGTTTACACCATTCCCAATGTGACCAGTGGCAACCAGACGCTCACCGCGAGCGCAGCTGGATATCTGCCCCGCAACAGTACCGTAAATGTAGTCGGCGGCGCCACTGCAACCTTGAATATCCAGTTGGCGGCTGCCGGAATTATCGGCATCAAAGCTGTTAATGCTTCAGGCGCTGCTGATCCGGGCGCAACCGTGGCCATTAAGGGCGGAGAAATCGCAACTACCGTTCCAGGAACTACCAATGCCTCCGGCACATTCAGCAGCAGCTGGATTCCGATTGGCACTTATACAGTCACCATTTCTGAGAATGGCCATACGACTCAAACCAAGAGCGCCACAGTAACCAGCGGCAAAACAACCACCGTGAACTTTACCTTCTGAAAGGCGGCCAACGATGAAAAACATGAACTGCAAAGTCGTTTTTCTTTTGATTGCTATCTTGTCGCTGGCTCCTTTCGCGCTGGGACAAAGCTACACATTAACTAACCTGGGAACGTTGAGGCCGGGAAGCGCTCGCGTCCATGACATCAATTCTCAAGGGCAAATTGTGGGTGGGTCTGGGTATCCACATGGGGCTAATACTCATGCTTTTCTTTGGACGAAGAAAGCTGGCATGAAGGACCTGGGCTTTCTGCCGGGCGGCGACTATAGCGTTGCCACGGCGATTAATGATGCCGGACAGATAGTTGGGACTTCCAACTCCACGAATGGCATGCATGGATTTCTCTGGACGAACGCTAACGGCCTTACCCAATTGCCCAGCCTTCAAGAAACGAGCACCAGCAGCGCTTATGCCATCAATCAATCAGGGCAAATTGCTGGCGCTTCCGGAAGCCATGCCGCGCTCTGGACAGAAAACACTGTCAAGGACCTGGGGGCTTTAAGCGGAGCATGGAGTGAAGCGCATGGACTTAACAATGCTGGTCAGGTTGTTGGGGTGGCTGATACGCCATCAGGTTCTCGTGCCTTCTTGTGGGCCGATGGATCTGGGATGAAAGATTTAGGTGTACTGCCGGGTGATTCGAGCAGCCGGGCCAATCATATCAGTGATCAGGGAGAGGTGGTCGGTGCCTCTGAAGGAATGGCGGGTGTTCGCGCATTCCTGTGGACCAACAGCGCCGGCATGCGGGCGCTGGCTTCGCTTCCATCGGGCGGCTATAGCGAAGCTTTTGGAGTCAACAGTCTCGGACAGGTTGTGGGGCAATCGGGAAGTTCCCTGGGAACCCGAGCAGTCTTGTGGAGCGGTGGGTCGGTTACAGACCTCAATGATCTTGTGCCAGATTTGCCAGTTGGCACCATTCTGACCGGCGCTTTTTCCATCAACGACGAGGGGCAGATTGTTGCTTTTGGAGTGAGCAGTCCAAACTTAAACAAAAACCGGCAGGCGCGAATGGACGATCATCTGCATTCTGGTCCAACACATGTCTATCTTCTGACACCACAGTCCACCTCAACAGCTCCGTAACTGAGTTTTATTGAGAACTCTCGTGCGTGTCCACTGATGAAATGTTTTCGCGGAACTCTGGCCTGCTATGAATAACTGCTTAAGCAGCACCAACAGGTGAATTGATCATCCTACTTGATTGTGCTCTCTTATCATTCCGGCCCTCCAAAAATTCACGACTATGGCATGGTTGGAGACTGTCGTAGCGTAGCGTTGATTTCAAAATACGGCTCAATCGATTGGTTGTGCTGGCCGCGCTTTGACAGTCCCTCAATTTTTGCCCGCCTTCTGGATGAACAGAAAGGCGGATACTGGTCCATTGCACCCGCGCAAGCCTGCCAGATCAATCGCTGCTATGTTGGCGATTCAAATATTCTGCAAACGGACTTTTTTTGTTCAAGTGGAAGAGCTACCCTGACTGATTTCATGCCAGTTACAGGAGAAGCCTTCAAACGGAAGAACATGGTTCCCACCCATGAACTTCTGCGCCAGCTTGTTTGTACGGAAGGTGAGATAGAGATCAAAGCTGATTTCCAGCCGCGTCCTTATTATGGGGCGGAACGAGCGCGTATTCGCGATATGGGACCGCTTGGATTGCGCATGGATGTTGGCCGGGGAACATACTGGTTGCGCAGCAATATTTTGCTCACAATTGAGGAGCATAGCGCTCATGCCAGCATTACCGTCAAACGCGGTGACACGCTTCAGTTTTCATTGAGTTATGCAGGAGAATCGCCAGCGGTGCTGCCTGCATTAGGCGCGCGGGTAAACGACGCAATCCTGCACTCGTCCGCGTGGTGGGAAAAGTGGGCCGCCCGATCCAGTTATCAAGGGCCTTACCGCGATGCAGTTGTGCGCAGTGCTTTGGTGCTTAAATTATTGGCCTATGCTCCATCCGGCGCTATCATTGCCGCGCCAACAACCTCTTTACCGGAAAGAATTGGCGGCCGACTAAACTGGGACTACCGTTATTGCTGGCTGCGGGATGCGTCATTAACAGTGCGTGCCTTGCTGGGGCTTGGTTACATAGAAGAAACGGATGGGTTTCTAACGTGGCTATTGCATGCTACACGCATGACCCAGCCCGAGCTCAAAATTTTGTACAACGTGTTCGGGCAACTTGCTCCTCATGAACGCGAGCTTATGCACTTACGCGGCTATAAGGGCTCTGCTCCGGTACGCATTGGCAATGCGGCCCGCAAACAGCTTCAGCTCGATGTCTACGGTGAAGTAATCGATGCAAGCGCCCAATATGGGCACGCGAGCGGCAGCTTTGACCGCAGCACGCAAAAAGTGTTGATCGGATTTGGAAAATACGTGGCAAAAAACTGGAACCAGCCTGATGAAGGAATTTGGGAGCCACGATCTGGAAAACGGAATAACACTCATTCACGGCTGCTTTGCTGGACGGCTCTGGACCGCCTACTTGCCATGGATGAGAAAGGCATTCTTCACGGAGTGCCGCGTGAATGGTTTACGCAGGAGCGCGAACGAATCCGGGAGCAAATTCAGCAGCGCGCCTGGAATGATGAACTCAATAGCTATGTCGATGTGCTGGACAGTGACGGGATTGATGCGACTCTCTTGCGTATTCCGTGGTATGGCTTTGAAGAAGCACGCTCTGAACGCATGAAAAGCACGTACATAAAAGTATGCGAGCGGCTCGACGCCGGCAACGGGCTGCTGTTTCGTTATCAGTGCGACCCTCGTGAAGGCGCATTCGGAATTTGTGGCTTCTGGGGCGTTGAATATCTGGCTTTGGGCGGCGGCACGCTCAATGAAGCGCATCAGTGCTTCGATTCACTTTTGAAATTTGGCAACGATCTGGGGCTGTTTGCGGAGGAAATCGACCCCGCCTCTGGCGAGGCGCTGGGTAATTTTCCCCAGGCATTTACTCACATCGGACTCATCAGCGCGGCCCTGACGCTGGCCGAACAGGAACGGGGAGCAGATCATCCTGCTGTGAAGACAGGTGAAGACGTCAGGACAGCTACAGGAGTAAAAGCATGAACTGGGACAGTTGGCTGGTGTGGGGATTTGCCGCGACAATCGTGCTGACCACGATCAGTTCAGCAGCGCAGGGCCTTGGCTTCACACGGATGAACCTGCCCTATATGCTGGGCACAATCTTTACTCTTGATCGCGATCGCGCAAAGCTCTATGGCTTGGGCATTCACCTGCTAGCTGGTTGGATATTCTCATTGATCTATGTGCTGCTCTTTCAGCAATTGGGTGCCGCCGGATGGTGGCGAGGCGCAGTGTTCGGACTGGTCCATGGGATTGCCGTATTAGTGGTGATTGTGGGATTGCTTCCCGGTTTGCATCCGCGCATGGCGAGTGAGCAGTATGGCCCTGAAGCGCGAAGCCTGCTGGAACCCCCAGGATTTCTGGCGCTTCATTATGGCGTGCAGACGCCTATTACCATCCTGCTTTCGCATGTGGTTTTTGGCGTGATAATGGGTGCATTCTATCGGTTGAAGTAAACTTGCAGACTATTAGGCCGCACTTGGATAAGCCACCGTACTCAGCAACGCGTTCTCTGCCTGCCGCGAATCGAGCCTTGTATGTTGGGCCACCACCGGGACATCAGAACGAATGACGCTCGAATAAGCCTTGTCTCTGGGAATCGGCTCGGGATCTTTCAGATCATTGAAGCGGACATGCCGCGTTCGTTGGGCAGGTACGGTGATTTTGTATGGGCCTACCGGCTCACGATCGGAATAGTAAATCATGATCTCAACATGGGCATCCTTGCTGGAGGCATTGAGCAAACAGACTGTTTCATGACTGAGCATTTGTGGCTCAGGCCCGTGACTCTCCGGCGGAATATATCCTTCTGCAATTACCCATTCTCTTACGCCAATTGCCTTACTCATGGCTTTCTCCTGTCATTGTTTTTCTTAATAACGCTTTCTAATAACGTTTTCTTAATAAGGTCCATCCGAGCACGCCTGCACCAATGGATGCCAGCACGGCCAACGCCTGCAATCTGGCCTTGCGCCGCGTCGATTTGCGACGTGTGACGAGTGCATTCTCTGGATAAACCTCAGAACCGCTGCGCTCTTTTTGGTGCAATCCTTTTTGATGCAGTCCCATTTGAATGACCTCGGCCAGATGTAGCGCGTGTCTTCCTGTTTCCTGGCTGATCTGCTCGCGGCAACTGAAGCCATCCGCCACAATCAAGGTGGAGAGTGGCGCACTGCGCACGGCCGGCAATAGCTTGCGTTCGCCGATTGCGATTGAGACATCATATTTGTCACTCTCAAATCCAAACGAGCCGGCCATGCCGCAACATCCTGAAGCAAGAACATCGCAGTCGAGTCCCATCTTCTTCATTACAGAATTTTCGGCTTCAAACTTGAGCACCGATTTGTGATGGCAATGGCCCTGCGCCAGCGCCTTCCGCTCGATTCGCGGCAGGCCAGCACAATCTGTTTTCTGTTCCAAAAACTCACTTAAGAGCAAGGTCAGCTTACGCAGCCTGGTTGCCAGAGGATCGTCAGGAAAAAGATTGTGCAGTTCATCGCGGAAGACCGAGGCGCAGCTCGGTTCCAAAACTACAACCGGCACACCCGCTTCAATCTGTGGCCGCAATGTTTCTAAGATTCTCCGCAAATAAAGCTTTGCCGTATCCAGCATTCCATAGTCATAAAGCGGCCGGCCGCAGCAGAGATGCTTGCGGGGGACTTCTACCTGAAACCCGGCATTCTCTAAAACTTCAGTTGCAGCCTGCGCGGTTTCAGGAAAGAAATAGTTATTGAACGTGTCCGGCCACAGCACCACTTTTCCGGCGCTTCCCTGGCTTGAGAGCTGTCCGCGTTTTTTAAACCACTGGCGAAATGTTTGGGGAGCAAACTCTGGAATGGCGCGCTGGAGCGGCATGCCTGCCGCGAACTTGGCGGCATGGCTCAGCCCAGGTGTTTGAGTAACAAGATTGATCAGACCTGGCCAGAGTGAGGCCGCACGCGCCCATTGATCGATAAGGCCAAAAGCATAAGCATGCCGCGGGCGCAGCCGGCCTTCCCAATAGTGGGAAAGAAATTCGGCTTTATATGTAGCGATGTCCACATTCACCGGGCAATCGCCCTTGCACCCCTTGCAGGCCAGGCACAGATCGAGCGATTCTTTCACGTTCTCATCGCGCCAGCCATTAGCAATCACATTGCCGTTCAACATCTCCCAAAAATGGTGGGCGCGCCCGCGTGTTGTATGCCGCTCTTCATGCGTCACCATGAAGCTGGGACACATTGTGTCATCTTCAGGTTTTTGCGCGTCTTTGCGGCGGCACTTACCCACGCCAACACAGCGCAATGCCGCATGAGCAAAGCTGCCTTTATCGTCAGGATATTTGAAGTGAGTTTCCGGCTCCCAGGGCTGGTAATCGGCGCCCAGACGCAGATTCTCATCAATGCGATATGGATCAACAATTTTTCCCGGATTCATCTTCCAATCCGAGTCCCAGATTGACTTGAACTCGCGGAAGGCATCGATCAGTTCATTACCAAACATCTTGTGCAGAAATTCAGCGCGGGCCTGGCCGTCACCATGCTCTCCGCTGAGGCTACCACCGTGTTTTACACACAGGTCGGTGGCTTCATCCATGAATGAGCGCCACTTTTTGATTCCTGCCGCGCTCACAAGATCGAAGGTGACGCGACAGTGAACGCAGCCCTGGCCAAAGTGGCCGTAGAGGACCGATTTATATTCATATTTGTTGTAGAGCGCGCGCAGATCACGGAGATAATTGCCTAAATTTTCCGGCCCGACGGCGGAATCTTCCCACCCTTCCCAGGTATCGGCTTGGCCCGGAACGAAAGCGGTAGAGCCAAGTCCAGCTTCGCGCACCTGCCAGATGTGCTCCGTGTCAGCCTTTTCAGTGAACAGCCGCATGGAAGGCGCGCCAGTTTTTTTCTGCAACACATCCATGACATGTTTGGCCAGATCGATTGCGTCCTGCCGTTTGTCCGCGCCGAACTCCGCCATCAGCCAGCCCTTGCCTTCTGGCAATAATTTCAGATAACGCGTATCGGGGCCGGCTTTTTTCTGGATGTTTTGGTACAGATCGTAGTCGATGCCTTCCAGCGCGGTAGGTTGGAACGGAAGAATCTCCATCACGTGATCTGCCGCCTGGTAAACATCGGGATAGCCAAGCATCAAAATTACGCGTTCCGCTTTAGCATCGATCAGCCGAACCTTGGCCTCAAGAATAGTGATGAGCGTGCCTTCACTTCCTACTAATGAACGCGCGATGTTGAAGCGGCCATCATTGCCCGGCAATAACTGGTCCAGGTTGTATCCGGAAACACGGCGCGGGATTTTTGGATACTTTTCCTCCACCAGCGCTCCGTAATGGGACCGCAATGATTTTAGATAACGATAGATATCGCCAATGCGGCCGCCTTGCAAGATGCAGCGATCGAGCTCTGCATCGTCCATCCAACCCACGTTCATCCGCGTGCCGTCATAAAGCAGTATCTCGAGTTCTTCAACATTCTCATGACACCTGCCAGACATCTGCGCGTGTGCGCCGCAGGAGTTGTTGCCTATCATGCCGCCAAAGCAACAATGCGTGTGGGTGGCTGGATCAGGCCCCCAGGTCAGAAGATTTTTACTCTTCTCCATCGCTTGATCACGCAACTCATCGCAGATAGTCCCCGGCAGCACCCGCGCCCAGCGCTCCGTCGTATTGATTTCCAATACCCCGTGCATGTATTTGGACCAATCCATCACGATAGCGGTGTTGCAGGTTTGTCCGGGAATGCTGGTGCCACCGGCGCGCGACAACAATGGAGCGCCAAATTGGCGGCAGGCTGCAATCGTACTGGTTACGTCTTCTTTGGAACGAGGGATTACAACGCCAATAGGCACCTGGCGGTAGTTGCCGGCGTCCACGGCATACATGGCTTTAGTGCCGGCATCAAATCGAACTTCGCCTTCAATATCGCGGCGTAGCGCCTGCTCAAGGGCAGTTACATCAACCTGCGGCGATCGCCAGTCAGGTGGACGCGATGCAATCGATTGCTTGAGATCATCCATGGTGACGAGCGGCACTTTGCTGGCGGACATCTGTTCTCCTTTGTTCTCTTTTAGGCGGCTAACTTTTGAGCATCGGCGCGTTTCAGTTCCAATCCCAGGCCAGGCCGCGACAAATCAGGCTGAAGCTCTCCATTGATCAACTGCGGCAATCCATCAAATAACATGCGCTCCATTCGCACATGGTCATGAAAATATTCAAGGTTCTTGAACGGTGTGACCGCGCAGACAACGTGCGTATGTAAAGCGGGCGCGGTATGCGCAGAGAGCGGAATGTTATGCGCCTGACAGAGCGATGCCACCTGTAGAAACCCAGTGACTCCGCCGCAACGGGTAATGTCAGCCTGTTGGACATCTACGGCGCCTGCTGCAAGCATTCTTTGAAAATAGAACACGTCATAGCCGTATTCTCCTGCGGCAATCTCCATGTCTGCTGGTGCACGGTCACGCAGCAACCGGAGACCTTCCAGATCATCCGAGGAGACTGGTTCTTCAAACCAGCAAACGTCAAAGCGGACAAAACTTTCCGCCTGGGCAAATGCCTGCTTGCGGTTGTATGCGCCGTTGGCATCCACAAACAATTCTGCATCCGCGCCAATTGCATCACGGGCGACTTGCACTCGATGAACGTCTCGGGTTGCATCGCGCCCGATTTTCATCTTCACGCTGCGGATACCCTGGTTGATCCAGCCGGAAAGCTGGCTGGAGAGTTGCTGATCAGAGTATGAAGTAAAACCGCCGCTTCCATAGATCAAGGCCCCGGCACGCACTTGCCCGAGCAAGGTGACCAATGGCACATCGAGAAGACGAGCCTTCAGGTCCCACAATGCGCAATCTACGGCGGAGATAGCCATGGAGCATATTCCCGGCCGGCCGAGATTCCTGATCCGCCGCCACATGAAAGCGTAAGCCGCCGGCGGAGACATTGCGTCAGCATGTACCACCACTTCCTTAAGAGTGTCTTGAATCAGAGTGGCGGTAGCGTGGTCCGCATATGTATAGCCCAGACCGCATTTTCCGGCAGCTCGGGCTTCCACCAGAACCATGGTGGTTTTGTTCCATTCCAGAGTACCGTCAGATTCAGGAGAATCGGTTGGCACCGTATAGCTGGAAACATTGAGCGTTTCAATAGGAATTATTGTCGAATGATTACGCATGGAGGCATGACAACTCTGCAACTACTGCTTATTGAGATGTAAATGGGCAATCGCGGGATTTCCAATAAACCATCGTCATACGATACAAAAAAGAAAACGCGGGGGCCGCAGCCGCATCATACGATACAAAAAAGAAAACGCGGGGGCCGCAGCCGCATCTAAACGTGTGAGATATTCAGGAACGGAGGAGCAGGATGGCCAGACATGAGGTTGTTGTGATTACGGGAGCTTCCGCGGGAGTAGGTCGGGCGGCGGTTCGGAAGTTTGCAAAACGCGGCGCATGGATCGGCCTTATCGCCCGCGGAGTCGATGGACTGGAGGGCGCGCGGCGCGAAGTGGAAGCCGCCGGAGGAAGAGCCTTGGTGCTGCCTGTAGATGTGGCCGATCCGGCGCAAGTCGAGGCTGCCGCACAGCGAGTTGAGGAAGAGCTGGGCCCAATTGACATCTGGATCAACAATGCGATGGCCTCTGTGTTCTCTCCTATTAAGGAAATGCCCGCGGAGGAATTTAAGCGCGTCACAGAAGTTACCTACCTCGGGTATGTCTACGGGACGCTGGCCGCGTTAAAGCGCATGCTTCCGCGGGATCGTGGCACAATCGTGCATGTCGGTTCCGCCCTGGCTTATCGCAGCATTCCGTTGCAATCTGCCTATTGTGCCGCCAAGCATGCAGTCCTTGGATTCTTTGCTTCGCTGCGTACTGAGCTTTTGCATGACAAGAGCAACGTACACACGGTCATGGTCCAGATGCCGGCGCTCAATACTCCGCAGTTCGGCTGGGTCAAGAGCCGGCTGCCGCGCAAGGCACAACCTGTTCCACCGATTTTTCAGCCTGAAGTCGCAGCGCGCGCCATCTATTACGCGGCACATCACCCTGAAAAGCGCGAATATTATGCCGGATGGTCAACTGTGAAGGCGATTGTGGGAAATAAGCTGGCGCCTTCGCTTGGCGACCACTATCTGGCGCACAATGGCTACGAAGCACAGCAGCACGATGGCCCTGAAGATCCCAATCGTCCTAATAATCTTTGGGAGCCAGTTGCGGGAGATCACGGCGCGCACGGAACATTTGACCATCTTGCCAAGGCTTCCAGCTTTGAATTATGGGCAGAAATGCATTCAAAGTGGCTTGCTCTTGGAGCGATTCTGGCCGCAGTGGGTGTCTACAAGGCCAGACGAATGGCGAAATCGAAACTCGTCTGGCCAAAAACTCATCTGCCTGGACTTAGTGGGTTTAATGGGGCTGACGAGCGGGCCAACTGCATACATACGCGCCGCCGCAGTGTCCTATTACATCAAGAAAAATATGGCACTTAGTATCGCCCGCGAGATGTCATTGAAAATGCCGCTAACAAGCTTGAACGTCGCAGACCGTTCAATTTGAGTACAGACAAGTTTATTGTTTTGAATGGACACATCTCGATTGAAAAATGATCGAAAACGATCCTTGGGTCGGACAGGGGACGGACACGGTTAAATCAAACGATCAACAATGAATATTAGTTCAAAAACGCCGTTATTTAAAATCCCGGTGGCTTCCACGGCTTTTGAGGGAACCGCTATCATGTGTGGCAATACGATTCATTTTAAGTTCTACAGAGACGGGATCCTTTATAAGAACGGTATTGAATTTAGACGCATAGCTGCCACGAGGATTCGCTCTGAGCGATGCTGTACCGCTTGGCACATTGAAGGAATCCATGACACCCTCACTGAGGTTGGCTTCTCCCAATGGGTTGAAGAAATACGTTCCGACACTCAAAAATTGTGGCGCGATAAATGGGAAATGCACCACTACATGATTTATTTGGATAGTGCGGGCTGTTTTGAAGTGATTGCTGAATCGTGGCAGTCGCTCACAGATGAGGTTTCGCCGTCATAGTCTGTTAAGGCAGAAAGCGACAACGTCTTCAAAACCTGCCGATTGCTTTTTATGGCCCGTCCCGCTACTAAGTGCAAACATAGAAAGTCAGTTCACATTGACGATCACAGTAGCAACTAAACCATTCTGAATCAAGCCATTCGAATCCTTGGCGGTAATTATGATCGTATAAGAACCGCTTGGCGTTTTAACCAACGGTTGAGGCGGAGGGGGATTAGTTGAACCGCTGCCACAGCCCAGCACTGCAATCATACCGAACAGCGCCAGATGCCTGACGGATAGTTCTCGCCTATTTCCGGACTGTGGGACTCTGGCCCCGATAACAAAACTAATCAGCGCAGGAAGCACAACTGCCAGCAATAGGAATTGCAGCTTCGTCGACGCATTGAAGGTAAGGAATTGGCTAGGCAAACTTCCGGATTGTCCCACTGTCGTGAAGGTTATGGTTGTGCTCACTGGTATGCTAGCGGTCAACGAGACTGGATTGGCGTTTCCAAACGAGCAGGTTGGGGCACCAGCACCGTTAACTGCTGGCGAAATGCTGCAGGCCAAAGTAATTGTGCCACTGTATCCATTGATGGGAATCAGCGTAATGGTAGCCATTGAGGAACCACCAGAACTGACCGCAGAGGGATTCGGTATTCCTGCGCGAAGCGAAAAACCAGGTCCCAGTGGATTGAGGTTCTGGTCTGCAAAAATCGCAAAATTTGAGGTGGCCAGGCTAACCCTCTCCGAAATGCAGACGAATGGAGTGTTCAAGCATTGATTCAGAGGCGGCAAAATATCACCATCCGGCAAGGTACTTGCCGCGACGCCGAGGCCGTTACCAAAGGGGGCCAGATTCTGTACCTGCAGAAGTTGGGCCTGATAGGATTGGAAACAATTCTGGAAGATCGCGCCACCCAGAAACCCCTGTAGAAAATTGCAGGTTTCAGCCGTCTGGCCTGTATATTCCCATGCACTCCCAGTTGCGGGAGGCGCTGGAACAAGATCAAAGCCCTGGAACGTGGTTCCATTTACTGTGACCGTCTGAGTAAAACATCCTGACGAATTGGCAAGCGGGCATGCCAGGACATATTGCAAAGGACGCTGCCAGTCAATCTGGTGAGCGTAATGTGGTGAAGCAGCCATTGCCAGTGTACTCAGGGAATTGGAATTCAAGAAGTCGCACGAGTTCACTATATCGCTGCCAACTGCGAGCGAAAGATCCACACAAACTCTCGGCCCAACGCTGCTGACAGCACTGCTGTTCAAGGTTCCCGCGAAAAATCGTCCATTCGTTGAATCAAACATTTTCATGACGAAATCGCCTGCGACAGTTGCAGCGTTTTGCCACTGAGCGGCGGCACTTTTGTTCCCTGAAGCAATCTCAATCTGGGCCAACGCATTGAATGCGGCGAAAATGACCGCATTATCGGCAGTGGACTTTCCGAGAATAAGCGTCTTGGGCGATCCGCCATCGGTATAGCCGATAAAGTAACCGCCGAAGCTGACAGCACTCGTATCTGTCAGATTGCTTGTAATCCAGTTCCCTATCGTCTCCGCATCCGTAAGATAGGTTGCGTCACCGAATTGCTGGTATGCCGCGGCGAAGGCCAGGATTGCCCAGCCGTTGTTCGCGCCTGCGGCGCCATCCAGAACCAAGCAGAAGCCGGTCTTTCCGCACAAATCATCTCCGGCGGAGAAACCAGAAAGACGAACGTCGCCAGCATGGCCAGTCTTTGGCGAAGCTTGATTGTTAAATAGCGCGATGTCACCAGCTTGATAGGCGCTGTGGAGGCCGCATTGCATAGTGGGGGAGCCATCGTAACAGCCCAGTGCATTGGCCGGCGAAATTGGCACTGAGTCGCCATGATTATCGTGATAAAGCGCGTAATCCATGGCACGAACAATCCCTCTGGCGGCATCGACTTCTCCATTTCTCAATAGAGAGATAGCAGTAAGCGAAGATTCATAAACAGTGCTCGGGTTTCGCACTGCCTGGTCTGCCGGGATTGGAAAATTTTGATGCGCCGTAACTCCAAGGACTTCAGTACTGGCAGGCAGACTCATCGTAGAAAAAGCGCGATTAGGTGTTGGCACAAACCTGATATTGTCCAACAATACTGTTCCACCATTCGGCGCCATGGCCGCGCTGGTGCCAACAATAAAGAGGATGTTTAAAGCACCAGGAACAGGCGGACAGGTTGCATTTGGCCCAGGCGAGGTCAACGAAGTCAGTGGAATGGTGATTGTTGTATAGGACTTACTTGCGGGCAGAGTGCGAGTTGTTGTGCAATTTCCCACTCCGAACTGGACTTGGATGCCGCCGGGCGAGCGCACGTCGAACTGAACTCCTGTTGCCGGGGTTAGGTCATAGCCACTCCCGATGACTCCGCCCTGGCCGAAATCTTCCGGGTCTTGGAAGTTGAGCCCTCCAAATTGGTTGCCGGACATGGGCGGGAAGGTAAGGCTGAATACCGTACCGTGAGTTCCGTCAACGCGGGCAGAGTCATTAGAACAGCCTGAGGGTGAGGCTGGGTCATCTACACAAGCGGCGTTGATCACGATTGTGGTGGGGGCAAAGGCAGCGCCACCGAACAATCCTGAGGGAAAACCGTGATTGAAAGCGGAGTCAGCATCTTTGTAAACAAAGAATCCATTCTGGTTGGCTGTAACGTTCGACAACAGATCCTGAAGAGCGCACCCACTAATGCTCTTGCAGGACGCTCTGCCGGTGCCCGCCAACGTGATAGATTGCGGGCTGCTCCCAGTGGCGTCAAAAACATACAGAATCGCCTGCCGCGTTCCCGTGCCTGCAGGAGTAAAAGTGACAGCGATGGTACAGTTCGTCTGCGGGGACACGGTTGGTATGCAATCATTTGTCTGAGTGAAATCGCCAGTAAAACTGCCGCTGAGAGCAATTTCTGTAATGGTGACTGGCATGACGCCACGGTTTGTGAAGATGACCGTTTGACTCGCGCTATGGGTACCGATTGTCTGGTTGCCAAACATTAGCGCGGTTGGTGAGAACACAGCAGAAGAGCCGATTGTAAGCGCTGCTGATGCCGAGTGCACTACTTCCGCGCCGGCCCCAGTCACCACGAACGGCAAAGAGCTCGGGGAACAGTCGGCGGTGGTGTTGATGGCCAGGCTGGACAACTGCCCAGAGCTGATGGGGTTTGGACTGAAAGTGGGCGAGGCACAACTAGACAGTCCCTGGACCGAAAGAAAAATGCTCTGCGGATTCCCCACCGTAACCGCAGAGTTGATCTGATAGGTTACGGAACTGCCAGCCACAACGGAAAGCGATGCTGGTGTAACTGAAATTGAAAAATCGTCGACCGGTTGTCCTGTTCCGGTAAGCGCAACCGTTTGTGAACTACCGAAGGAATTGTCAGAAACCACCAGAACTGCAGTCCGATCCCCACCGAATGTGGGCGTGAAGGTCACGGTGATTGTGCAAGCTGCTCCTGAAATTAACGGTGTGTTGACGCTGCAGTTGTTCTGCTGTTGAAAATCGATCGAGTTGACTCCTGAGATTGCCACTCCGCTGACAAATAGTGGCGCCATTCCTATGTTTGTCAGCTTAATCGTTTGCGAAGGGCTGCTGGTTCCCACCACTTGCGCGGAAAAATGCAAAGAGGCAGGCGCAAAGTTGGTACCGGGAAATGCCAACGGGTTGAAGGCCTGGTCAGCAAGAATACCCCAGTTTGTGGCTGCCAAACCAACACGTTCTGGAATACATTGAAACGGAGTATCAAGACATTGCTTGGCTACGGTCAACGTGTCCCCGCCTTGCAAAACGCTCGCTACAATGCCCATGCCATCGCCGAAGGGCGCCTGGTTCTGTGCATTCAATATTTTTTGGGCGTAAGTCTGGGCGCATGGTGCAAAGGTTATGACATTGAGAACGCCATCCATGTAACTGCAAGTCTCTGCAGTTTGGCCGGTGAACTCCCAGGCGATACCCATGGAAGGCGTATCCGGAACAATATCAAACCCTTGAAAGGTATTTCCCGCAGCTGTGGTCACCGTCTGGGTAAAGCATTCACCAACGTCAGTTGGAACCGGGCAACCTAACAGGAATTGAAGGGGTGCGCTCCATGAAATTGAGTTTTGATAGGCTAGCGAGCCAGCCATGGGAAGCGCAGTGAATGAATTTGAATCAAGAAAGTCACAAGAGTTGATTACATCATTTCCCGCCGTCAGGTTACTGACACATACTCCGCGACCAGGGTTCTGCGCATCCGCTTGTGTTACCGTTCCTGCGTAAAAGCGCCCGTTCGGGGAATCGAACATCCGCAGAACGAAGTCACCGGCAGTTTTGGCTGCGCTTGTCCATTGAGCCGCGGCAGCGTTATTACCTCGAGCCATTTCAATTTGCGCCAACAAGCTAAAGGCGGCAAAAATGTCACCGTTGTTCTCCGTGGACTTGCCAAGAATGAGGGCCTTAGGGGGCGCTTGTTGATCGTTATATCCAAGAAAATATCCGCCAAAGCTTGCGGGAAACTGATTTGGATCAAGAAGATTGGCGATGATCCAATTGCCGATTGTTTCCGCGTCGGCAAGATATGTTGTGTTGCCTGACTGGACGTATGCTGCGGTAAGCGCAAGCATGGCCCATGCATTGTTGCCACCCGTTGCTCCATCGAGCACGAGACAGAAACCACTGCCAGGACAGCCCCCCGTAAAACCTGCCAGCCGTACATCACCCGCTTGTCCTTGCTCCGGCGGCGGCTGATTGTTCAGCAATGCAATATCGCCACTCTGATAGGCGCTGTGCAGTCCACACTGAGAGGCGCGGACACCATCGAAACAACCAGATGGGTTGGTTGTCGAGATCGGCAACTGATCGCCATGGTTGTCATGGTAAAGCGCATAATCCAGGGCCTGTACGATCTCCATGGCATTTGCAACATCCGCAGGCTGTCCACGTTTGAGTAATGACAGAACGGTGAGCGAAGCTTCATAAATAGCTGCTAGATTTCGATTCGCCTGGTCAAGAGGATACAAGCTGGAACTAGGCGGCACAGTAAGCAGCGGAACTACACCGAAAGTTTGCGTACTGAAAGGCAGGCTCAATGCCTCTGCTGATGAAGGTTGCCGCGTTGGCGTTGGAGTGAACTGTATGTTGTCAAGCAGAATCTTGCCTCCTGCTGGCGAGGCGACTCCGCTGGTGGAAATGCTAAATAGTATGTGAGTAGCCGTGATGTCGGGTGGGCACACTGCCGCCGAGCCTGACGGCGGGAATAACGAATCCAGCGGGATCTTCACCGGCATCCAACCCGAATTGACTGGGACAAAGTTGGTGACACACCCGCCTACACCAAACTGTACATTCATACCGGATGGCGAACGCATTTCAAACTGGATATCTGTGGCGGAAGTCAGGTCATAGCCATTGCCCACTAAGCCGTTCAGGCTGAAGTTTTCAGGGTCCTGAAAGTTCACACCCGCAAATTGTTCCTCTGACATTGATGGAAAGCTAAGGCTGAATACAGTGCCCCGGGTTCCGTCAATTAAAGACCCAGGCGGCCCAGTATTGCATCCTGTAGACGACTTTGGATCGTCAACGCACGCGGCATTCACAGTAATTGTATGGAGATCAATGTTGCCAAAGAATCCCGACGGGAATCCATGATTGAAACCTGAGTCGGCGTCCTGGTACACAAAAAAACCATTCCGGTTTGCAGATGTGCGGGAATTCAACTCTGGATAAGCGCAGTCACTAATATTGATACATGAACCTTTCCCAATTCCAGATAAGAGCACGCTCTGCGGGTTATCCGGGGCATCGTCAAATACAAGTAAAGATGCCTTCCTGACCCCGGTTCCAAGAGGAATGAAGCTTACGTTCAAGACACAACTTTGGCCAGCTGGAACCGGAGATCCGCAATTGTTAACCACAACAAAGTCACCGTAGAAGTCACCGGTTAGAACTACATTGCCGATGTGGAGCGGCGTTGCTCCAGTGTTTGTAAGCGTTATAGTTTGGGATCCACTCACTCTCAAGGTCTGTAAGCCGAAGCCTACCGCCGATGGAGATGGAACCGCGCGGGGACTCTGCGCGGAGGCACTCTGGCATAGAACCACTAGAAAAAATGAAACCACGATTGCGCAGGTTGGGAAATTTTTTTGCATCTGAGTTATCGCCGTCTCCTTCCAGGAAATAACTTCGCGCCAATGACGGCAAAGAAGCCTTAATATAAGACCTTCGACATGAAATGGCTTGATATGCCAGCGAACGAAGCTGCAAAGCAATGCATACTATCGACAATTGCTTCATCAAACCGAAGCATCCTTCGGTGCAACTTTGTGGCCACTAAGTGCAGGATGATCTGCGCCTCTTTTTCACTACTGCAGAAGATTCAAGCTAATAGCACAGCGGCAGAAACTGTGCTCATTGGCGACAAGGGAGGAGTTT
Organism: Candidatus Angelobacter sp.; assembly: GCA_036496365.1. GTDB lineage: Bacteria > Acidobacteriota > Terriglobia > Terriglobales > Acidobacteriaceae > Angelobacter. The sequence continues at coordinate 29,465 of DASXLK010000007.1, read as the reverse complement.
TTCTAATAGCTATCCTCGCAGCTTAGATCCCCAGGTGTCAGATCCATGCGGCTTGATAAGACTCGTAAATCTCAGTGAGTCTCGGCATGGCTTGGCGGTGTTCTCACTGAGAGTGCACTACCTTCGGGGAACATCCTCTGTTCGTGCCATTTCATTGCTGGATGGCTTTGCGCCGAGTAGACTCTCCCTGAGTGCATACACCCATTTGCCGCCATCCGAGCTTCTGATCAGCAGCGGAGGATCGAAGCCAGCTAGACCATCACACTGTATTCCTGCCAGGAAACAAAGTACCCGGTTCGTGTAGTCCCACCCAAGTTCAAGGACGGCCTGCAGTTCAGCATGCCTTGCCCTGTTATTCTCCACCAGAGTGAGAAACAATATCGCTTTCATGAAATGGATCGCCTTAGGGCTGGGCCGGCTCTGGACTTGCTTGCTGAGATCATCAAGCAGGGAGCGGCGGAGAGGCCACAAATCCTTCAGCCAGTTTCCAACCATCTCGAACTCCCGTTCTGTAAGTTTCCGCCATCCCGTTTGCCAGCCGAGTCGAAACAAAAGCAGGTCTCTCTCCTGTTGGATTTCTGGCATGGCATTCCATTTAATTTGCTGGCCTTTATGCTTCAGATCGAGGTCCAGCAGAGAGGCAAGAGAAAGCACATTTTCAGATGAATGCGTGCAGATGTCGCCGATGATGTTATCGAGTTGGCGGACATCTCCAGGCCATGAGTATGATTGAAAGGCCCTGATCACATCGATGCTGAAATCCCGTGGAATACTTGCATCCAGGCGTCGACGTTTTGTCATGAAGTGTCTCATGAGAGGTTCAATGTCGAGTGGGCGCTGTACGAGGGGCGGAATGACAATCGTATCCCGGGCAATGCGATTGTAAAACTCTTCAGGCATCTGGCCATGTCTGTCTAACTCGCTAAGGTCCACATTGGTAGTGGAAATCACCCTGGCATCAAATCCGGTCGCTTTGGTGGAGCCAAGTCTCCGGAATGTCCTTTCCTGCAGCGCCGACAGAAGCACACCATAAGCTTCTTTGGGTAAAAGGTGTATGTCATCAAGAAGCAACACACCTTTAGCAGCACTCTCCAGGCATCCAGCCTTATCACTTTCCGCACCGGTAAACGTACCTTTAACGTAGCCAAGAATTTCCGCGCAGACCGTAGTTTCGACAAAGGTACCGCAGTGAAACGCAACGAACGGCAAATTCTGCTGCGTCTTTCGTTGCATTTCAGCATGGATGGCATAAGCAATCAAGCCTTTGCCGGCTCCGCTGGGGCCTGTGATAAGCAAACTTGTGTCATTTCCCGTTCGATTGACGATGCGTCTTATCCTGCTCGCGATTTTTAGCATCGTCTCTTCCAGCGCGACGATTCCATTACGATAAAGCCACTCCTGATTTCTGGCAGTGTCATCCGATTCGGGATGAAATCTCTGTGGACGGAGTATTTCAACTCGATGTACCAGAAGTTCCTTCAAAAAATCCCATCCACCTTCCACGTTTTTGGGTATGACATCTGCGATCCTGCCGGTGTTCAACCACGCCTCGATCTTATGGAAATGTAACGCCGTCCTGTCATCTCCACTCATCAAAATCACAGTTGGCGCAACGCGGTCGGGATGGGCAAGAATGTCCAACAAGGCAGCAGCATTAAATTCAGCCCGGGTATCACTATTTGTTGGAAAGTTGGCATCGAGTAGAACAAACTCCGGCCAAAAAGTAGCAATTGTTTCCCTTGCTTCATGCAGTGTCGAAACCTGTTGGATATGATGTCCGCCCTTCTCAAATGCGGACGCCAGACGATTAGCTAGTTGCGGGCTGTCCTCCACGATTAACACTCTCATTGCACTTTGGCCTCGGCTTTCAAGCAAATAGAAATACTAGGTGGCCCTTCAGCAATTAAGAGTCCACCATAATATTGCCTCGCAATTGTGTACGCTTCGGTCAATCCAATCCCTGGTTTTGGTCCACCTTTCGACCGAACAGCTGCTAAAACGCCGTTTTCAAATTCTTCTGGTATTGTGCAATCGTTGATTAACTCCCGGATGGCGCATGGAAAAGGGTCACCTGCGTTTCTCACTGTGACCCGCAGGGAGTCAACGGAAATCAAAATAGGTTTTCTTGGCCCCCGTCCATTACACTCACGATCAGAAGCTTGTATCGCATTCTGCAACAAACATGCCAGCGCCTGTTCGAACAAGAACGGCATCTGAACCAGAATGTCTTCCTCCCCGAGGACATCGATGAAGTAGGGCGACTCAAGTTCGTCGCCAACACTCGATTTTCTGAGTATCCCTAAGTCCTCAAGAAATTTGCGTGGATGTTGTGGTTTGTGCTTGCTCTGGGTTTCCCACTTCTCGAACACGTCTGGTTCAATAACTACATCAAAACCCAGAAGAACGGCCCGCCAAATGCTTTCGTGGATTGGTGATGGCTTCCAGTTTTCGAGATTGCGGCCCCTTCTCCAACCGTTGATTCCAGCCGCGATAATCGACCGCTTCTTTGCATCTGCCAAACCATCAGAAACAGGTTCATAGGCTCGTAATGATGTGTGGTAGCGAGCCAGGGCTAAAAGTGCCATCGCGGAAAAGCCACGCAGCTTTTGGATTTGGTCTAACGCGATTTCCTCTCTTTCCAGCGCTGCTTCGACCTGCGCCAGAGCAACCCTGACCCTGGTAAGACTCCGCTGCTTCTGCACTCCAAAAATGGCGACAACGCAAAAGGCCATTGTCGCGCCAAGCCACCAAAACTGTGCCAGAAAGTGGCGCAACTGGGTAACGCGGTCAATTTTCAGGTTCAGAGTGTCTTCAGCCACATGAGCTTCAATGTTCAGGCTCTTAAGGTTCCCTTCGCCAATGCGCCGCCAGACTCGTTGCATGGCCTCTTGCACCTCGGTGCTTTCGATCGCCGTCGGCCAATTCGGAAGATCAGGAAGACTGCGGCCCTGAATAGTTGCTTGCTGGACAAGATTTGTGAACTGCTTGGCCTCATCAGCACTTCCACCCAGCCAGTCGAGCAGGACATCCATTCCATATCCAGCTCGTAGCGCTGGCAGGTGTCCATTCCGTGCAAGCACAGTTGTATATTCGTCATCCGTCGCAAGAAACTCCGCGAGATCAAAGGCTATAGGTGAAAGGTCGGGAGATGGCATGACCGTCAGGTAGCTGCCGCCGTGAAAGGGCTGTGGAAGCACTGCGGCGGCGGCATAATCCCAGAATCGTTTGGCACCTTTAAAGGTCTTGTCAAAGTCTTTCTTCCACCTGCTGATGAAGGCGGCCGGCTCGATTGTTCCGCGATATTCACCCGCAGCGAACGCCTTCGTGAGCTCTTGATGGCTGGACTCGGGTACTGCCAACAGACGCCTGCCGTTTTTTTCAGTTGCCGCTTCGGCGAGGAGCCTGGGCACCCTCAGAGCATTCTCGGATGTCAGATCAGCATGGACTCGCCAGTTGGTGCTGGTGATCGAGTCTCCACCTCCTGCCCACACAAGCATGGAATAATCGTAGAGTAAGTTGAGCGTTAGTCCGCCTGCGAATGCAAGACGATCTTCAGGCCCACCCTGGTTGCGCAGTGAATCAAGAACACTTTTCCAGCTCGACGTGTCCAGGACCAGGGGCGGCGCTGACAAATCCTGTCTGGGAAGTCGCTTCCAGTAGAAAAGAAGGCGAGTATCATTAATATAAGGTAGTGCAGCAGACGGAATACCCATTACAGGCTGCCAAGCCCCTACCCTTAGACCATTGTGGGGCCGCGAAACGATCAGGCCCTTTGAGGCAAAATAGGCTGCCCAGGTCGTTCCGATTTGTACCACGTCGGGAGGCGGATTATTCTCATCTGGTGTTCGGGGTAGAGTGAGGCTTGCGAATGCCTTGTCCCACGTTACGAAACGAACATTGATTCTGGTTTTGTGCAATGTTGCGAAGCGTTGTAGCGCCCGGATAGTTTCAGTTTGATTCTTGACCCATGCCCAGTTCGGAACTGCGAACGCGGAATTCCAAACAATTAGTTGCTGGTCGAGAGGAGGCACAGTGTTTAGGACTCGCACAGGCCCGTCCTTCAATGTTTGGTTGAACTGCTGTATTTCCTGTGTGATGTCATTGGAATCCGAACCAGCTCTTGCCTCTGCCTCCTCGCTGGGAATAAGCCACACTGTAAGCGGGCGATTCTGAGCTGCAAGTAGAGTTGAACTCATCAAGATCAGGACAAGAGTTGTTGCCTGCATCGTAAGAGACTTGGCCAATGGAGCCTCCCGCCGGTAACAGCGGACGTATTATATCCCTTCAACCCCGATGCATCACGCTTCTTTACACACTATGTTTCAAAAGCCAGCACCTTGCCTGCCGTAGGCTGACCTAGTATCTCTTAGATTAAGAGATAGATTGAGAAATGGGGATTCAAAGCTGCAATTTCATTTCACCATGTTATGCCAATTCTGCAATCGGTTCCTCACTGAGAATAACTGGTGAGTTATTCAAGTTCAGTGGGAGCGTTTTAAGCCCCAGCTAAAAAGCTTACCTCACGGAGGTCATAGCGCAGTCGATTCGTCAATAACCCTATTACTAAAACACTTCGTCGGCAAAGAAGATTTCGTCGCCGGTCTTTGTCCAAGCTTGCAATCAATGGCAAAGAGAATGCTCTAGTCACTATGTAATCCATGAAGTTCAAATCTACAAGAGACGCTGGCCACATTTGAGGCAGCTTCGGCTTGTGGCTTTTTTGAAACTTAAAGGCAGGTAACCAAGCAGTGTGTTTGCCTGATAAATGAATTGAACTTCCCAGTGAACGAGACACATGAACACTCAGATTTTTTCGAGGAAAGCAAAAATGAATCTACAATCCAAAGTACTCTGGCTCGCGTTTGGAATGACCCTCATCTTCTCAGGCTGCGGTGGTGGCAGCACAAATACTCCTCCGCCTCCACAGTCGGTTGCTGTGTCTATTTCTTCCGCAAATGGAAGCGTGCTCCTGGGAAACTCACAACAATTCACAGCATCAGTGACGGGTTCATCCAATACGAGTGTGGCCTGGAGTGTGGAGGGGGTCGTTGGTGGAAATGCTCTTGTGGGAATAATCAGCAGTAGCGGGCTTTACACAGCTCCGGGAATATTGCCATCTCCGGCAAATGTGACGGTAACTGCAACGAGTCAGGCCGACTCAAATAAGACAGCAAGCAGCCCAGTTACAATAGCCAGCGATATCCTGCTTAGTCTTCAAATACCGCCATCGTCCAGTGCAGTTGAAACGAACGGCACGCTTAAGCTCAACGCAATTCTGCAAAGCGCAGGTCAACCGAACGAAAACATAAGTTGGTTTGTAGATGGCCTTCCAGGCGGCGACGGATCGCTGGGCACGGTCAACCCAACGAATACTACAAGTGCGGTTTACAACGGTCCCTTGGTGGTGCCGTTCCCGACCACCATCACTTTAACAGCGGTCAGCGTTGCTGACCCGGGCAAATCTTCCAGTGCGATTGTGACCGTAATGGCGCCAATGACCGGCGTATTGTTGGCTGCGGGGCAGACTAATCCCACAACCTGGACTAATACAGCAGAAGTCTTCAATCTTGCGGCCGGAAATTGGACACCGACACTCAACGTTATTCCAAACTCTCCGCCGATCAATTTTGGGGGATTGTGCGCTTCTAATACTGCTTTATTGGGCAGCGGAAAAGTTTTGCTGTCCGGAGGAGGATGTAGCGATAAGAGCATCACAACTAATGCGGCAAGTATCTATGATCCCGGCACCAACGAGTGGACGGCCACAAATTCGATGGCCTTTGGACGCGACCAGCACGGAATGGTTGCCCTGAATAATGGTAATGCGATGGTGATTGCCGGGTGCGCCGGCGGTTGCGAAGGCCCCAACGTTCTTGGACAATTTTTTGGTACCGTTTCCGTATCGGCAGAGATATATGATGCGCAAACAAATAGCTGGGGCACCGTGGCGCCTTTGCACACAGTACATGGCAATGTAGGGCAGAACAATCAGTTGCAGGGATCTGTACAGCTGCAGGATGGCCGCGTGCTTGCGTGCGGCGGGAGTGATGCCAACATAATTGTGATAGCGACTTGTGAGATATACACTCCTCAAACAAATACTTGGACAACAACAGGCGCTCTTTCCCAGCCTTGTGAAGGTGTGACGTGTCCATTGGTGCTTTTGGCTAATAATAATGTGCTGGCAGTTACCAGAGACGGCGCAGGGGCAATATTGTTTGATCCTGCTCAAGGAACCTGGAAGCCCGGTGGCCCACTGGTGAGCAAGCAGATCGGCGGCACTTTGACCCTGCTTGGTAACGGCAAGGTACTGTTAACAGGCGGAAGTACTTCCATTACCGCGAATCCGATCAATATTGCCGAGATCTATGATCCAGTAACAGGAGCGTGGCGATTGACAGCGCCGATGACTGTGAGCCGGCTTGACCACGCAGCACTGCTGTTGTCGAACGGAAAAGTTCTGGTCGCAGGCGGCCAGGGAACAGGATCGACGATTCTTTCCTCTGCTGAAATTTATGACCCTTCCACGGAAACATGGACTGTTGCTGCACCCATGTCCCAGCCGCGAAGCGCCGCTGGTGTAGCAGGCTTGCATTAGATATGAGATGGCGCTCTACTGTAGAAACCATAACGCGTCTTTAATTTGTTCTGCACTCCCAGGCTCGGGTCTGGATCATTGATAAAAGCCCGAGTCGAGCCCCGAGAGATCGGGGCGTAAGTTTAGCATTTCCAGATAATGCTTTCCGCAAAGAAACACATCCTCTTGTGCATTTGTGCTTGCGAATGCAGATCAAACGATAAGGGATCTGTCCGCACACCAGGCAAGGCCCATCGCCAGGAGCGCAAGCCACGCACGCAACGATTTCATCTCCGTCACTAATATCAATATCGAGCGACATTGGGGAAAAAGTGTACACGCAGGTCGATGCTAAGCAACATGCGAATTGAGAAAATCGCATTTACGGAACGACACTTAACAAAACTAAAGCAATAAGAAATAATTTAGCTGCCAGCTTATGAATACTATTTCCTTACGAGGGAAATACGCGCTACTTGCTATTTGAATGACTTCAAATTATCTATTGCCTCTCTCAGCAAGTCGGGCCGATGCACTTGTGCTTTGCCTTGACTCTGGTTGCTGCCGATTTGAAAACGGCCACCACCAATCAAGAGATTGCTGCTCCTGGCGCTGAGAATGATTTTGACTAAAGGTCGATTAAGAACTCGATACGCGCATTTCTGGATATGCTACACATGCTTCTCTGTAGTGCCCGCCGCACAATCCGACTTCCCGCTGCCCACTTGAAGAACGCAAGATGAAGACCCGAAACGCGATTTGGGAGCACTCGGAACAAGTTGTTATTCCGCTCTTTTCTTTGAGTGGAGATTTAGAATTGATTACTTTTTCATCTCCGGACAATTTAAACATTCGGCAACGTTCTCTCTTGCTGGGCGGGTGCAGGGGAAGGTAGTCCTGGAACTGACATCTATAAAGTGCATCCGTTGTGGAGCGGTGATTGGCAGAACATCGAAAATATCTTCTGGATATATACCAAAACGGGAAAAGATCAAATTATGATCGAGAATTGTCTTGTAAAATTGGGTTCAGTTAACTTCAGGAGCAGAAACCATTGGACACAGCCGCAATCATCGCCGAACTGGAAGCCGAACGTGACCGACTGAACAGCGCACTTGCAGCATTACAAGGAAGGCAAACCAAAAGCCTAACGTTATCAGGAAAGCCGGATGGGCGGAGACGGAAAAGGCACATGTCGGCAGCGGCTCGTCGGAAGATCGGCCAGGCCATGAAAAAGCGTTGGGCCGAACGGAAGAAAAAGAAAACAGCCTAAACCAAGATTGATTCGAGTATCAGGAACTTGTCCAGAACCAGGACGGCATCGTGCATTTGGGAGCTTATGCCTGGTTAGAGCGGCACTGTCTAAAGTGGTTGCCGCGATGCTGCCGGTCAAGAATGGCGCCAATTGCTGCGCCAACTTGGCCAAGTTGGCGGCATTACGTACACAATTCTCAACCGCCAATCCAAATTTAGCCGTATCTGCAAATTCAACGCGAGGCGGCTCCGGTCTCGGCCAAGGGTGAAATTTGTATCTCTGCTCGTCACTCTTCAAAAAGCAGGGATAAGCATGTCACGGTACGGCGGTAACTTGCTGACAAGACAAATGAAACGCAAAATATTGATGATATCCACCCTCACCGGTTTAGGAACCGAATGAGCCCTGTTATGCCTATCCATGCGACCTATGATTATCGGCTGGTGATTCTTTCTGTGATCATCGCCATATTTGCGTCCTATGCAGCTCTGGAATTAGCGGGACGGGTGACTGCAGCCCGGAACTTTGCTCGTGTGGCGTGGCTCCTGGGCGGCGCGTGTGCCATGGGAACCGGCATTTGGTCAATGCATTACACCGGAATGCTCGCATACCGGCTGCCCGTCCCCGTCTATTACCACGTTCCCACAGTGGCATTTTCCCTGCTCGCCGCAATCTTCGCATCCTTTATTGCGCTATTTGTGGTTAGCCGCCAGCAACTCACCACCTTTCGAATTGTCGTTGGAAGTTTGCTGATGGGGGCAGGAATCGCGACCATGCATTACACGGGCATGGCAGCGATGCGGCTCTCCGCCATGCACCACTATCATCACGGCTTATGGACTTTATCCGGAATACTCGCGATTGTGGTCTCTCTTGCCGCGTTGTGGCTTACATTTCACTTCCGGGAAGAAAAGTCGGAGCGGTTGCTGAAGATTATCAGCTCGGTGATTATGGGGCTGGCGATACCAGTGATGCACTATACCGGCATGGCGGCAGTTACATTCATGCCTGTGGACCAGACTCCTGACTTGTCCAATGCGCTGGATATTTCCGTTCTCGGAAACTCCGCAGTAATTCTTGCAACGCTGGTTATTCTGGGAACGGTGGTGTTGACGTCGCTCGTAGACCGCAGATTCTCTGCGCAAGCGCGGGAACTGGCGATGAGTGAGCACCGGTATGAACTATTGTTTGAAAGCAATCCCCAGCCCACCTTTGTTTTTGAATTGGAAACTTTATCTTTTCTCGCAGTAAACCAGGCGGCAGTGAACACTTACGGTTTCCAGACCCGTGAATTTCTGGATTTGAAATTGCCCGCACTGGATGCGGGCCAGAATGTGAGTGAGGTGCTTGCCCCGGCCTACAACGGAATGCCTTGCAAGGCGCAACATCGGCGCAAGAACGGTACTGTATTTGATGTCGAGCTCTCGCTGCGGAAGATCAGCTGGGAGGGCAGGCCGGCAGCACTGTTGCTGGCCGCAGACATTACCGAGCGAACGCGTGCTGAGCAACTGGAGTTGGAACGCCGTCACTTTCTGGAGACCATTACCCAAAACCAGCCCCTGGATGAAAGCCTTAACCATCTCATCCGGCTTCTGGAAAACCAGCTTCCCGGCTCTTCTTGCGCGATTCTTCTGACCAAGCCGGGGCGGTTTGGCCAGGTGGCCGCCAGCAGCCTTAGCAGAGAAGTAGCGACCGCGTTGGAAGGTTTCCGGCTGGAAGATATTGCCTATTCGTTAGGCTCCAGCGCAAATGCGCGGGAAATAGTTTTCATCGAGGATTTTGCCAGCGGCGGTCCCGAGGACGGACTGCGAGAATGGGCCCGGCTGTTAAGTCTCAAGTCTTGCTGGTCCGCCCCCGTGCTGGATCCTGCAGGCGTGCTGGTTAGCCTAATACTGGTTTTCTTTCGCGAGAATCGTCAGCCGCATCTCCAGGACCGCAGCAGGGTTGAAATGGCGCGAGACATGGCTTCCATTGCCATTAAACATCGCCGACTGACTGACCGCCTGTCTTATCAGGCACAGCACGATGCTCTCACCGGATTGCCCAATCGCTTCCTGCTTGAAGACCGCCTGCAACAAGCTATCGCCTATACGAACCGGCATGAATCACAACTCGCTGTCTTAATTATTGATCTGGATGGTTTCAAATACATCAATGATACTGTCGGGCATCAATGCGGCGACCAGGTTCTCATCGAAGTCTCACGACGCCTGCGTTCGATTACCCGCAGAACAGATACGCTGGCCCGCATCGGCGGTGATGAGTTCTGCCTGGTGCTCAGCGATTTACATAAGTCAAGAGACTCTTTCCAGGTGGCTAACACCTGCCTGGAAATTCTGCGCAAGCCGTTAATGATTGCCGAGCGCGAGCATTCCATCAGCGCCAGCATTGGTATTAGCTGTTACCCTGAGCACGGCAATGAACCTGAACTGCTGCAGCAAAATGCGGATACCGCCATGTACCATGCCAAGTTCAACGGCAAGAATGGCTTTCAGGTGTTCACTCCGGAAATCAATGCACATCTTCACGAGCGCCTGGAACTGATGGGCGACCTGCGCCATGCACTGGAAAATAGCGAACTTCATTTAGAGTATCAGCCGCAATTCATTGCAGACGGCCAGCTCGTTGGTTTTGAGGCATTGCTGCGCTGGAACCACCCCAAGAAAGGCATGATCTTCCCGGATAGGTTCATTCCGATCGCTGAAGAAACCGGTATGATCGTCCCTCTTGGCAACTGGGTGCTCAATGAGGCGTGCCGTCAGCTGGCAGTGTGGCATCGAAGAGGTCATTCAAGTCTGCGTGTCGCAGTGAATGTCTCCACTCTGCAATTCGAACGCCAGGATTGGATGGAGACCATCTCTGATGCTTTAGCGAGAAATGGTGTGCCGCCCTCATGCCTTGAGCTTGAACTTACCGAAACCGTGGTCATGAAGAATTGCGAAAAGGCCGCCAGCCGGTTGACCGAACTGCGCGCATTGGGGGTCAGCTCTGCCATCGATGACTTCGGAACTGGTTATTCGTCGTTGAAATATCTGCAAAATCTGCCCATTGATACTCTTAAAATAGATCAATCGTTCATTCGTAACCTTGATCCATCCCTGGATGTCCAGTCTGGCAATGGCGCGATTGTGCAGGCGATCGTTACTCTAGCGCGGCAACTCGGCTTGCGCGTGGTAGCCGAAGGGGTGGAAACGGACGCCGAACTTGAGGTTCTGCGGCGACTCGGATGTGATTTCGTCCAGGGTTATTTATTTTCTCGTCCCATGTCGGTTGAGCAATGCGATCAATTTTTGCGTTCGAGTTCCCCCTGGCCCAAGAACCAAACTCCTCTGCTTTCGAGCACACAACTAAGCAGCAAGCTGTAATAGCCAGCAATTTTTGGCGTCGTGTCCCGTAGCGATCGGCCGTTCCGTCCGACCACTGTCGCACTGGAACCAGGAACGTAGTCAGCCGCTCCCAGGTATCGTTGAACGCGATGATAGGAGAGCCCGGCAGGTCCGCTCCCCATGCCGCAGGGTCGGCCTGGGAAACGAAAAACATGAGATGCGGATGCCAGTGTCCGTCATGATCGCTTAAGTAGCCTTGCTTTGACAGCATGTAGCACATAGCCCCGGGTTCCATTGCCGGCAATCCTTTTTGTCGATTGCGGCGGCGATTGCCTCGATCATCTGAGTTTTGGTGCGTCCAGCCAGTATCAGGTCCGTCTTTTTGATTGTGCGTGGAAGGTAGGACCGTGCAGCTGCAGCGTTAAAGCAGATCGGGCCACGCAACTTGGGATTCCAAAAATCCGGATTATCGATTGGAGCAGTCCAGGAACGTTCCACTATGCACACAAAGCCGTTCTTTCCGTGAATTGCAGTTTCGTAACCATGGCGTCCTAGAACCAAGACCTCAGCATCGCTCGAGATGGACTTCGGCGCCGCACTCCGCGCCAGCGCGATTTCAGAACTCCGATTCTCCATCAGATATTGGTCAAGAGGCGCCATACTGGGATACAGCGATTTAGCATCCTGGGCCATCGCATACCGCGCCGTGGCCATCACGACAACCAATGCGATACTTTTCAGTGCGAATGCGCCGATCTTCTTCTTCGCCTGCATGGATGTTTCTCCGAAGTCGAAAAGTGAAAATATGTTGATTCAACATACACGGCAAAACAGTACTTGGCAAGGTATGTTGATATCAATATTATCTTGATATATGCCAACGGTTAAGGGCCCAATGTTCGAGACAACGCTCATGGTCCGGGACACCTGTCTGTGCGTTCATGTGCAACGCGCGGCCAGAGCACTGGCACGCCGCTTTGATGATGCGCTGCGCCCAATCGGACTGACCAACGGCCAATTCTCGTTGATGATGTCCTTGAACCGTCCTAAGCCACCAGACATGGGGACAGTAGCTTCTCTACTCGGAATGGACCGGACCACGTTGACTGCAGCCCTCAAGCCATTGCAGCGCCGGCGTCTGCTTAAGATCGCAGTGGATCCGGCGGACCGCCGCAGCCGAATCATGAATCTGACGCCCAAGGGGCGCAGTCTGCTTGTACGCGCCATCCCCGTCTGGAGGAAGACCCACGATGCAATTGAGACTCTCCTGCCCGATGGCGATCCCGATCGCTTCCGGAAGAACCTGCGCGCAGTCTCCTGATTATCGAGAAGAGGTTTGGAATAATATCGCCATGCCACGGTGAGGCAAGCACTCCACATTTCACGATCCATGCTTATCACGAAGCAGGGCGCCCTCATGGGCACCCTGCACCGCCTCAGGGTACGAGTTCGATATTCATCATCATGCCCTTGTCTTCATGGGTCAGCATGTGGCAGTGGAATACAAATTTTCCCGCCAGATAGTCATGTTGAAAAGACATTTTTATGCGAGTCTTGCCCGGGTGATCTTCGTCAATTTGCGGCGGCAAATCGACAACATCGCGCACCGGAGCATCTATGGGCTTGCCGTTGATGTCAACGATATCAAAATGAATCTGATGAATATGGAACGCGTGGTGTTCTCCAGTGTCATTACAAAGTGTCCAGTCATAGACTCTGTCGCGTCCAATTTTGCAACTCACGTCAGTCACGTTTTCATCGTAAGTCTTGCCGTTGATCAGGAACTTGCCGCCCTCTTGACCAAACACAAATGTGCAGCCTTCAAACTTAGGATCCGGAAGAGGCTTGGAGTGAACATCGCATCCCTCGGGGGCGGCGGGAGCTTGAAACTCTTCCATCTGGGGATAGTAAGCTGAACGGGCTTTTGGCCCCTGGTCAAGGGCTTGCATAGACAGGCGATTGGCTTTGAGCATTCGGCTGCCCGTAGCCTCAATCGTCGCCAGGAGTGTATCGGGAGGCGGTGCAAACGCATCGGGCACCTCCCTTGAGATGATCTTATAAGTTCCTGGCGCAGAAGCCTCCACCACCATCTCAAGCCGTGATCCAGGCGGCATAAGCCACCCTTCAGAAGGCAGGAAGAGCCCTTTGTCCGTAGTCATTCCGTCAACCGCAATAATCCTGGCCTTGACTGGAGGATCGATGGCCAGCTTGACAAAGGAATCCGCACCCACGTTTCCGATCCTGAAAAACTGCTTCTCGCCGGTTTGCATCGCGATGACGGGCTTCGACATGCCATTCACGGTGATGGGATCAGGCTCCGCGGGCTCATCAGGATGCTCAGCCATCCGGAGAACTCGCCGTTCCAACTCTTGTCCTCCCTGCGGCCTGGGGTCGCCATCTTTGAGCAACAGGATCCGTTCCTTGATGCCTGCCAGTTCAGGGTATTGGCTCTTCAGGATATCTCCTACAATCAGTATTCCGGAAAGCCCGCCATTCACTTCAAAAAAGCTGCATCCGTGGGGATGAGGATGGTACCAGAACATCCCTTCCGGATGACCGGGCGGTAGCACCACTGCATATTGATACGGCTGATTAGTTACTTTGATCGTTATAACGTCGTCCTGCGGCGCCTTGGGGCTGACCTCAAAACCGTGATAGTGGAGGTTGGTGTACTGATGATGTGGTTCGTCACAAGGAGGTTGCGCTCCCTTGTAGTCGATCGCGCTTGTAAGTTTGAGATGCAACGTGATATCGGATTTCATCCGGATTGTTGGCGGCGCATACGATGCTGGATAGTCCTTCTCTTTGTAGCGTGCGCTGTAAACATTCGTCTGGACACCGTGATGCCCGTCCCACTCGATTGCCTTCTTTGACGCCGTGACTTCAAGATTTCCGCCGTCATACCAGACATCTTCAGGGTTTTTAAATTCAGGAGGCTTGGGCGACTGAGAAAGACCCGGCAGCGCCAGGCTGGCCATAAGACATGGGACCACAAGCCATCGCCCGCGACGCCACCTTGAGGTATTGCCCGGCTTACCGGCTGGTTCGTCCGGCGGAATCTGGCGAGAGACAATCAAGGCCTTCCCTTGATCGATCATGAATTTCATGGGATGGAATCTCCTTTCATGTGCAAGAGCGTAATTTCATAGGCGAGAGGACTGCGGCTTCCGTCTCCAAAGACAGAAAACCACAGCCTCTGCGCCCCATGCGCAGCCAAAATAGCGGTAGGATAGGTTTCCGGCGGCCAGGCTTCCGAACCGCGGCAGTCTAGCTCCAGGAAGAGACTTACTCGATCTTGATTTCACCCTTCATGTTCGAGTGGTAGATGCAGCCATAGGTTCCAGCCCAGGCGGGGTCATCGAAAGTCACGGATTTGCTGACGTTTTTTTTCATGTCACCGGTATTCCATTTGTAGGGTTCTTTGACTGGATAGGGCGCCGTGGCGGTGTGCGTCATGCCATCCTCGTTTTTCCACGTGACGGTATCACCCTTTTTGATGGTAATGCTGGCGGGGTTGTACTTCATTGATTTAATGGATATCTGATGGTCCATAGACTTTCCTTTCCTCGTGCTTGTTTTCTTATTTTGCAACAGAAGGTTTCCAGGAATCGGGAACAGTAATTAGTAAAGACGAACAAATTAAAGATGAACGAATTACAAGATGATCGAATTAAAGATGAATGCCGTGGCCATTGCCCATGCCCGACATCGGATAGATAGAACTGGATACGCACTCGCCTTCTGCTTGAATCAGATATCGACCTATGAGGGCGATCAGCGACATCGCTAGCGTTACACCAAGCAGACAAGTTAGAAGGGACACCAGGCCGGAACAGCCACACTCGTCTATGCTCGACCACGAATCTTACCAGTATCAAAATGGCAGCGGCATAGCAGGCAGGTGAGAAAAAATGCTGAATCCAATTTACAGCGATTTCTTTCAGACGTTCGCTCATTGCATCTTCTGAGGTCGCCACCCACAATACTCCGAGCCTGCTCGATTATCAATGGGATCTGCATCATTAGAGAATTCAAAGAAACCGAGCAGTCCTAGCGATGGCAGCTCTCACTAGTTGCTACAGAATATATCTCCGTATGCGACAAATCCAGCCGCAATCGATTTCCGTGGGCCGGCTAGAAAGCTCCTAAGGATCTTCGCTAGCCGACCCGCGCGTGGAAGGCAATAATAAAACTATTTCAGCTTACAAATGAATGGATAATTCGTGTTGTCAATGATCGGCTCAATATCAAAGAAGTCATTCAGCACTGATTCCGCCGTGCAGTAAGCTCCTTCAACCCAGGCCTGGTCATTGGAATAAGCTTCGCCCACAATGAAAATATCGGCGTCCGCTCCTTTAATGAGCTGCGAAGGCTTTCGGATTTTTTGCTGTACATCAGCAATGTCATAGTGCGCCGCCCATGCATGGTAACCCGCATTGAACGGCGGCAAGGACCAATCCATGTAAGCTGCTTCTTTCGGTTCAGGCACGTAGCTGTAATCCGAGTTTGGCCCGTAGTGAAGTTCCGCAAGCTGCTTGCGTAGCATCTTTATCATCTTTGGCGGAACTTTGCGCGGACCTTGCAAGGGCTGAGTGTCTTCAGAGATTGGAACATGCCGCTGTTCTCCGGGGCCCAGTTCCAACTCCTGCCAGAAACTCGTAAAGGTTTCGTCGTCATAACTGGCAAGCATTCCATAAATCGCCTCACCGGTCTGGTTCTGTGCATTGTTTCCAAAATAGACAGACTGGCGTATCGGGGTGTCCGTTACGCTGGGGCCAATGGTGTAACGCAATGCCGCAGTCAACAACTGGTCTTCCTGCACAACCGTTAGCCGCTCCTGGATAAGTTCCTGCACAACTTGAATGAAAGCGTCGGCTGGAGTGTATGGCGTTCCGATCAGTGTCGCCAGTGATTTGAGATATTTTTCAGGGAAACCTTCTTTTTTCAAATTCAGAATTACGTCTTCCGTCACCACATAGCTGATGAGCTGTGCAGGATAAGCCGCAGTAAGCCACCATGGAGTGTCGAAAAACATCCCTACCTTATAAGAAGGCTGCATGATGGTTGATTCAAGATACAAAGTGACTTTTCGGTCATTCAGCACATCCAGTCCTTCCGCCGCCTCAAAGCGATTTGCCTGCGCCACAAGCTCAATGGAATAACGCGGCATGGCCAGCCACGCGGCATTTGTGGTGCTGCTGCCTGCTTTTACCCATGGCTTTTTACGTGTCGCATACGTGTAATGGATCAGATTGCCTTTTTTCACAATGGAGCGAAGTCGCGTATCGGGAGCATATTTGAACTGGATGCCTTTTTCTTTGGCAAGTTTCTCAACGGCTTCAAACAGAGCGGTGAACATTCCAGAATAACCAGTTGTGATGGTGCTGTATTGATTGCCCGGAGTGAATTCATTATTGGCTTCAAACGCCACGGCAGCATTCCAGTTGATTACGTTCGAAGAATATCCGTTTCCATCCGATGAATAATTGAAGCCCTCTGAACCCAACTGGTCATACATCAGGTTCCAGTAGCCAATATCTTTAAGAAATTCACCTTTCTGAAAAACAGAAGTTTCAGGAAGTTCCGCAGTGATGCGTCCAGTCTGGTAAAACTTGTCCCATTCAGCGCGAGTCTGCGGGCCGGTGGTGCTGGTTACAGACAGGCCTTCAACAATGGAAAAGCCCTGGTCAGGAGAAGCTGCGGCACCAAAGTGGTCGACATTGTAAGGCGCTGGATTAGTTGAGGTAACGCTGTTCAGATAAAGGTTCTTTGTTCGCAAATAAAATAAAGGATTGGTGGATTCATAAAAGGGCACCGAATACTTGTCCAGACCAAGCTCGGAGATGACCGTTGTCACCACACGATGGCCGGGGGCCACACCGTTATTGGCGTCTTTGGCCTTGGAGTCCCATTTTGAATAGCGCATGCCGCCAAGTTCTACATAAGATTTAGTTTTGTCATTCTGATAATGCCAGGTGCAGACGCGTGCGCCTGGCTCGCGTGTTCCAGAATTTTTCCTGGAGAAGTCATACTTGCCCCAGTCAAACAATTCAAGCGTATCGCCTTTGGCAAGCTGCCTGGCTTTGCCTTTTTGACTTTTAGTTTTGCCATTGAGCAGTCTCCATGCCGTATAAAGACCTGCAGCGCCAGCACCAAAAATTGAATATGTTTTCTTTTCCATTGTGAATGTCCTTTGCTGATAATTGCGTTTTTAATTTTCGAGAATTACTTAAGCGGCTTGAGATAAAGATGGCCAGTGGCGAAATGCGAAATATCGAATGGCGTTTTGCCATCAAGGGCCAAATCTGACAAGATCTTGCCAAGGATCGGGACAAATTTGCCGGCCCAGCCTGTGGCATAAAGCACAATGTTTTTATTGTTGGGCACATACGGCGGCGCGAACTCAATCAAAAGCTCCTTGTTAGGAATTTTGCTGAGGGCCACCAGGCACGTAGATGTAAACTCGGGCACTGGCTCCAGTCCGGTCATGTGCTGTTTGACCCACTCTGCGGTGAATGCCAGCTCCTTAGGATTCGGGACTAAAGTGCGCTGCTCCGGAGAGTCCAGCGCCTTCATCACAAAATCTGAGGCCACGCGGATGTAGCCGGGATAATTCCAGTCCACTTCAGGAAAGCCATAAAACTGATTACCGTTTTCTCCTACAGGATTTTGAAAAACAAACCAGGTTGGATATTGAATGTCAGGCTTTGTCTTTTTATAGAAAGCAGAAGCCATGTTCCAGTAGGTGGCTGCGATATGGAAATCGAGCAGATGAAAAATGCTGTTTGCGTAAGGTCCCGGCGTCAGAACAATTTTTTCTGAAATGAAAGTGCCAAGCGGCGTAGTGACTTCAAATTTATTTTGCCGCTGCACAATGCGTGTTACTGGAGCCTGGTCTTTTATCTCCACCACTGGTGAAGCCACGTTCCAGTTGTATAGAGTCTGTATCGTGGCCTTCAGATCAATGCTTGCTCCGTCAGGCTGAAACAAGCCAGTATAAGTGGAAGGCAGATTTTGGAAATGATATTTGCGCTCTATTTCAGCGGAAGTCAGAGTTGTATAAGGCACGTTTTCAGCCTTCAACGCTTTTTCAGCCTCCCCAATATTGCCTTCCGTGGAATGCACGGTGGGATCGCCAAACCAAAGTGTTCCAACTTTGTCACGCAGCAGAGTAGGCGTAAGAGACTGAAGCTCATCCCAAAAAGGAATGGATTGTTTCACCAGCTTCACCATGTACTCTTCAGGATAAGGAATGCGGAACTGCCGTGAAACACCGGCGGAGCTGCCGAGTTGATTGAAAAAAGTAAATTGTTCTAAAACCAGAGTCCTGGTATTGCGTTTGCTCAAATGATATGCAGTAGAGAGCCCTATGGGCCCGCCGCCAACCACAATTACGTCATAATGTGCGTTATTTGCCATCCAAACCTCAATATTGCCAATGAAGATTTATTGCGAGGAGTTATGTGCAGCGAAAGAGCTGCTGAAGACAGACTTGCAGCAACACACTGCATTGGAACCGCGGTTTACGCGGTCCCAATGGCAATGCGATGGGCCTTAGTGACTTCCCGGCGTTGGCAACTGCAACGTCAAAAGGAAATCGACTACTGCCTGTTGTTGTTGTAAAGAAAGTTTTTCAAACGCATCAATCACCGGCGCCGCCTCACTTCCGCCTCCGGTGGATGAATCGCCATGGAACAGAATTGCCTGGCGCAGTGAGGTTGCACGACCATCATGCAGCCACGGACCTGTATCGGCAACGCCCCACAAAGGACGCGTGAGAAATTCCTGAGGAACGTTGATGATGTTCGCTACGTCAGTGCCCTGGGCAGGCAACGGCGGCAGTGGATCAGAGAGAATCTTGCCCATGTTGTGCCTTTTCAAGTCGCTGAATAAAGGAACATCCACGGTGTTGTCTGAATTTACCGGCAGGCGCGGCAATTGAAAATCTGTTACTGCCGAGTCCGGCGGATTGAGCGGGATCACATAATCCTGCCCCACGATTCCAGCATTAAGTTCCGCTGTTGGCGACACACTCTTATTCGCCGAAAATGGAGCCCTTAGTTTCTTCAGCAAGGTGCCTTCACCTTCAGGCGATTGAATAGAGTTTTGCAGCAGGTTTTCTTCATGCAGATTCTGAAGGTTGGCTTTGTACCGGCGCACAATTGGAAGCTGCAATGATGATGCCGTGGGTGTAATCAGTGATCCATGGTTCTTTGTTGAGATTACGGTTTTAATGTTTGAAGCTGAATATGAGGATTCAGACGGGCACACAGACGGACTGGACGGCACGCCGTTCGGGCAGGATGCGGCCGAAATTGGCCAGGTTGAAGGGATGTCCGGGTTGATCGTTGGCGCTTTTTCGTCATTTGGGTTCGTGGGCGCTTCAATCAATACATACTGCGTATAGAGCTTCATCGGTCCCATGTGGCAGTTGGCGCACATGTTCTGATAGAGGCCGGAATGCTTGCCAAAAAATATTTGCTCCCCGAGTTTTGCGCTTTCTGAAAGCGGCGTCTGCACCGGCGGCCTGGTCATGCTTACAAATGAAGTCATGGCAGTTACCTGGCCAATCGTGACTTCAGGGCCGGTCTTCTGGTTGCCTTTGCCATCACGATCGCAATCGCAAAACGCGACTTTTTCAAAGGCCTGCATGCTGAAATGGAAATCCAGCGCGTCCCGCACAAAATGCCTTAGGCTGGAAGCAACACCCTTCCATTGAAACGGGCGCACAACCAGATCGCAAGAAACACCGTCGAGCCTGGTAAGATCGTCAGTGAATCCGTTCTGACCTCCGATGCTCAATGGAGCGTCAACTCCCGCTTTGCAAGCACAATTAGCATCATTGCCTGGCTTGCAACTGGGAGTGTTAATTACCACTTTGGCTTGTGAGTTTGGAATATACGTTGTGGTGAAAGTGCCAAAGTTCACGCCCTTTGCGTTGAGCGCCTGCTGGAAGGGCTTGTTAGGCTGCTTTTTTGCCGCAACACGCGCCTGATCTCTCTGAACGAAAAGATCAATACTTATTTCTTCCGCGACTGCCTGCGTGTATCCGCTGCCAAACACCGCTGGAGGGTTGCGAATAAAAAGTGTTTGCGGAGTTGGATAAAGAGGGTTGATAAACGCGTTGCTATTGCTTCCAGCTGAACCAGCGGTGCCCGGGGCCTTTCTCATCAATGCTCCCCGCGCGTCTATGCTGGCGCTGCCAATGGAGTTATGGCATTCAAAGCAGCTTTGGGAATCTAACCCATTCAGGCGCAGATAAGGATAGTTTGGCACCCGATTATTGAAAACATGGCGCTGCGCCGCGCGTGGACCATTCACGCCTTCTCCGTAACCATCACCCTGACCGGTTGTTGGATCGAAAGGAAGAAATGGCGTGGTCCAGAAATCTCCGCCGGAGGCTAGTACGTCTTTGAGTGGATAAAAGCAGCCTGGATCTGTTGCGATTGGACATCCGTTGAGCAGCTTAGGTTGAGCGATATCAATTCCCGGTCTGAACACGGGGTTTTGCGCAGACATTGCAGTAAAAGCGCCAGCCAGTACACCACAAAATACGACTACTAGAACAAATACTCTAAGACTTACAACCCGATGTCTTTTAAGAAGTGCAAGCATCATGGTCTCCTTTTTTTAAGGACCGCTTCTGTTGATAAACCTGCCTGTCAGGTCTGGGAAGGAACCTGAATACAGGATGTCATTTTGGAATTTCGTGATTGATTGGGAAAACTGCGAAAGAATCCTAACTCTAAATTTATTCTTTTGTACGGACTAAAAAATAATTTCCGTCTTACCGAAAATTCCTAAGAAATTTCTTATTAGAAACAGGGCGGAGCGCTCCGGTATATTTAGAAAAGAAGATCGAGCCTTCCCCCGAATCTACTTTGAGAAGCCCAAATTGGGACACTATTCTCTGCTCGAACTACTTGGCGCGAAGGAATATCCACATATTCTGCGCCCTGAAAACTAGATAGGACCCTCCAATGCACGAAAGTCGTCGCGAATATCTAACTCACCACCGATCTGCGCGGGCTTGGGCGGCGCTAGACCGTGCCACCAATGCTCAGATGAAAGTCGCCTACGATCCCAGCGCGATCGCGCGAAACAGCCTCAACGGAAAGCACGTCGTGGTCATCGGTTCCGGAGTCGGCGGGCTGACGACCGCATACGAGTTGCTCGCCAACAACAGCGGCGTTAAGGTAACTATTCTGGAAGCCCGCGACCGCACCGGTGGACGCTGCCTAACCCTCCGCACCGGTGACACCTTGACTGAAGACAAAAGCAGCGATCTCTATAGCTCGCCAGGCGAAACACAAGTGGTGCGGTTCGAGCATCCAGTCGGCGATAGTGAGCCATATCTCAACACAGGGCCAGGACGCATCCCGTCGAGCCACAAACTCCTGCTTGACTACCTGCGGCGCTTCGGGGTCGCGGTTGAAATTTATGTCATGGCCAGCGAATCGAACCTGACTCAGATGAAGGGTGGTCCTGAAGGGGACAAGCCGGTCGTCAACCGCCAACTTACCCATAACACGCGCGGCTGGATCGCCGAGATGGTATACCAAAACGCCGCGCAACTGCTCGGAGCTTCCGCGGAGGATAAGAATCGCATCGAGCAATTGCGTTCGTTGATGGTGACCTTCGGCGATTTGACCCCAGACGGACGTTATGTCGTCGGCACTAGCGAGCCTGGGCAGGATGACACGGTGGATGTCTCTGATCGCGCGGGCTTCACAGAGCTGGCTGGAGTCAGGCCCGGCGAGATCGCCGAGGCGATTAATCTCAATCGGCTGCTCGCGTCGGAGTATTGGAAGAAGACCCGCTTCTATCAACCCCTCGATTTTTTGTGGCAGCCGACCCTGTTCCAGCCCGTTGGAGGCATGGATCAGGTCCAGCACGCTTTCAGTCAGCAAGTCGCGATGCTTGGTGCGGTGGTGCACTTGAACAGTCCGGTAACAAGCATCGACTACGACCAGAGTACCGGCCAGTTCGTGATCTCCGCCACGGGCCACGAGGAACCGTTTCGTGCGGATTACTGCTTCAGCAATCTCGCGATTCCTTTCCTTGAAAAGATTCTCTCAGATCGGCTGCAGGCACCTGACGAAGCAAGTGGTTTCTCAGATGAGTTCAAGCAGGCGCTCCACGCCGTCTACAAGGCGCAATCCAGCACTGAGGAGACTGACCGGTTCCTGGCATGCACCACGAAAGTTGGCTGGCAGGCAGACCGCAATTTGTGGCAAGGCAAGCCGTTCCACACTCGCACCGATTCCAAAGGCGTATCGGCAATGACCTGTGATGAGTCCGAGATTGGCGTGGTGCCGATCTATGGCGGGATCTCATGGACCGACGACCCGATCACGCAGATCTGGTATCCCTCCAACGCCTATCATGATCGCAAGGGTGTGCTGACCGGCGCCTACAACTTTGCGGCCAACGCCGCGCGCGCTGGCCACATGACAGTTGAGGAGCGGCTGCGCAAGGCACGGGCCGGCGCGGCGCTATTTGGTAAGGAGTTTGCGGAGGGTCTTGACCGCGGGGTCGCGATCGCATGGCAAAACATGGCACACATCAAGGGAGGCTGGGCGCAGTGGAACACCGTTAAAGACAGCGTTCGCCACTATAACCACATCATTCAGGGCACGGGCGTCAATGGCGCGAACAATCCATGCTTCTTTATTGTTGGCGATCAGGTGTCGTCGTTGCCTGGCTGGCAGGAAGGTGCGATTGCTTCGGCACTGAACGCTATCAGCCGCTTGGCGCGCCCTGACCTGATGCTCCCGTTCCTGAGTGTTTTGCCGGATACGAAACTCATGGTCGAGGGTTTGTAGTTTAGCCAGGGAGCGAATACTACAACCAGACTCGGAATTCAGCCATGCTTTCAGCGATAATCACTTTTTTAACGAAGAATCCCAGTAAAGTTGCTCCGCATTCCAGAGCAGGTGATGTCTCAGTACTGCAGGCTTGATCGCTTCAATGGAGTCTTTGGCCCCTACGAGAACATTTGGGCTCACCAGAAAGATCACTGGTTCATGTTGTGCAATGATCTCCTGCACTCGATCGTAAATCTCTTTTCTTTTCTTGTAGTCCAGAATTGTAGTCTGTAATTGCATAAGGCGATCGAGTTCAGCCTGCCATGGCGTCGCCGGCTGCGTTTCCGTTGGCGCCCAAACGTGGGTACCGCCGCCAGAAGTCCAAACGCCAATTTCAGGATTGGGATCTGCGTCACCACTTTGCAATCCAAGCATCGAGGCCTCATAGTCGAGTGAGTCGAATACCCTTGTCATAAGCGATTGAAATTCCAGAGGAACCACGTGGACCTCCATCCCCAGCCGGTTCAAATCTTCCTGGATGATGGTTGCCATTTTCACGCGCTGTTGGTTGCTAGGATTAACAATGATTGAGAACTGTACCAAGTTGCTGTTGGCATCAATAAGTTTGCCGTCTGGCCTGCGAGAAAAACCCACCGACCGAAGCAAAGCTTCTGCTTTTTCCAGCGATCGTGCCGGATGGGGAAGCGCCGAGTCGGCCCAAAGTTTGTTTCCAGGTGTAACCTGCCCCCACAGCGCAGAAGCGCGACCCTGGTATACCAGCCGCACGATTGCTTCACGATCAAGAGCAATCGAGACAGCCTGCCGGAATTCATCATGTCGAAACCATTCCTGTTTACGCCTAATTTCAGGAAGTTGCTTAGAGCCCAGGTCATTGAGATTGAAAAAAAGAAAGTCATATTCCATTCCTGGCCCCAGGTCATCCAGCCGATAATGTTTTGCAGCGTGGCCTTTTTCCAGTATGGCGTAGTTTTCTGGATTAATGTTGTCGATTACATCGAGGTCGCCCGCCTCAAAGCGAATAGCCTCAGCGTCTTCCGTCGTGACTGGCACAAACACTACATCATCAAGATAGGGAAGACGGTTCTTCTCTGGATCAGCCTTCCAGTAAAACGGATTTCTTTCTAACACAAGTCTTTGCCCTGCAGAATATTGTTTGACGCGAAAGGGGCCCAGACCAGCAATTGCGTCCGGACTCGTGCTTAGGCTCCAGGCTTGTGCCAGTTCACCTTTTTCGTAAGCTCGTTCGAGCAGATGCCGGGGCAGAATGCTCACGCTGTCGAAGAGACGCTCCGCAGCGGCATAAGGCTGCGCTAACTCGAAAGCCACTCGATAAGGACTTAATTTGCGGACATTGATAGGCTGGCCGCCCACTTTCAAGAGATCTCGCTGCGGTGAACCTATCTTCTCATCCAGATATACCTTGAAGCTGAATATCACGTCATCGGCATTAAATGGATGGCCATCAGAAAAATAAATGCCATGGCGGAGTTCCAGGGTATATACCCGTCCGTCCGAAGAAACCTTCCACGATTTTGCCAGCGCTGGTTCCGTCTGCTGAGTAAGAACGTTAGTATGGATCAGATCACCAGACAATAGCGCTATTACTTCTTTGGAAGGAAGATCCAGAACTGTTACCGGGTTCAGGGTTTTTGGTTCTGAGCGAAGACCAACTACCAGGCGGCCGCCGCGTGTCCCAATCTTCATTGGAAGAATCAAAATCTCTTCGCCGGGTTTTATGGCTTCAGGGAGAGGCGCAGAAGCACGGGCCCCAAGCATGAGCAATAGAATAAGTCCAAGAACTCTCACTGGGATGGCAATCTCACGATCTTCACGAAAATATAATATTGTCTTGCTCTTTTTACATCACACTCCGGCGTCTTCTTCGTAGATGCCAGAAGTTCTTGCCGGCCTATTTCTCGGGGTAAGTTTCGTCAACACTCGTGAGTCGTAGAACACCATGCCGCTATAGCCTGGTTGATGTCGAGACGGCCATTCCCCAAAGCTGGCGAAATATAAACAGCATTTGAAAGGGCCTGCGCGGCCGATGTTTGGTTCAGGCTTGTATCCACACTACGAAGAAGCGCAACAGTGCCAGATACAAAAGGCGTGCTAAAGGACGTGCCCCAACCCGCCGCGTAAGTGCCAAAAGGATAAGTGGTGACAATCCCTTCACCGGGAGCGCCCAGCCATACCGGGGGCTGGCCGTAATTCGAGAAAGCCGAGAGAGTATCGTCATTTGCTGTGGATGCAACGCCAATCACATCACTCAAGCCTGCTGGATAGACAGTGATCGCCTGTCCATCATTGCCGACTGAAGCTATGCAAATTAGACCATGATCAGTTGCCTGCTGTACTGCTCTCGCCAGTTCCCGGGAATATGTCTGGAAATCGAAACTCATGCTTACAATGTTGGCATTTTGCTGGCGGGCGTAGTAAATCGCTTTCAATACGTCAGCAAGGTTGCCCGTGCCATCTGCATGAAAAGCCTTCAGTGGCATGATCTGTGCCGTGGGCGCCACCAAGTGGATAATTCCTGACACCATGGTCCCGTGCCCAAAAGCAGCGTATTGCGGTTGCGAAAATGTGGAACTGCCGGTGCTATTGACGACGGCCATGGTGGATTGGTTTAACTGCACCGGTTCCGCGCCATTTACAACCGCCATGGTGGATTGATTCAGGTCAGTCAGTTCGGACCCACCATTTTGATTTCTGGTAAAGTCCCGGCCCGCTAGCAGGACGCCTTGCAGCACGGGATGCGTGGGATCGACGCCGGTATCGATTACAGCGACGATTCCAGCACCGGTGAAGTTATAAGTTGATTGCGCCAAGGGAAGATTTATGATCTGCACTGCCGGCTGAGCTACATATCCATTCCAGACGGTAGTCCCGTAATAATTGACTGGGGTAGTATCGTAAAGACTGCTTGGCGCCGCCAGTTGCATCACCTGGAGCACCTGGTCAGGTTCTGCATCCACAATCCCCAACTGATTCAGCAAACCTGTGAGCAGGGTCTGCACAGAAAGATCATTCTGCGCCGTAACTAAAAAAAGGGACCCGAGTGTACCATCCAGACCTTCATTGACTGTACAGTGTAACAGCGAACATACTAGCTTTAATGCTTGCTCTCCAAGAGTGTCCCGCACAATAATTCGCGATTGTGCCCGCACTGAGCTGACTGAAATCACTAGAAATAATAAAAAGACAAACAGTCTGCGATATCTCATTTTAGCTTCTCCAATTCACTTTTAACGTGGTTAATGGCGTTGAGCGCATTTTCGGCGTGAAGCTAAAGCCTCTGCGTCCAGGCCTTACGTTGAGTTTCTTCTCCAATTTGTGAGCTCCAAAGGCATGTAAATCCATGAGCCCTCAGCCAACTGGATTTGAAGACCGGCATGTTCCACGAAATCGTACTGGAGTCCAAACTCTCCAAATTCGGTGGTGTTGGTTTGTGCCAGAGTTATGTTTTGATAACGGAGTAACACTGGCAGACCATGGACCACCCTCAAACTCACATCTAGTACTTGGCCCAACAGCGATATCCGGTAAACACCTTCCATAAGGCGGATCAGTAGGTTGATGGTGGTGTTGCTATGCAGATAAACGAGTTGCCTGTCCGACCTTGGAGAGCCGCGCATTCCGGCAGCCATTGGCGAATTGAGGCTGTCAAACGTTAGCTGTGGAATTTGCATGCCCGGCGGCGCGAGATTAGGAGCTTCACCAGCAACAAGAATCTCTTGCAGCTTGGCCCAAAGCTGCGAGAGTGGCTTCTCTTTGGATATGCTCGGCAGAATATGCATTCCGTTTACCGATTCAGTATCGGTAATGAGCAGGATTCGACCCAGTAGAGCGGGTTGAACATTCTTGACGGTCAGGACAATCTGTTCTAGTCGCGCTTCAAAGCGGCTCAGGTTAATCAGTACCGCATGGAAGGTCTCTTGTGCAATCCTGATGAGCGCCTCCTGGCTCGATACTGCTATGCAAGTGCAGCCCGACATATGCAAAAATTGCGTGACATCCTGGCAGGCAAAGGACTCGCAGCCGATCAACAGAATCCTGTGCCCCTTGGCGGCGTCCCCGATTTGTTTCCGCTGAAGCATTTTCTCTTGAACAGGCTCGTCCAGCGGTATCCTGAAAATCGGACACCGCTTTCAACTGCTCATTACTATAGGAGTGCCAGGACCAGCAGAAACATCTGCCCCACAAGAATTCTGCAATCGGAACATTAGAATCGTTAAAAGAAAATTAGAGTTCTGTAATCTAAATCTTAAAGAGATATTCCGCCCATCAATATAAAAGGGGCCCAATAATATGGGTGCGGATGGAGCCGCCTTACCTCGTGCATGGCATCCTGGAGCGCCAAAGCAGCATTTTGATGGTGGACATAGTTGCTGTAAAAAGCCTTCATGAATTTAGCAGTGCTGCTGTCATTCACGTCCCACAATGAAAGAAGCAAGCTGCGGGCTCCGGCAGATAGCAGCCCCCTTGCCAGCCCAATAATTTCATCTCCTGATGTGACTGCATTAAGACCTGTAGAACAGCCGCTTAAAGTTACATGGCTTGCAGGCAGCTTCAAACTGTACAGGTCGTATAAGGTCAGGAAGGTATCCCCCAAGCGGACGCCAGAGAACATGGGTTGGTCCTGGCGAAAGAACCCGTGCGTCGCAATGTGAATCAATCGGCTGGTGAGGGCGTTTTCCCTCAAGACCATCTCGCTGGCGTCAGGACCGACAAACAGCTTTGCGTCAGGAAGAATTGTTGCGAGCGACTGTAGCTCATCGTAAATGCAAGGGGTGTTGAGGGTAGACACACCAAGAATCAAATGGGTCCCAGTCTGCTTGGCTTGCTTCTGACAGCACTGCACGTAAATGCTGGCGCTTGGGGCCTGTGAAACAGTAAATAAATCTATCAGGTAACGGTCGCCATCAAAGAGCGCATGAAATGGCACGCAGTGGAGCGACTCGTGCGGGATTATGACGAGATGTCGTCCTTTGATTGCCTCGCGAATAGGGCCGATCAGTTCCTTATACAGTTCATATAAACTTGCCTGAGTTGCCGCAAAGAGCGGCTTGATAAATTGCTCAAGATGGACCGCGCTGAGATTGAACTGCGAAAACTGCTGTTGCAACATGCCCAGGATTGCTGAAATGCGCGGCGCAGTGGTCACGCTGACAATTTCCAAATTGTTACCGGTGATGACTGTAGCCAGGATTTCGTCCCGCACGCGAAAGTATTCAACTAGAGTTGCGTGTGGTCCCAGCGTCTCTTGAGTCAACTCCAGTGATACCGGTTTTACTTCTTCCAGCCCCGCGGCTTCAGCTTCATCTGGGGGGAGTTCTCGCACAAGGCGAAGAAACTCTTTCTCGTGCTGCTCCACAATGCCACGGAGTTGAAGCAAGCGGGCATTGGCGGCGGGAACGTGGGCCATCTGCTCGACTTCGATGCGGTGGTAGTACCAGTTTATCTGCTCCCGAAGTTTGAAAATGCGCTGCACTAATTGGCTTTCATTCGATTTGCCGGCAGCAGTAGGATCTGTTCCTCTTACAATCGTTTCGAGCAAATTGCGGGACTTGGCCTGCTCCATGAAAAACCAGGCTTGCTTGCGAACGTCAAGCGTGGAGCCTCGCTCTAAACAGAGGCCCACTAACCTCTCATAAACTTCAAGCTTGTTTTCAAGAAAGGAGATTTTTAGCTCCTCTCCACGAATGCCGCTGCGAAGACTCTCAAGCATTTCCTTCGCAGTTTGATAATGACGCTCAGCTTCGTGGAGATTGCGGTCCGCTTCCTCAATCTGGCCCATGACCAGATGGGCCTCATAGGCCAGAATCAGTGTTTCTTGTGCGGTAAGGCCATCCAATGCAGTCTGGCACTCCTGGCGTGCGCCTTCCATGTCACCTTCTTTGAGCGACAATTTTGCCAGGAGCAAATGGCAAAGAACAGCCCGGCCCGGCAAAACCGAATTACAAAAAAAGCCGAGGGCCGCCGAGCAGTACAGTCGGGCTTCAACGTAACGGCCATCGTTGAAATGGGCGAACGCTTCGTACAAATCAACGAGTGAAGGCCAAACGTGGTTCTTCTCCGCAACAAACAATGACCGGACCTGCGCAAAGAGCATCAGGGCGCGGAAATTCTTGCGCTGCTGGCTGAGAGCGATGGCGAGTTGGCACAAGGCTTTTGCTGCTTCATATCCCATTCCCAGCTGCTCAAAACGGTTGTAAGCCTCCTCAGCGAGTTCTGCCGCATCTTGATTGAGATTGAGCTGCAGATAAATTTCTGAAAGGTCAAGGCGGCATAGGGCAGAATGGTAGCCGTCGCCGGCCTGCTGTGAAGCGTGGTATGCCGTCCGCAACAATTCAATTGCTCGACCGTACTCTCCGCTCAGGAAGTACAGATAGGCGATGTTGTATTCGGCCTGCGCCATGGCCAATGGCATATTTCTCTCCTGGCAGAGCTCGCGAGCCTGCAGGTAAGCCTTCAATGCT
>DASXLK010000006.1:0-2130 GCA_036496365.1 Candidatus Angelobacter sp. | reverse complement strand
GCCCGCCAAGACCCCCAAGCCACCGGAATATTCCGGAATGGAAACGTGTAATCCGAATTCTGCGGAGAAATATGCAACCGGACGCGGGCGAAGAATGCCGGCATTTCTTGCCCCCCAGGTGCGGTCTGCTTCCAGGTATTCCCGCTGACGACGATAGGCGTAGTTGATACGGCTGTGCAGCACCAATTCGCGCGCACGCTGTTCCAGGGCGGCTAATGGAGTTTCGCTGAGCAGCGAAACTGGATTATGGTTCAAAGCTCTCCAACGCACCGGCTCGATGTCGCGGAACAAGCTGCTGGTGTCGTGGTCCCAACACCACCAGATATTTCGGGCCAGGGTCCAGAGTCGTTCCTGTATCGGCGCAATGAAGCGATCCAGAGTGCGAGCTTCGTTGATCACCGGGGCTACCTGTGCGGCGGCCTGGCACAGTAAGCGAATTTCGTCTTCGCTGAAGACCCGTGCCTCTTTAGTCTGTACTACCAGCACGCCTTGCAGGACGCCGCGGTCAATCACCGGCACACCAAGAAACGACTGATACGCTTCCTCTCCGGCTTCGCTGAAAAACTTAAAGCGAGGATGGTTTATCGCTTTTTCGACAGCGACTGGATGGACCTGCTCTGCTACTAATCCGGCCAAGCCCTCGTTAAGTCCCATACGCAAGGTACCCACACATTGCGGACGAAGGCCTACAGTCGCCGCCAGCACCAGGTTGGCGCGGTCCGGTTCCAGTAAGTATGCAGAGCAAACGTCAGTCTGGAAGCGGCTGGCGATGAGTTCCACTACCTTCATCAAGGTTTCGGCAGGCTTGCCTCCGCTCGAGGCCAAACTGCCAATTTCATCCAAAGTCAACACGCGGGCGGGATCTGCTGCTGCAATGGGGTTCATTTCGGGCTCTCCCATAGTGTATCGGCCAATACTCGACTCTTGCGTCGCCATTTTCCCGCCTTAAAAAAATCCAATGTGCAGAGACTTCGGTGCGTAATGCAGATAAAGAAATTAACTGTAGAGGTTGGCACGTTATGAGTCCAATCAAAACTGTTTATCTTGCGGATCACCGGCAATTCATTCGGCATATAGAATCTAAATTGTTTCACAAAAAACTGTAGCTGGAAAATTCCGCCTAACTTCTTGACGAAGCATACGTTTTGCCGCGATCATGCTACGTCCAAATCAAAAGGGGGCTTCATGGTTCGATTCCGTCGTAGTGTCTGCTGCACTCTATTCCTGTTGTGCGCGTTTGGCTTTGCGCTGGCGCAAGATAAAGCCAGCGACGCCGTCGAAAGCCGCATTGATGCCCTTATCAAACAGATGACATTGCAAGAGAAGGCCGGGCAGCTTAGCCAGTATGACAGCATGTCTCCACAAACGGCGGAGTTGGTGAAAAACGGTGGGGCCGGTTCTCTGTTCAATGTGATTGGGGCTGAGAACACAAATGCAGCCCAAAAGATTGCGATGGAACAGAGCCGGTTGAAAATCCCCCTGCTATTTGGATTTGATGTAATTCATGGCTATCGCACGGTCTTCCCGGTTCCTATCGGCAGCGCCAGCAGTTTTGATCCGCAGATGATTGAACAGTCAGAACGTGTCGCCGCTAAGGAAGCAACTGCGGCGGGTCTTAAGTGGGCGTTCGCTCCTATGCTGGATGTGGCACGCGACCCTCGCTGGGGACGAATGGTGGAAGGTGCTGGGGAGGACCCTTATTTAGGTGCAATGGTGGGTGTGGCGCGAGTACGCGGATTTCAAGGAACGGACCTCGCCGATCCCCGGAGTCTGCTGGCTTGCATCAAGCATTTCGTAGCTTACGGTGCGGTTGAAGGCGGACGCGAGTACAACACGGTGGATATTTCCGAACAGACATTGCGTGAGGTCTATCTGCCTCCGTTCTATGCCGCACGAAAAGCCGGTGCAGCCACGCTCATGGCAGCTTTTCAGGATTTGAACGGTGTTCCTGCCTCGGCCAATCGGCACACCTTGACTGACATTCTTCGCGGGGAATGGGGTTTCCAGGGACTAGTGGTGAGCGATTACAACTCGGTGAATGAGCTTACGGTTCATGGGGTCGTACATGATCAGGCAGAAGCCGCTCAGTTGGCACTGACAGCCGGCGTTGATATGAGTATGGCTGATGGA
>DASXLK010000005.1:0-9437 GCA_036496365.1 Candidatus Angelobacter sp. | reverse complement strand
CCTCCTTCTGCTTCTTTCCAGCTCTGTATTGATCTTTCAGCCTATGGCGCATGCCAGCGCCAGCGGAGTTGTGATCAGCCAGGTTTATGGCGGAGGCGGCAATGCCGGTTCCACCTTTAAAAATGATTTCATCGAGCTCTTTAATGCCGGAACCTCACCGGTAAGCCTGACCGGATGGTCGGTTCAATACTCCTCCGCTGCTGGGACAACATGGCAGGTCACGGCCCTGAATGGCTCGCTTGCTCCGGGCCAGTATTTCCTGGTCCAGGAATCGCAGGGAGCAGGCGGCACAACGCCACTGCCCGCGCCCAATGCTACCGGCAACATCGCCATGAGCGCGACAGCTGGCAAAGTAGCGCTGGTTAGCGCTACAACCGCTTTAACCGGCGGCTGCCCGGTGGGCGGAACAGTTATAGATTTCGTAGGCTATGGCACTGGCGCAAGCGGCGCCTCGTGCTTTGAAGGAACAGCGGCCGCACCAACTCTCACCAACACCACGGCCGACCTCCGCAAAAACAACGGCCTGCAGGATACTGACAACAACAGCGCAGACTTCGCTTCCGGCGCTCCGAACCCGCGCAATACTCCGGTAGGCACCACCAATCCCAGCGGCGCAGGCGCTGCAACTCCTTCATCAGTGGCTGCGGGCGGCACAACACTGCTCACGGTTTTGGTAAATCCTGGCGCGAACCCAACCAGCACTGGCATTACCGTTACGGCTGACTTGACCGCTATTGGCGGCTCAGCCACGCAGCAGTTCTTTGACGATGGCACCAATGGCGACGTAACTGCCGGCGACAATAATTTCTCTTTCGCCGCAACAGTTCCCACGGCTACCTCGCCCGGAACCAAGACGCTGCCAGTCACCATCGCTGACGCGCAAGGCCGCACTGGTTCTGGAACCATCACCCTCACAGTGACGGCGCCACCTTTGAATCTTTCGATCCATGACATTCAAGGCCCAGGCGATACCTCGCCAGTGGTGGGACGTCTGGTTTCCACCACGGGCATTGTGACTGCGGTTGTCTCGAACGGATTTTTCATCCAGAACCCTGACAACGCCGTAGACGCTGATCCCAACACTTCAGAAGGTGTCTTTGTTTTTACCTCAAGCCGTCCGGTAGCACCGGTGGCGGTCGGCAATTTTGTGCAGGTAACAGGAACAGTTGCCGAGTTTATTCCCAGCAGTGATCCCAACAGCCCGCCGTCCACAGAAATTGACGGGCCTCAGACCACGCTCATCAGCACAGGCAATCCTCTGCCAACTCCGGTCAACTTGACCACGGCCGACACCAATCCTGCTGGTTCAATCGACCAGCTGGAAAAATATGAAGGCATGCGCGTTCACGTGGATGTGATGAAAGTTACTGGCCCAACGGACGGTAATCTGAACGAAGCAGCTGCCACCATAACTTCTAATGGCGTCTTCTTTGGCGTAATCAACGGTATCCCGCAGCCTTTCCGCGAGCCTGGCATTCAGTTGCCTGATCCGTTACCGGCTGGCGCGCCCGCAACAGTTACACGTTGGGATACCAATCCTGAAATCCTCCGCATCAACACAGCCGTACAAACCGGTTCCACCATTCTGGATGTGACCACCGGCGCGACAGTTACCAGCCTTACCGGCCCGCTGGATTTCAACTCACGCTTCTACACCATCCTCACTGATCCGAACTCCGGTGCGACAGCCACGGGCAACGTGAGCGCCACGCCGGTTCCTGTTGCCGCTCCGAATGAGTTGACGATTGCCAACTTCAACATGGAGCGCTTCTTTGACACCGTAGACGATCCAGGTACAGATGACGTTGCGCTTACGCCAACGGCCTTTGCCAATCGCTTGAATAAGGCTTCGCTGGCGATCCGCAATGTGTTGAATGCGCCGGACGTGATCGGTGTGGAAGAGATGGAACATCTTTCCACGCTGCAAGCGCTGGCCTCAAAGATCAGTGCTGATGCAATTGCCGCCGGACAGCCCGATCCGAACTATCAGGCGTTCCTGGTTGAAGGCAATGACATAGGCGGAATCGATGTTGGCTTGCTGGTGAAATCCAGCATCAACGTCACTTCGGTTACGCAGCTTGGCAAAGATACAACTTTTGTTCAGCCTGATGGAACCACGGCACTGCTCAATGATCGGCCGCCGCTGGTGATGGTTGCCAGCGCATCACAACCGGGCTCTGATACTTCACTGCCTTTCACCATGGTGGTAAACCATCTGCGCTCTTTGTTGAGCATTGATGATCCAGTGGATGGGCCGCGCGTCCGCGCCAAGCGTGAAGCGCAGGCGGAATTCCTGGCCAACATTCTGCAATCCCATCAAGCTGCAGGAGAAAATGTAATCTCGGTCTGCGATTGCAACTCGTTCGAATTCAGTGACGGTTACGTTGACGTTCTGGGTGCGATCATCGGAAACCCGGTGCCGGCCGATCAGGTAGTTCTGGCCAGCCCGGACCTGGTTGATCCTAACTTCACTGACTTGATCAGCACACTGCCGCACGATCAGCAGTATTCCTACGATTTCAACGGCAGCCACCAGGTTCTGGACCACATTGTTGTGAACCAGACCATGCTGAGCAAATTCAGCCGCTATGCAGTCGCCAGAAATGACGCGGATTTCCCTGAGGTCTTCCGCAATGATCCGAACCGGCCAGAGCGCATTTCTGACCATGACATGCCGGTGTCTTACTTCATCCTGCCTGAAGCCACACCGCCAGTTCTGCAACTGCCGGCCAACATCACCGCGGAAGCCACCAGCCCTGCCGGTGCAATCGTGAGCTTCAACGCCACAGCCACGGACGCGAAAGATACGAATGTGGTTGTAACTTGCACGCCGGCATCTGGTTCGCTCTTCCCCTTCGGCGCGACAACCGTTACCTGCTCTGCTACCAACAGCCGTAATAAAACGGCCACTGGCAGTTTTACCATCACTGTGGTCGATACAACGGCTCCATCGGTCACATTGAATGGAATTGCTAACGGTGCGGTCTTCAATCTGGGCGCGGTGCCAACGGCATCCTGCTCCACCACGGATTCAGCCAGCGGTGTTGCGACTCAGGCCACGCTCGCCATTACAGGCGGAACTCCAAACCATGTCGGCCACTTTACGGCGACTTGCAGCGGAGCCAAGGACAATGCCGGTAATGTTGCAGCGCCGGTGAGCGTCAGCTTTGACGTGCACTATATATTCTCCGGCTTCCTGACAGATCTCTCAGTCAGCGATGGACAGAACTTCAGCGCCGGATCAACCATCAATGTGAAATGGCGTTTACAGAATGCCCAGGGCGGATTCATTGTTGCTCCTTCAGCGGTGTTGCCGCTGCAGGTTGCGCCGGATTCTTCCTGCGTCTCCGGCGGCCAGCAAGGGCTTGCCATTGATGCACTTTCCAACAACGGCGTGCAGGAAAACAATGACACCTTCCAGTTCAATTGGAGAACCAAGGGCCTGCCCACAGGCTGCTATGTTTTCCTCTTGCCAATAGATGATGGCACAACGCAGAGCTCAGTCGTAAAGCTGCGGTAGTCCGTTAAAGTGATCTGGCCTGGATTTTCTATGCTGTTTGCCGGTGAGGCAGCAGCGTAAAGAATCCAGGCCTTTTCTTTTTGGAAGTATTTGCTGGCGAGCCACTGCGAATTATTTTGGCTTGCCGGGAATAAAGTAAAAGCGCACGGCCATGAGTGTCGCCAGTGCAATCGAGCCCATCAATAGATCGAAGGCCGTCACGTCGGTGGCCACCATTCTCCTAGCAATTACAAACATCACTACTTCCACCGCGGCGCTGGCGCGATGAAAGAGCAGCAGCAATCCCAACTCACCGGCAATCGCCAGCAGAAGAATATTTTGTAAGAGTTGGTGCAGCGTCTGGTATTCGTCTGAGGCACTCCACAGTTGCGGAAAGCCGTGATGGATGATCTGAAACAGAGCGACGCAGGCCGCTGCCATCACCAGAATTGCCAGTACGGTCAAAAATAGATGGATGAAGTTTCCCACATGGCTGTTAACGTATCGCTCCAGCGGAGTGCCTTCCGTGCCTGCGTCTTTGATGGTTTGGTTGTCAACCGCCATGCGTTTACGCGCCCCAGTGCGCAGTTCCCACACTTATGTGAGTTGCTCTCTGCCGGAAGGGATGCCTCATGCAGCGTTTTAGAAGCCAGTGGTTTTATAGGTCTTCGCTCGGCCAGTACAATGATCTGAATGCTCACTGCCGCCGGAGTTCTAACGTTGCTGATCTGGGGATATCTCCTGCTCGGCCGCGGTGGTTTTTGGCGCATCCGGCCTGCTGTACCGCCATCGTTGGCAAGCGGAGTCTCAGCGCGCATCGCAGTCGTGATTCCCGCCAGAAATGAAGCCGATGTCGTTGGCCGGACTGTTGCTTCTTTGCTGCGGCAGAGCGGCGCAAATGAAATCCATATTTTCTTGATCGACGACGGCAGCACAGACGGCACGGCGCAAGCCGCGCGTGAGGCCGCCGCTCAAATCGGCTGCGCAGAGATACTCACCGTTGTTGAAGGTCACCCGCTGGCTGCTGGCTGGTCAGGCAAGATGTGGGCCGTGCAGCAGGGAATCGAACTCGCTGGCAAAACCATGCCAGATTTTTTCTTACTGACTGACGCAGACATTGAACACGCGCCAGACAGCCTTGCAGCTCTGGTTTCCATTGCGCATGCCGGGCCATACGATATGGCTTCATTCATGGTGAAGCTGCACTGTAGAACGCCAGCAGAGAAGCTGTTGATTCCCGCGTTTGTCTATTTCTTCTTTATGCTTTATCCGCCAGTACAAATCGCTAATCCTAAAAATGCAACAGCAGGAGCGGCTGGCGGATGCATTCTCGTTCGTCCTGCAGCGTTGGCGCAGGCAGGCGGCATTAAGGCCATCCGCCATGAGGTGATTGACGACTGCGCGCTGGCCGCGCGGGTCAAGCGTAGCGGTGGACGCTTATGGCTTGGCACTTCCGCCACAACGCGTAGCATTCGCCCTTATGGAAGTTTTTCTGAAATCGGACGCATGATCTCTCGCAGCGCCTTCAATCAACTGCATCATTCAGCTCTGCTGCTCTTCTTTTCCATGATCGGGATGGCAATCACCTATCTGCTTCCGCCAGCGCTTACGCTGTTCAGCCATCGCACAACACCTGCCATTCTTGGCGCAGTAGCATGGTTGATCATGACGGTGAGTTATGTTCCCGTGCTTCGCCTGTATCGTCTCAATCCATTGTGGGCGCTGGCTCTGCCGCTGGCTGCCATTTTCTATGTAGGCGCAACCTTCCATTCGGCTTGGAAATATTGGGCTGGCCGCGGCGGCGAATGGAAGGGGAGAATTCAGGACCCGGCTGAAACTGCGCAAGACTAAATTGCGAGCCTTTGGATAAGCCGCAACACACTATTAGACGCCATGAGCAAATGTGCAGTAATTCTTATTTGCTCTTCTCCTTCAGGAACCTGCCTTTTTCCAGATCATTAAATGCATCGCGCAATTGCTCCTGTGTGTTCATTACAATCGGTCCGTACCATGCCACCGGCTCTTGCAGTGGCTTGCCTGAGACCAATAAAAATCGGATACCGTCATCACCGGCCTGCACGGTTACTTCGTCGCCACTATCAAACAAAATGAGAGAACGATTGTCGGCCGTGGAAGGCGGTGCGGTATCCAGCCAGTTCACGCCTTCCGTGGGCACGGCAAGTGGGCCGGACGCATTGCAGAATTTGCCTGATCCACCAAACACGTACGCAAACGCATGGCGTGTGTGCTCCACCGGCAAAGTCTTCCGGCGGCCCGGCGCCACTGAGACATCTATATATGTAGGATCAGCGGCAATGCCTTCCACCGGGCCTTTTTTGCCCCAGAAGTTGCCGCACACCAGGCGCACATGTGTGCCGTCATCGTCTGTGATCTCGGGGATTTCTGTTGACTTTATTTCCTGGTAGCGCGGAGCGGTCATCTTGAGCGCTGAAGGCAGATTGGCCCACAACTGGAAGCCGTGCATGCGCCCGGTGGGATCACCCTTGGGCATTTCCTGATGAATAATGCCGCTGCCGGCGGTCATCCATTGCACATCGCCCGCGGCAATGGCGCCGCGATTGCCCATGCTATCACCGTGTTCCACCGTTCCGGCGAGCACATACGTTATCGTCTCAATCCCGCGATGCGGATGCCATGGAAAGCCGGCAAGATAATCTTCCGGAACCTCATTGCGGAAGTCGTCGAGCAGCAGGAACGGATCATACTCAGAGGTGTTGCCGAATCCGAAGGCGCGCCGCAGATGCACGCCGGCTCCTTCCATGGTGGGTTTTGACTTGATTACCTTCTTGACTGGACGAATCGACATGGCAGCCTCCAACAGAATTGATGGTATAGCAAACGCGGCAAAGAATCTGCTCCGCTTCCCGCAGTGAAATGTTTTGTGCTCAGCGCAGCGCTTCTTCCAGGACCGCGTTGACATGAATTTCAGTGGTATCCAGAAAAGGAATTGCCACGGAAGAATTGTCTGTCAAAATCAATGGCAGCTCCGTGCCGCCCAGGATCAGGCCTTCAATCCCTTCGTGGTCTTTCATGCGCCGCGCAATTTTCAGCAGTCCTTCGCGTGTCGTGTCCAGGAATTTTCCCGGGATCAACTCATTCACGTACTTGACATGAATATAAGTCTGCTCTTCAGCCGTGGGGACAATCAGCGCAATTCCTTCTCGCGAAAAAACGGCCGGATAGAACTGGCCCTGCATGGTAAAGCGGGTGCCAAACAGTCCAATCCGTTTTAGCCCCATCCGCTTTGCTTCCGCGCCGGCGGCCTCAACAATGCTCACCAGCGGCAGGGGTGAGCGGCGGGAAAGCTCGTCAAAAATAATATGCGGAGTATTTGCGGAAAGCAGGCCGCACTCTGCTCCGGCCCGGGCCAGCCGGACAATTTCATCAAGAAAATAGTCGGTCAATTCTCTGAGTTGGTTCGCGCCAACCAGAGCAAGGGCTTTTTTAACGTCAATGCTATTTATAACAATTGCGGGCAGGCCCTGGTTCGGACAGCGCTTGTCATAGCCGGCCAAAAGCCGCTTGTAATAGTCAATGGTTGACTCCGGACCAATGCCACCGATCATTCCAATAACTTTCATCCTTTAACTCCTCTGGCATGCTCCAAATGCTGGTTAATTTCTTATCAATTGCCTCATTTATGAATCACTTGCCTTGCCATGTAGCCGGAAACCGTGCATCTTAATGGACAGATGCCCGCTCCACATACAATCCGATTCTCAAAAGCACAAAAGGTCGCTGCTATTCTTTTTGTGGCCACATTTTCTAACATTGTTTTTGCCGCCGAGCTTAAACCAAAGACCAATGAGGCCTTTGACCATTATGTAGCCGCCACAGAAGCCCGGTTTGCCAGTGAACTCCATCCCGGAGGGCTCTTTCTCTATATTGATCACCTGGGTCAGGAAGAAAAGCGCCAGGCGTACCAGAACCTCCAGCACGGCGAAGTCTGGATCGAGAATGTTGAAAGCAATTCTGCCTACATCGCTCCCGGAGGCATGGTGCACCATTGGGTTGGGATTAT
This sequence comes from Candidatus Angelobacter sp., assembly GCA_036496365.1. GTDB lineage: Bacteria > Acidobacteriota > Terriglobia > Terriglobales > Acidobacteriaceae > Angelobacter. Next base: position 1,896 of record DASXLK010000005.1, on the reverse strand, counting down.
TTTTATCCCCGGGGCCACGCTCGATAAGGCTTTGCCGATCATCAAAGACTATGGACATCGCGCCGAGTATTACAAACCGGACGTAATTGCCGCAAAGCTACTTACACACCAGGGAAATGACTACACCATCTTCCTTCGGCTGCGGCAGAAAAAGTTCACCACGGCAATTTTCAATACCACCTATGCCATTCATTGGGGCGAGGTCGATGCCAGGCACGTTTATTCACACTCCGTAACCACGCGCGTGGCCGAAGTGAAAGACACCAGCAAGCCAGAGGGTGAAGAGCTGCCCGTAGGCACCGGCAATGGCTACATCTGGCGGTTGAATTCTTATTGGCGGTTCCAGGAAAGTGACGGCGGAGTGTATGTGCAATGTGAAGCGGTTTCGCTCTCTCGCGATATTCCTACCGGTTTTGGATGGCTGCTGGAGTCCATGGTGAAGGGACTTCCTAAAGATTCGCTCATGCGCGTGCTTACGCGGACGCGTGAGATTGTTGAGGAAGCAACGCACAAATAACTGGCATTGGCCAAAGCAAAGGCGGGGAAATAGCTCTTACTTTATTGCAATTCAATCTTGGTTACAGTCATGGTTTCGCCGCTAACTGCTCCCGTTACAGACACCTTGATGTCTTTTTCTTTCTTGAGGGAATTGATGAATTTCTTCGCCTCTGCATTGCCGGCTTTATCGAATTTGAAGACCTTTTTATCGTCCGTGAGCACGCCATAGCCGCTCTTGATGCACTCAGGCATCAGCAGGCAATCCTTGGTGTGTTTGGCGCCAAATCCGGCCTTTTGGCCTTCTTCGTCCGCACAAGAAATGTCTACCAGATAACCTTGCACCTTGGTTTGGGCGGCAAATGCGCTGATCGCCATTGCGGCCAGCAATACCAGCATTAATTTCTTCATGGTCTCCTCAAGTATGGGTGTCTCAGTGTATTTGATTGATAAATGACCAGCAGGTTACATGTAAAGTGTGATTTTTCGTCTCCCCGACGGGGCTGGGAGACGAAAATCCCCCACTCAGTGTAAAATCATATTGTTGCGGTCAATGGACGCATCGCCTTGGCGTGCCATCCCCATTTCTACCCGCATTTGCCGCTGGCAATGAAGGCCGCGGAAACCCGACATTCAGGAGAGTATTGAACCATGGCTAAGATCGCCAAAACGGCGGACCGCAAGAAAATAATGGACACATCCAAGAGCACCGATTGCCCCAAATGCGGCAAGCCGACCCGGATTGTGAAACGCGTGAAAGACCGTGAGCGCAATACCCCCGGCGGAATTTTTATTTCCTGCTCCGGTTGCGAATTCCACGAAAAACTCTAACTGTTTTTATGGGGGTGGCCGCACTTATCTGCGGCCGCCTTTATTTTTTGCTCGCTCCAGTATCCCTCGTCAGAGCTTTTCATCAATCTGAAAAATTGACTGCCCACCCTCGGCTTATTTCTTTGGCTTCGTTGGTTGCGATGTGGCAGGGGCAGTTATAGGCGCGACCGGCGACGATCCAGGAACCGCGACTGGTTTCACCAGCACAGCTTTTGTCTGGTCAGGCAATTTGTCTGCGTGCGCCAGCAGTTGTGCAACCTGCCACATCTGCGTTGGCGTGAGCATGTCATTGAATCCCGGCATGCCGGTCAAGCGAATTCCGTTGGAGACCTTCCAGTAAGTTGCGCCCACGGGATCGTCGGTGACCATTTCATCATGGCTCAGTAACTGTGGCGGCAAGGGGAACATGCCTTTGGCGGCGTTGCTGGCCGGTTGGTCCGGATAACCATGGCAGAACGCACAGTTTTCTACGTAAACATGTGCTCCGTTGGTCATATTAGGTTCATCCGCCGGCACAGCAGGGTCTTTCGGCATTTCCTTCACCATGCGCGCCTTCAGCGCCATGTGCGC
>DASXLK010000004.1:0-43136 GCA_036496365.1 Candidatus Angelobacter sp. | reverse complement strand
CGCTCTTACGGAAAAAGTAAAGCAGAAACAGCTGGATGGATTCCTCTGGGCCACACCAGACGCAATCGCCGCCAGGAAGCTCGATTTTGTTACGCGCGACACCTCCAGTTTTATTGATAACAGCGTCTTGGGCCGGACCATCAGCGACGCGGTGGTCCATCAATCACTGAAAAGCAAAGGATTGAAAGATGCCGATATCGAGTCCGCGCTTGAGCCGGTAAAAGTGGAAGCGGTAAGCCCATTGGGTAAGGGCGCTCCTAATCCGCAGACAACATTTATTGTGACCCTTGGCCTGGTCATGGTGATGTATATGACCGTGCTGTTATACGGCATTAATGTGATGCGCTCGATTCTGGAAGAAAAAACCTCGCGCATTATGGAAGTGATGCTCTCAACCGCCAGCGCCAAAGAGATGATGGCGGGAAAAATTCTTGGCGTGGGCGCCGTTGGTCTCACGCAGGTGGGAATATGGGCGATCGCGGCATCCGCCGGTGTCGGCTATGCCGGCGCAATCACCGGCATGCTGAAGGGTGCATTCAACCCGGTGCTGCTGGCTTATTTCGTCGTCTACTTCCTGCTTGGCTATGTCTTGTATAGCACGCTCTGCGCGGCTGTGGGCTCCATGGTTAACTCTGAGCAGGAAGCCCAGCAGATGCAATTTCTGGTGATGATGCCGATGATTCTTTCTGTCATTTTCATCGTCAATATTTTCCAGCACCCGTCTGGGCCGCTGGCCGTCTTTGGATCGCTGTTTCCTTTCACCGCTCCGCTGGTCATGTTCAGCAGAATTGCCATGCAACCGGAAACTTCGCCATGGCAGATAGGAATCTCAATCGCGCTGATGGTGGCTACCATTTATGCGATGGTCTGGCTATGCGGCCGAATTTATCGTGTCGGCATCCTGATGTATGGCAAGAAGCCGAACCTGCCGGAAATCATGAAATGGATCAAGTACGCATAGGAGACTTTCGCCGCAGATCCACGGCAAGCCGGGACAGATTTGCGCGGATGAACGCAGATAGGGCTCTTATACAATCAAAGGCGTGAGTGACGTTGCCCAGGCCGAAATCAAGAACGAGAGCGCAATTGCCTCTCGCTCTTTTACATTCAGTGAACGCCTCAAGCTCTGGCTGATCTCCTGGGCGGGATATTTATTTATTCGCGTGGTTGGCGCAACGCTGCGCTATCAGTTCATTCCCGAACCAGGCTGCCTTGCTGACGAGCATGCCATTGCCGCGCCTGGCACCATATGGTGTTTCTGGCACCGTTCAGTGCTTCCCGCGACTTATCGCTTTCGCAATCAGGGATTGGCGGTAATGACCAGCCGCAGCTTTGACGGCGAATATATTGCCCGCATCATTCAGAAGCTGGGGTTTGTTGCGGTGCGGGGATCAAGCTCTCGTGGGGCCGTGGGAGCGCTGCTTGGCATGCGGCAGCAACTGGAACAAGGCCACGCTGCGGTATTTACGATTGATGGGCCGCGCGGGCCACGTTATGTTGCCAAGCCCGGCCCTGTCCTGCTGGCGAAGAAGACTGGCGCTCCCATTAATTGCTTTTATGTGGCGGTGGAGCGCGCATGGATCCTGAATTCATGGGACCAGATGATTATCCCTAAACTATTTTCCCGCGCAGTGATTTATGCCAGCAGCCCAATCCACGTTCCGGCTGATGCCACGGATGAGCAGATGTCCACGCTACACCAGCAAATGCAGGCGACACTTGAGCGGTGCAGATTGAAAGCGGAGGAAGCGGTTTCATTCTTTCTGAAATCCCGAATCCCGCATAGCGGGTGAGGGATCCCTATTTCAAGAATTGGTTTGTAGGAAGCAAAATGAACCCAGAGCTTTTTGGGTGACGCAAAAATTCGGTTTCACGAGTAAATGGCTCGTGCTGATAGGTTTCCTCGCTACGCTTCGGGATAAAACAAAAAAGAAGAAGCTACTCCCCCATCCAATCCCCAATCGGGCGCAGTGCAGTCATGTGGTCGCAGACGATTTTCACGGCGGCCATGATGGGCACAGCCAGGATCAATCCCATGGCTCCCCAGATGAATCCCCAAATCAGCAATGAGATGGTTACCACCAGCGGATTCAATTGCAGCCGGCTGCCCAGCACTTTGGGATAAAGCACGTTCATGGCAAGCAGGTGAAGGCCGAGAACAGTCCCTGCGATGATAATGAATCCGGTGTCGCCCACCACGCCCATGCCAGCGGCCAGCGGAGGCAGCATGGCTAGCGGAATACCAAGGTAAGGCATAAGGCTCAGGAATCCGCTGATGAAGCCCAGGAAGTAAAAGTAGGGAAGCCCGAGAAAGCCGAAAACGGCCATGCTGCAAACGCTCATAAAGAGACCGATGGCGAAGTTGCCGGCGATGAAACTTTTCATCATGGCGGAAATATGCCCTAGCGTCACGTAAGCGGTGGTGCGGTTTTCCGGGTTGAAGAGTTGTACTGACTTGGTGCGCGCGTGCTCCTGCCAACTCAGCATGAAATAAACCAGAAAAGGAATAAAGACCAGGGTGAGAACCACCTCGGTGACTGCGCCAAGATTTTCAGTGACGGGGCCGGTATGGTTTTGCACCGTTACGGCCATGGCTTTTTTGCCGGTGGTTTCTTCGGGGAACATCTGTTGCGAAGTTTTTTCAAAATCGCTGGTCTGTTGCCGCACACGCGCGAGTTTTCCACGAATTTTTTCAGAATACTTGGGCAATTCATGGGCAAAGCTGACCGCGCGATAATACAGAAAATAACTGCCGGCATAGATCGCAGCCATCAACATGAGAACCGCTAAAACCGCCCCTGCTGCTCGGGGGATGCGAACCCTCTCCAGCACCTTCACCACAGGATCCAGCATGAATGCCAGCAGGATAGAGACGAGCAGAGTAATCAAAATCAGTTTGGCGATATAGCAAACGGCCAGTACCACCGTGGCTCCCACAACAATCTGGGCAATCGCACCGGCACGCAGTGTGGCGTTGAGCTTGCGTGCGTCCCGTTTCTCCTGCTCTTGTGCAGCTAGCTCGGCGTCCGGGGCCTCTTCCGGCATAAGTTGCTCAGGCGCGGGCGGAATGATGCGATTGGTAACCATATGGATAAGTGAGATGCCGTTCCTCGTATAATCGGCGCGTGGAACTTTCAGGACGCATTCTGGCCATTGATCACGGCACCCGGCGCATGGGGCTGGCCGTGACTGATCCGCTGGGCATTACCGCCCAGGGAATTGATACCTTGCAGCGCAAGAACAAGCGCGCGGATTTTGGCCGGCTGGAGCGTATTATCCGCGAATATGGGATCAAGGAAATTGTGCTGGGCAACCCGCTGCGCATGAGCGGGCAGGAAGGTACACAATCGCAGAAGGTGGCTGAGTTTGCGGAAGAGCTGCGCCAGCGCTTTCAACTTCCTGTCCATTTGTGGGATGAGCGATTGACCTCGGCAGAGGCCAATCGGCTACTGCGTGAGGCCGAGGTGAGCACGCAAAAACGCGCTCAGGCCGTGGATCGGATGGCGGCTGTGCTAATCCTGCAAAGTTTCATGCAAGCGCGCAGCATTTACTGAATTTATATCGTGCACTTTAATTAAATCTTTATGCCGTGAATGCAAACGGCTCTGCTAAATTCAACCATTGCTGATCACGCGCCCATCTTCTGTATTGCAATTCGCCGTATTGGCTGTGTTCTATCTGCTGCTGCCAGTTGGGAGCCGCGCGCAGGACTCTGCCGATGAAGCGCCCAAGCCTGCCACCACGGTTTTCCCCCATTCGGATACTGCACACTGGTGGGTCTCTGGCCAGGTGAACGTTGTGTTTCAGGCGCATCCTGATTTTCATGCGCTTTATTCCGGGCCAAACAGCCTTTCCGCTCGGCATGAACACGCGACCTCGCGTGTGCTCACTTTGTATACCGGCTACGAATTTTCAAAGCACACTGAGGTGCTTTTTGATCTGGAAAGCGCAGGCGGCAAAGGACTGAGTAATGCGCTGGGCATGGCTGGCTTTACCAACGTCGATGTCGTGAGGAATCCGGCGTTGGGATCTGCGCCGTATGTGGCCCGAGCCATGATTTACCAGGTATTTGCCATTGGCAAGCAGGGCGAAGATAGCGATAACGATCGCACGCCGACATCGCTTTTGAATAAGCTGCCTGTTCGTCGCCTTGAGTTGCGCGCCGGCAAGATGAGCCTGGCCGATTATTTTGACGCGAACAGTGTGGGCAGTGACAGTCATCTGCAGTTTCTCAATTGGACAGCCGTCAACGACGGCGCTTATGACTACGCGGCCGATACGCGCGGCTATACAGTGGCTGCGATGGCCGAATATGAAGACCGCAACTGGGGCGTGCGCTTTGCCGAAGCGTTGATGCCCAAGGTGGCCAACGGGCCAGCCCTGGACGCTGATCTGCTGCGCGCTCACTCTGAAAATATTGAATTTGAATTCAGGCCGGAGTTGTGGAAAGACAAGCACACGGTGATCCGGCTGCTGAGCTTCATCAATCATGCGGATATGGGCAGCTACCGTGAAGCGATTGAGGCATTTCTTGCCGGAGCCGATCCGCGCCCGATCATTGAAAATCACCGGCAGCAAGGCCGCGTGAAATATGGTTTCGGCCTGAATATGGAGCAGGAGCTTACCAAAACCGTCCGCGTCTTTGGACGTGCGGGGTGGAATGAAGGCCAAAATGAAAGCTTTGCGTATACCGAAGTCGACCAGGAAACCGAAATAGGTATGGATTGGCGATTAGAACGGTGGAAGCGCCCCGTCGATAAGATTGGCGTTGCATTCATCACGAATGGGATTTCAAGATTGCATCAGCTCTATCTGGCTTTGGGTGGAAATGGTTTTTTGCTGGGCGATGGCCGGTTGACGTATGGTCGCGAAGATATTCTGGAAACCTACTACACGGCACATTTATGGCGAGGCGTGTACGTTTCGCCAGAGCTGCAATGGGCGGTGCATCCGGGCTATAACCAGGACCGCGGGCCGGTGATTGTGCCTGGCCTCAGACTGCATCTGGAACTCTGAGCAAGGGCGGGCCGCTGCTTACAACTCAAGCGCAGGAATTCTCTTCCAAATATTTTCAAAGCAATGCCGTCAGTTCATTGACCATTCGTGACGGCACGCTGACCTTGTTCGCTGTGGCGTAGCGCGCATTCGCCCGTAGAATAAACAAGGTAAAAGAAGATATTCATGGCGAAATTTCTCTTTCGAGTCATTGTTATTCTGGCGCTGGCGGCCGGTGCTGTGCTGGCATACGGACTGCTTTTGCCGGCTGGGCCTACACAGCAAAAGCTGGTGCAGCTCAAGCCGGGTTCTTCCGCACGCCACATTGCCACAGCGCTGGCGAATGCCGGGATTATCCGAAGCCAGTATGCTTTTCTGGCATGGCATTATCTTCACGGGCGCAAGCCGTTGAAAGCGGGCGAATACGCTTTTGACCATCGGGCAAATGCGCGCGAAGTTTATGATCGCATTGCTCGCGGCGATATTTATTTCCACACACTGGTAGTGCCGGAAGGCTTCAATATTTTTGATATCGCATCGGCAATTGAAACAGCGGAGCTGGGCAAACGCGAGGATTTTCTGAAAGTCGCCAATACGGAGATGGCTTTAGTGCACGATCTTGATCCGAAGGCGCCGAGTCTGGAAGGCTACCTGTTCCCAGACACATATCACTTCACGCGCACGCAGTCACTGCATGACATGGCTGCTGCCATGGTCCGGCGTTTTCGCCAGGCAGCCAAGGAAATGGGATTGAACCAGAATGTCCATGACGTGGTGACGATGGCAAGCATTGTGGAGAAAGAAACTGGCGCGCCGGAAGAACGGCCTGAGGTGGCCAGTGTGTTTTATAACCGCCTGCAGAAACACATGGTGCTGGCCACCGATCCTTCAGTGATTTATGCGGCGCTGCTCAATGGCCGCTATAACGGAGTGATTCACCAATCTGATCTGCACTTTGACTCGCCGTACAACACTTACCGGACAGCCGGGCTGCCGCCGGGACCGATTTCCAACCCGGGCAGAGCTTCTCTGCAGGCAGCCATGCATCCGGCGCAGACGGAATATCTTTTTTTCGTGAGCGATAATCAGGGCCACCATCGCTTTGCCAAGACCGATGCCGAGCATGTGGCGAATGTTCAAGCCTATCGGCGGGCGGTTGCGCAGGCCGTGAACCGGTAATTTGGCCTGGTTGTTTGACCGGGGATTGCCGCAAAATGTCATGCTATGCCGTGGCTTACCATAGCCACATGTTCTGCGCCTTCCGCTATACTAAGTGCATCCAATTTAGCGGGTGTAGAACTCGAACGGATGTACTCTCATTTGCGTAAAAATACTCTTTTCATCTTAGTTGCTCTTTTGCCGCTCAGTGGATGCGTTCGCTCATCGCATCCGGTGAAAATGCTCACCAGCAGCGCCACGCTCAAAGAAGCCACCCGCGACCAGTTGATTACGATTGTGAATATCAATGCCGAGAAGCTGAAAACGCTGAAGGCGACCGTGGATATTGACAGCTCAGTGGTGGAGCAAAAGAAGCAAACGGTTACGGACAATCCGCAAGTGGCGGGTTACGTACTGGTGCGCAAGCCGGACATGCTGCGCATGCGCGTGCTGGTGCCGGTGGTGCGCAACACAATGGTGGACATGGTCAGCGATGGCAACAATTTTTCCCTGGCAATTCCGCCTAAGAGTAAATTTATTGTTGGCTCCAACCGCCAACCGGCCAAACCGTCACCCCAGCCGCTGGAAAACTTGCGGCCGCAGCACATTTCTGACGCGCTTCTGCTAAAGCCTATCGACCTCGAAAAAGAGATTGCGGTGGTGGAAGATACTACGGAGATCGTGAAAGATCCCAAGAGCCACAAGGACGTGGAACAAGGGTCTTATACGCTGGTGATTCTGGACAGAGACAATGGCGAGTATTATCTGGCGCGTAAAATCGTCTTTAGCCGGACCGATCTTTTGCCGCACGAGCAAAGCCTTTACAACCGCCAGGGCCAGTTGGCGACCTTTGCCCGCTATGAGAACTTTTCCGAGAACTCGAACATCATGTTCCCGGGAATCGTTTCCATCCAACGCCCCATTGAGGGATATGGCATTACTCTTTCCATCGTCAAGCTGGAAGTAAACGTGCCTCTGACCGATGATCAGTTTGTGCTGACGCAGCCTCCGGGCTCGCAGCTCATTAATTTGGATACCAAATCGTCCGCGGCCATCCAGGAAGAACAAAAGAAGCCGCAGCACTAAACGGAACTTAAGCGCTAGCATAGGCAGAACTGGTCCGTGATTTTGAGGATGATCTTCTAAAAAACAGGTCTTTTAAAAAGGTCTTTAAAAAACAATGAATAAAATGATTGTGGCCAATCTGGTCCACCGTCCCATCCGCTCCGTGATTTCCATTATTGCCGTGGCGGTGGAAGTTACGCTGATTCTGATGATTGTGGGGCTGGCGCTTGGCATTCTGGATGACAACAAAACACGCCAGGTTGGAATTGGCGCAGACCTGACTGTTCGCCCGCCAAACTCTTCAAACCTGGGCGCATTTGGCGGGGCCCCGGTTCCCAGCCGTATTTCCGATATTATCGGCAAGCAGCCGCATGTGGTGGCTGTCTCTCCGGTGGTTTTGCAGGTAATTTCAACCACGAATATCGAAGTTATTTATGGCACTGACCTGGAATCCTTTCAGGCGGTAGGCGGTCCTCTGCGGTATCTGGCAGGCGGTCCTTTCAAGGGGCCGGACGACATGATTGTGGACGACCTTTTTGCCGCGAACAGCAAAGTGCATGTTGGCGATCCGGTCACTGTTTTCAACCACAAATTTACGATTTGCGGCATTGTGCCGCACGGGCGCGGGGCGCGGCGTTTTATTCCCATTACCACCATGCAGGACCTGACTGGCACACAGAACAAAGCTTCAATGTTTTACGTAAAGCTGGACGATCCCAAGAACGCCGACGCGGTGGTAGGGCAACTCAAGAGCATTCCCGGCATGGAGAATTACAACATTCTTTCCACCAGCCAGTGGCTGGCGGCGACTTCAGCGGACAATATTCCGGGGCTCAATATATTTATACGAATCGTGATTGGGATTGCCGTGATTATCGGCTTTATTGTGATTTTCCAATCCATGTATACGGCCGTGATGGAGCGGACACGAGAAATCGGAATACTGAAATCGCTGGGCGCGTCCAAGTCTTATGTGGTGCGCGTGATCCTGCGTGAGACGCTGCTGCTGGCGGTGGCGGGAATTATTGTTGGATTCCTCATCAGCATCGTTGGACGAGCCGGGCTGGTGCATCAGTTTCCAACGTTGCGTGTCCAGGCCATCACCTTGAAGTGGGGAGTCTATGCCACGGTCATCGCCATTGCTGGAGCGATGCTGGGTGCGATTTATCCCGCATTCAAGGCCGCGCAGAAAGATCCGATTGACGCGCTGGCATATGAATAGGTTTCTGTAATCCCTCACAAAAGTGAGGGAGACCTATCGCCAACGTGGAGTTTAGGTCCTGAAATCCAAAACGGGACTTCCTCAATCCATAAAGAGTTCTTCTTCTTGGCATCAGATTCATTCTTTGCATAGGGATCCCTCGCCAAGCTCGGGATTTAAGGAAAAACGTTACAATAGAATGACTCGCTACTTTTGGAGGATCCGATGGACCCGCTTACAGCCCAGATTGCCCGGCGCAATGAGGATATTGCCCTGGATCTGATGAAATTTATCGCTTCTACCACTGCTTATGGCAAAACAGCGGCCAGTGCTGGCTTCCACGGCGGTGCGGAAAACAAGTCTGAGGACTATGCCACCCACCTGCTGGAACTATATACTCGCTGCCTGGAAACCGTGAACGGCAAGAAGTAAGCCAAAACATTCGTTTGCGCTAAGGCCAAAATCAAAGGATAATCAGGACTGCTGACAGCCTGCTGCCCATTCCTGTGAATCTGCCCAATTCCATAACGCTCTCCCGGATCGCCTCCATCCCGCTGATTATATGGATCCTTACCACGCCATATTTCAACGGCAAGGACCAGACCCTGCGCGCCGTGCTGGCCTCAGGCCTGTTCATTCTGGCTTCCATTACTGACGGGCTTGATGGTTATCTGGCGCGGCGTCGCGGACAGATCACGACCATGGGCATGCTGCTGGATCCTCTGGCGGATAAGCTGATGATTGCCGCCTGCTATATCACGCTGGTCCATCTGATACCGGAAATCGTGAACGTATGGGTGGTGGTGCTGATTATTGGCCGTGAATTTCTTATCAGCGGCCTGCGCTCCATTGCCGCTTCCGAGGGGTTTACCATTGAGGCTAGCGAACTAGGCAAGCTCAAGATGGTGGTACAGATTGTTTCTGTTGTGGCTGCTATTCTGGCCATCCGCTGGGACATGTGGAACTTCAATTTTGGCTTTGTTCACTTTGTTCTTGATGTTGACCTGGTAGCGCGCATGGCGATCTGGTTCATGGTGGCTGTCTCAGTAATTTCAGCGGTGGATTACTTCTGGGGCTTCTGGAAGAAGATTGACAAGCGCGTGGAGCGCCGTCGCCGCCGTCCGTTTATTCTCAGCCGCCGTAAGAAAAAAGCCCTGCAGGAAGCCGAAGCCAACAATCCCGCCAAAGCGCATTAGCCATTGCCATTCCAGCAAAGACCAGCTTCTTTAGCTAAAAAAGGAGCACCAAAGGCGCTCCCATTTTTGCTTGGATAGAATCAACCTCCATCCCATTTACTATGCGACGGCGTAAGACGATCCTTCCGATCGCTTCAGTTCTTTCTTGAATCGAAGTTCGCTGCGGTGGTCTCGGCGGTCTTCTTTTGCAAATGCCGCTTTCTTGACTGCATCTCCAGAGGCAAAAATCTGTTCCCACTTTCCGTCCTGAAAGGTGATTTGATACCCGCCCTTGAGGATCTGGAACGGTTTGGTGACAGAGCCCATTTCGTCAAAGCGAACGGAATTGGGCTTATGGAAAGTCTCAAAATAAGAAGGGTAGACAAAGTTGCTCATGGGAATGCCATTGACAGGGAAGCTCATTTCTTCCACTGGGTCTGCACTTTCATACGCATACACCAGCTTTCCCTCAGGACCAGTGGTCATGAGGTTAATGGCCGGGTCAACCAGCATTTCCACCAATTCGTGCGAGGCGGACACGCTCACCAAATCACCGTTCGCAAGCGTGGTCTTCACGAATACCTTGGACTGAGGCAGGCCGTCGGGAGTCAGGTCATGGTAGGCGAGCGCGTCCGGCTGGTCAGCATTATCAAGAAAAACAATAGCCCACGCATCCTTGATAAATCCTTCAGAACGGACGAGGCTGGCCGGAGTGCCCCAGATGGGAGCAACGAAGTTATCCACGTATGCCTGCATTGCGGCGATGAGCTTGTCCAGATCAACGCCCAGCGCGGTTTCGGCTTTATTGAAGCAAGCGATGGTTGGTTTTTGTCCTTGATTAAACGCACCAAATGTAGGTTTTGTGCTCATTGAAACCTCCTGCAAGACGGTTGTGTCTGCGGTTTAATTTGTTGAGTCTGCACCCCTTGTTATCTACTAAGAACGTAACGTTGCGCGATTTCCCTTAGGGAAAATGGAATTATTGAAAGCCGCCAAAAAAACTCATGGAGGGGCTCTGAACCGGTGGAGAGAAGAAAGCCTGTACTGACAGCGTAGAATAGATGCCATGTCCACCGCGCCTCTCGATTCCAACGCAACCAGACTCTTTAAAGCCAGCCGCTTTACTCACGGCAATTTTTTCTTTCCCACCCAGATTGAAGTTGGGCCTGAGCGTGTGCTGCGCATCAAGCCGCGGTTCTTTGGCAGGTCTGAAGAAAGTATTCCCATCTCCAAGGTGGCCTCCGTGCAGATTGCCACGGGAATGTTCTGGTCAAACATCCGCATTGATTCCAGCGGCGGCAGCAATCCTATTCTGAGCCACGGCCACAGCAAGCGCGACGCAGTGGACATCCGCAACATGATTGAGCATTACCAGGCCGCTCCGCAAAAGTAGATCTCACATTAATTGTGAAACTGTCAGGATTGCCGGACTGCGCCGCTCCTTCATCATCCGTCGGATTTCCTGTACAGCCTTGAATGCGTGGACCGCCAGGGCAATGCCAATGCCGATGGCTATGCTAATCGCGCTCCACTGAATTACCTGGTTCACAACCACGCTGGCGTGTGCCCAGTCTGCGGCATTCTTTCCCGTCTCAGTAAAAATCACGAACGGATAAATTCTGGCTGCGGCCACCACAATTCCGAGTGAGATTGCGTCGGCAACCACCATGGAAAATGCGCGCAGCCATGTCCATTGTGGGCGAAAAAGGTTGATGCATTGCTGCACAATCAATAGCAGGGTGGGTATCAGCAGCGGCAAGTAATAGGCGTGGAGCGCAGGGTTCACTGAAAAAGTAGTGACGGCTCCAAACACCAGAATGCCATAACGCGGCAGGCCCAGCCACCACAGAGCAAAGAGGACACTGAAAATCAGCCCAAAGATTGATTCCGCGCGAGGCACGCGGTCTTTGTCTTTGCGTTTGGCTGCTGCAGGGAGTTTGCGCGGGTCCCATTTGTACAATTCCGGCACGCTCGCCTGCACCCGCTCCAGCACGGCGAAAATCAATGTAACGAACCCAAAGATGAAAAAGATATTGGTCCACATGGCTGCCCAGCCGGAAAGGGCGCTAAGCAACGGAGTATCGGCATGATTCGCAGGAATAAAGATTGCGACCCCAATCCAGACCAGGAACCACGGCCCAAGATAGACACAAGTGATGACCTTGAGCACGAATTTATAAATGGGGAACAGCGTGGGCCCAATGAGCGATTGCTGCGGCTGGTAGCGTGCAGCCACCCGCATGGGATGGCCGGATTGCTGAAGCAGCGCAACCATCTCGTCTTCCGTCAGCGGCCGGCTGAGCGCGGATTCGCGATCTTCAATCTGCGAACGCAGGTCGTCTCCCAGCTCGGCAATAATGTCATCCTGCTGCGCCCGCGGAAGCCAGAAGCGTACGGCTTGTAAATAGCGGTCAAGAAGTTCCATAAAGCAATCTCCTAAAAAATAGCGTTTGATTTATGCCCTTTGATTTCAGGCAGCTCCAACGGATCGAATGTTTCAGTGAAAGGGACTTTTCCGCCGCCAAAATATTCGGCCAGGCCAAAACAGATGGTGAGTCCGCCCACTCCAACCAGCGTGTACATACAGAGAGCGCCCAACGCCGTAGCTAATCCGCTGAGAACAGAGCCGTGTTTTAACGACAGGACCACGGTCAGCACCATGGTGGCCGCAAAGAGCATGAGAACCAGCATCTGCAGGGCGAACCAATACAGCGGAAAAAGCTTTGGACCCACAAGCTGCTGCATGGGCAGCCGCCGGTAGGGCGCGGCAACAACCAGCGGATGGCCAAACCGCTTGAGAATCGCCGCCTGCTCGCTTTCATTGAGCGGACGCCCGAGTTCGGCGGCCTTGTCCTCCATCTGTGAAAGTATGTTGTCACCCAACTCTTTCACAAAATCGTCGCGGTCCCTGCTCGGCATGTATTCCCATACAGCCTGTAAATAGCGATCAAGAAGTTCCACGGCTTATGCCTCCTGCAAAATTCGTTCAAGCGATGCGTTGATGGTCTGCCACTCTTCCAAAAGCTGCTTCAAAATCAGCTGGCCCAGGGCTGAAAGACGGTAAAAACGCTTGTTGCGCTTGTTCTCTTCACGCCACTCGCTGGCCAGTAACCCCTGGGTTTCCAGACGGCGCAGCAACGGATAGAGCGTGCCTTCGTCAATGGCCAACCCCTGATCTTCCAGTGACTTACGCAGTGTGTATCCATAATGCTCCTGACGAAGCTGGGCCAATACGGCGACGATCAGGCACCCCCGGCGCAGCTCAAGCTTGAGGTTTTCAAAGAGATCAGCGTCGGGTTGAGTACTGTTCTTCATATAGTGTATGACGCATACTATGTAACACACAGTATACGCATGTCAAGAGGATTTTGAAAGATTTTTCAGGCTGAGTTTGGAGAAGAGCGGTTCGTTGAGTTTCCAAATTCGCGTTAATCCCTGTTTATCCTCTGTGAGCTTTTGCTTTTCCTTATCAGTGGTATCAGTGAAAATCAGTGGTAAGGATTTGGTTTTCCGATCACCCGATCGCCCGATCTTTCTTCCCGTCTGTTATTCTCTCCGGCATGGAAAACCGTTCTTTGAGCGATGTTGGCGGAAGCCCGGGCGGGCTGGGTGAGTTTGCGCTGGGCTTTATCATGACGTGCGTTGGCGGCTATCTCATCTCCAATCAGGTCACGGTTACCGGTTCTTACTGGACCTTTTGGGGGACGAACAGCTTTGGCGTCACGCTGATTCCTCTGCTCTTTGGTGTGGGTATCCTGTTCTTCAACGGCCGCAGCAAGATCGGATGGCTCCTCACCGCCGGCGGTGCGCTCTTTATCCTGGCCGGAGTGCTGGCCAATATGCGCATCTATTTCCAGCCGACATCATTGTTCAATACGCTGATTATGCTGGTTCTGCTCGTAGGAGGACTTGGGCTGATCGCCCGGTCAATGCGGTCACATGGGAAGAGGGCTGCGGAGTAAATCTGCATTGACACTCAGTTCCCTATCTTTGAGGATAGCTGCCTATGGCCGTTTTAAAGACTGTTTTAATGACCGCTTCAAAGACCTCCACAAGATTTCTTCTCGTTGCCGTATTAGTTGGCGTTTGCATCATTCCTGTTTATGCGCAACGGCAGCGTAGCCCGTACGGTGAGCCGACTCCGACGCCAAAAAATGAAGAGCCGCCGCCAGATATCACAAAGCTCGGATTGTTCGGAAAAACCCAGGTTGACATGCAGACGGCGCAAGATCAGGCAATCAAAAAAGTGGACCCTAAGTATCCGCCCGCGGCGCAACAAGCAAAAATCCAGGGCGACGTTATCATTCATGTTTTGATCGATAAAAAAGGACATGTGGACAAAGTAAGGACGATGACCGGTCATCCCATGCTGGCGGATGCCGCGATGACTGCCGCGAAGCAATGGCAATACGAGCCTTTTTACCTGAATGGAAAACCTATAGAGGTTGAGACAAATATTTTGTTTAAATTCCGCCCGTAAGCAATTTGCGGGTTACTCCAGAGCGTGGGCAATCGCAACGCTACGGGCCTGCGCTCCGCTAATCAAACCACTCAATCTCTTTTACATCCTGCGCGGGGAGCTGCGCCAGAACGCTGCGATACGCGGCGTCAACTTCGGCCATTGAGGTTGTACATTCTTTGGTCATGCGGACATCAGATTCATATTTCCATCCGTTGTCTGTGCGTTCAGGAAAGTCAACAATGCGTATACGAACGCCGGGAAACGGGATGGCGGCGAGGTAGTCGCCGTACCAGTGGCTATCGCCAATGCGCCATTCCCAGGCAATCTGTTGCAGCCGCGCATGCAGCGTGTCAGTGGATGCGTATTGGCAGACAAAGGAATAGGCTCCGGTCATAGGTGAAGGGTGTCTACATCACCAGGTCGGCGTACTCCGGATGCTTGGCGATGTAAGCATTTACGGAAGGGCAGATTATATCCACTTTGACGCCCTGCTCACGCGCCCATTCCAGCGCCGAATGTGCCAACTCTGAGGCGATGCCTTGCCCGCGCAGAGCTTCCGGCACTTCACTGTGAATCAGTTGCAGCACGTTGCCGGCAAGTGTGTATTCAAGGTAAGCAACGTGGCCATTGCGCTCTATTTCAAAACGGCCACTGGTAACTTTTTGCGGTGTGGGCTTTGACCGGCCAAACATGTTGCTATTCTCCTGATTGCGGGCAGAATACGCAAATCTGGCGGCAAAATCAGGCCGAAGAAGTTGAAGTTCAGGAGCCGGCGCGTTTGCCGAAGCGCGGCGCAATGGCGTAATTCAGCTGCACCAACACGATGAATCCGATGCTCCAGTAAGTATTCAGTACAGAAAGCAGAGCGCCAAAAGCATAGAGCGCCTGGGCAATCACAATGCGGCGCTTGATTGCTTTGTAGACATCCGGCGAAGTTTCGGGCTGTACCAAACCCAGCCCCATGGCGCAGACCCAGCTCCAATAGAGCGCCAGTCCGGGAAGAAGTATGTTGAGCCAGTAAAGCACCAAAGCCGTGCGGTATGCAGTGAACTCAGCCAGCATAGACGTGGAAAAGGGCATGATGGCGATGGTGGCCAGAAAGAGAATGTGCATCCAGGTAAGGCTGCGCGCGGAGCGCTCAAGGTAATTGAGCTGCGTTTGCTGGCCGACCCAGAAGATGCCGAGCGTAAGAAAGCTCATCAGGTACATGAGCAGCCGCGGAGAAAGCGCGAGCAACGCATGCCAGAGGTCGCGCTCAGTGTGAATGGTTTCCACGGCAGGCGCGCGCAGATCGAGGACGAGCAAGGTCATGGCAACGGCAAAGATGCCGTCACTCAGTGCGGCAAGCCGCTCCACGCTCTGGCCGGCGATCCGATTGTAAGCAGTGTGCATATATATGTTTCAGAATTCGGCGGGATATCCTGATGGCATCAAGGCTGCCATCTTATCAGCCAAGGCAGAATGGGCCAATCGTCGGCCAGGTTAGAAATTTTCAGCGCCAATCAATTCGCTGCATTGGGCATTTTGCACGATTGCCATTTTGCGACGAGGCTTTCCTTCTGCAATGAGGTGCTCTGGACTGGTAATATGGTGCGCATGACTGGGCGTCCAGAACAAAGCGAAGCAGCACCCTATTATTTTGGATACATCAACCTCGTCCAAGGCGACGATATTCTTCACGCGCTGCAAAACCAGCTGGATGAAATGCTTCCGGTGCTGCATCGGATCTCGGAAGAGAAATCGCAGCATCGCTATGCGCCAGATAAGTGGACCATCCGCCAGATGTGGAACCACGTGAATGACGCGGAGAGAGTTTTTTTGTTTCGCGCTTTGTGGTTTGCGCGTGGCCATGACTCTCCGCTCCCCAGTTTTGAGCAGGACATTGCTGCCGTGGCCTGCCAGGCCAGCGACGTCTCATGGGCGAGCCATGTGGCGGAATTCCACCAGATACGGCTGGCGACGCTCTCATTCTTCCGCAATCTGCCGGAAGATGCATGGTTGCGCACCGGCACAGCCAGCGGCAATCCCATTAGCGTGAGAGCGTGCGCGTACATTGTGGCGGGACACGTGGCCCACCACAATGCCGTGCTGCACAAAATGTATCTTTAGCAATCCAAAATGATAGCAATTCCAAAATGATCGTACGACTTTTGACGGCATTGGAAAGCCGGTCTCCGCAAGTTATTGGCTATGCAACTGATTGCATGCCTTCCTGACATTTCCTTACGATTTAATTCTTGGCTTTTTGCCGCTGAAAGATATATTCTCAAGAAAATTTCGGGGGGCTTCCGGCCCTCGAGCAGTGCCCCATGTCGTGGAAAAAATCGAACGCTTCCCGTGACTCAGACGTCACGTCCAGGCCTATTGCTGTACCCGCAGAACAGCCGCGTTCGCCCGTGGATTGGCTCTTTCTCCAGCCCAGCATCCTTGATCAGCTCCATGATTCCATAGTGATTACCGATTTGCCGGGAATCATTACCGGCTGCAATCTGGCTGCGGCCCGGATGTTTGGCTATACACAGCAGGAGCTGATTGGACAAAGCGTTACCATTTTTTATCCTGAAGAAGACCGCGACGCCCTGCTTGCGCCCGTCCTGCTGACTCTGGTGGAAAAAGGCCGGATCGAGACGGAGCACCGCAGCAAAACCAAGTCTGGCGCGGAGATCTATATTCATCTCAGCCTGACGTTGCTGTGCGATTCAGATGGGAACCCGGTGGGCGTTGTGGGCGTTTCACAGGACATTACGGAGCGGCGGCTGACCGATATCGCGCTGCAGGAAACCGACCAGAAGCTGCGTGCAATGGCGCAGGTGTGTCCTGATTTTTTCTTTACTACACGCGTGGATGGATGGACCGACTGGGTAAGCCAGAAATTTTATGAGTATACCGGCGCTTCACAGGGTGAGGGCAATGGGCTGAGCTGGACAGACTACCTCCATGCCGAAGACCGCGAAGAGAGTGGCGCAAAATGGATGGAAGCGGTGAAGCGCGGCGACCCTTTTGAGATAGAGCATCGTTTTCGCGGGCGCGACGGGCGCTACCGCTGGTTTCATTCCCGCGCGATTCCGGTACGGAACGCGAATGGCGAGTTGGAGCGCTGGGTCGGCATCAGCTCAGATATCCATTTTCAAAAGCAGGCGGAGCAGACCCTGGCCCAACAGCGCCAGGTGCTGGAAATACTGATTGAGAGTACGGCGGATTTCGTCTACATGAAGGACCGCGACGGCCGCTATGTGTTCGCAAATTCCTCTGCCGCGCGCTCAGTGGGCAAGACGGTGCAGGAGATCATCGGGAAGGACGACCGCGACTTGTTTCCCGCGGAGAGCGCGCTGGCGATCATGGAAAAAGACCGCCAGATCATGGCTTCAGGTATTTCAGAGGTGTTTGAAGAGACGCGCTCCGCGGTGGGACGCACGCGGCATCTGCATTCCTCAAAAAATGTCTGCCGGGATTCTTCCGGCGCGGTGATTGGCATGGTGGGAATTTCCCGCGATATTACCGAACGCAAGCAGGTGGAAGAGGCGCTGAGTTCCAATGAATTGAATGCTGCAGGCGCGCGTATGGCGAATGCCCTCGCCCATGAAATCAACAATCCGCTGGCCGCTATTACCAATGCGCTTTTTCTGCTGCGGCAGGGAAGCTCGGCGTTTCCGCCGGACCAGTTGCTGGCTTCGGCTCAGGAAGCGCTTTGGCGCATCACAAAAATTACGCGCCAGATGATTGGCCTATATAACCGCAATGCGCCTGCCCGGCACATTCAGGTGCAGCAGTTTGTGGAAGATACTCTGACGAATCTGGGCCCGCGCATCAGCGCAAAAGGCATTCGTTTTGAAAACCGGCTTGATCCGTGCGATTTTTACGGGATTGATCTGGACCTGCGGCAGATGATCACGGCCCTGATTGAGAATGCGGTGGAACAAAGCCATGGCGTGGTCTGGGTGCGGCTGCGTAACCTGGGAGCGGTGGGTCCAAATTCGCGGCCGGGATTTCGCCTGACGATTGCGGACAATGGCCCGGGTATCCCAGCCGAGCTGCGCGGCCGGATCTTTGAACCGTTTTTCTCCACCAAGACGGAGAAGGCCAGCGGGCTGGGCCTTTGGATGGCACGCGGGATCGCCAACAAATATGGCGGAACGATCCGCATGCGCAGCACAACCAAAGAAGGCGCGTCAGGGACGTGCGTACTGGTAAGTTTGCCATCGCACCAGGCAAGTCCAATGCGGCGGCGTACGGACTTCGGCTAATCGCTCGACTTTGGCTAATGCCGCGCGATCAGGCGTTGCCCGGCGCCGAGGTTGTGGAGACAACGCTGGTGCAAAATGCGCAGCGGCGCGCCGCAACGGGAATTTCACTCAGGCATTCCGGGCACTTTTTGCTGGTTGGATCAGCCGGAATAGAATTGCGCGCAGCCCGGGCCTTCCAGGCATTCATGGGAGCCACCATAAAGAAGTACACCGCTGCCCCGACCAACAGAAAAGAAATCAAGGCATTCAGGAACACACCGTAAGAGATCACCGCGCCGTTAATGGTGAAATTAAGGGCAGAAAAATCAGGCTTGCCTACAATGGCGGCAATGAGTGGCGTAAGAATGTTGGTAACAAAAGCCGTAACCACCGCCCCAAATGCTGCACCTATCACCACGGCCACGGAAAGATCGAGTACATTGCCCCGCATGATGAACTGCTTAAAGCCTTTGAGCATGTTCTCCTCCTATACCTCCCCGGAATCATACAAGATTTAGCAGCAGTATTTTGACTTTCCAGAGTGATGGCCGGGCCAGAGGCGAGCACGGCGGATTGTTTTTCTCTCATTTATAATCAGCGTTTACACCCACGAGGTTGAACACACCAGTGTCCTTTGAAGAGAGCGTTTATCAGCTGCGGCAGCAGAAGCTCCGCGATATTGCAGCGCTGGGCCAGGAGGCCTATCCGCACAAGTTTGCTTTTACACACACCGTTCCGCAGGTGCTGGCCGACTTCAACGACAAGACGGCTGAGCAACTGGCGGAGCCGCATGTAGCGGTGAAGGTGGCAGGGCGCATCATCTCTTTGCGTCTGCAAGGCAAGGCGGGCTTTGCGCACCTGCAGCAGGGCGGCCAGCGGCTGCAGATTTACGTGAAGCTGGATTACGTGGGCGAAAAAGGTTTTGCTCTCTCTAAGCTGCTGGACCTGGGCGACCACATTGGCGTGAGCGGATATCTTTTCCGCACGCGCACCGGCGAGCTGACGATCCATGTGGAAGAGATTACGTTCCTGGCGAAGGATTACCTGCCATTGCCGGAGAAGTTCCACGGGTTGAGCGACGTTGAACTGCGCTATCGGCAGCGCTATGTGGATCTGGTGATGAACCAGGATGTGCGTGCGGTTTTTGTGAAGCGCAGCAAGGTAGTGCAATCGATCCGGCGGTTTCTGGATGCGCGCAACTTTATTGAAGTGGAGACGCCGATGATGCAGCCGATCGCCGGCGGCGCAACGGCGCGCCCGTTTGTGACGCACCACAACACGCTGGACATCGATTTATATTTGCGCATTGCGCCGGAGCTTTATCTCAAGCGGCTGGTGGTAGGCGGGCTGGACCGCGTGTATGAGATCAATCGCAACTTCAGGAATGAAGGCATTTCCACGCAGCACAATCCGGAATTTACGATGCTGGAGTTTTACCAGGCCTACGCCGACTACCACGACATGATGCAGCTTACGCAAGACATGATTGCCCAGGTGGCGCAGGACGTGAACGGCACGACTAAAGCTACTTTCGACGGCAAAGAATTTGATTTTGCGGATTGGCAGCGGCTCTCCATGCGTGAAGCCATCATTAAATACTGGCCGGATGCGGCTGCGCCGAAGCCGGAGATGGGAGATTTTGCATCGCATGAGGCGGTGGGCAAGCTGGCGGCGCGGTTGAATGCCAGCCACACGCCGCATATGCCATATGATCCGAAAGAACCTGAAGGCAAGACCATTGCCGCGATGTTTGAGACGGTAGCGGAACACCATTTGATTCAGCCGACGATTCTCTATGACTTTCCGGTGGCGATCTCACCGCTCTCAAAAAACAAGCGCGACGAGCCTGACTGGGTGGAGCGCTTTGAGGTCTTTATCGGCGGGCTGGAGATTGGGAATGCGTTCAGCGAATTGAACGATCCGGAAGAGCAGCGCCGCCGCTTTGAGCAACAGCTTACGGAAAAAGAGCGCGGCGACGAAGAAGCCCACGCGATGGACGAAGATTATATTCGCGCGCTTTCTTATGGACTGCCGCCGACCGGCGGAGAAGGCATTGGCATTGACCGGTTGACGATGCTGCTGACGGATTCACGGTCTATACGGGATGTGATTCTGTTTCCGCTGTTGCGGAAGCAGCAGGAGGCAGTGGAAGACGCGCCGGAAGAGAAGGGCAAAGAAGCGTGAAGTTAAAGCGAATATTTTTATTGACTTTCTCCATTTAATTCGCCTAATATGAGGAAGGAAATACCGGGAGCGGCGCCGGAGGATTTTCATCCTAAAAGGCCTGCACTCTTCGCTCTCTGCTTAACAGCCAGAGCGAACCCCTTCTTGAAAAATCTGGGAAGGCCTGCCGGGAGAAGTGTGTCTGGGGGATCGGGACATCGGTTCATCGCACGACATCGCCGTCATCGGAAAGGCAACACCACAAACACACCGCGAAGCAAAGCAAAACTTACCGCGCATTAGTGTCGATTTGCGCGGATAAAACTAACCAAATTCAAGGATCGATCAAGCCACCCATGAGGTGGCTTTTTTATTTGGAGGAGACAATGCAAAAAGCAGAGATCATGGCAGCGATCAGAAAGTGCGCGAAAAAGCTGGGACATTGCCCGAGCCTGGGCGAACTGACTGTCAGGGCGGGGGTGAGCCGTCGCGACGTGCAGAAAGTTTTTGGAAATTATGGGATGGCGGTGCGCGCGTGCGGAATGGAGCCCGCGAAAGGGAGTCCGACAAAGGTGGAGGATTTGTTTGCGGACTGGATCGGCGTGGTGCGCAAGTTGGGAAAGCTGCCCACGATCGGCGAGTACGAGGAGAAGAGCGTATACAGCGCCAAGCCTCTGGTGAGCCGGTTTAAAGGCTGGCGGCAGGTGCCAGGGGCGATGCTGGCATACGCGGAGCGCGAGAAGCTAGAGAGTGAATGGGCCGATGTGGCGAAGCTGGTCCGGGAGAGCGAGGCGCAGAGTTATGGCACAGGGTTAGCGCGGGCAGGCGAGCCCAGGGGGACGGGAAAGTTGTTGCGGGACCGCCCGACATATGGGCCGCCGATGATGGATGCGGGGCTGGCGTATGGTCCGGCGAACGAGATGGGCGTGGTGTTTCTATTTGGCATGCTGGCGCGGCAACTGGGCTTTGTGGTGATGCGGATACAGACGGGGTTTCCGGATTGCGAGGCCATGCGCAAGATCGATGATCAGACATGGCAGAAAGTGAAGATTGAATTTGAGTATGAAAGCCGAAACTTTTTGCGGCATGGGCATCCGCCGAGCGGATGCGATCTGGTTGTGTGCTGGATACACAATTGGCATGAGTGTCCGGTGGAGGTAGTGGAGTTGAGCGGGTGGTGTGAGGTGTGAAAGGATCGGAATGTGCGATTAAGCTACGCAATCGACATCCAGATTTGGCGTGTGCAGGGTTGGCGCGACCTCTGCGTAAATTTTGGGGCCAAAAAATCAGCAAGGATTAGTGTGTCTGCTGCATGGAGAACTTTAAACACCTCCATCAAGCAATTTAGAATATTTATCCAGCAGGAGATAGACACAGAGTTCTCTGTGTCACAAAGTTAAAGGGTTAAAATCACCTAATGGTGGCTTTTTATTTGGGAGGAAACGGTGGAGGTGGTGGAGTCAAGGGAAAAGGATGGATTTATATGATCTCTACAAATTAAAAAGTGTAGTTCGCTTTTGAATAAATACAGCCCACTACAATAATCCCAGATTTACAATAGTTAGCTCGCATATGTATTCCGGAAAAATGGAAAGAGGCTTGAATTGCCAATGAATCATTTTTGCCTTTCAGACATTCCTGACAAGCACGATGCGCTTGGCTTTAAGCCTTATGTTGTTGTAGTCAGTGATTTTTTGCTCAATAAAAATACCATCGCACCAATTACTCTTTCTGTGGAAGGAGAGTGGGGTAGCGGAAAAACATCCTTTATGCGTCAGCTTGAGACCTGCATAAAAGAGCGAAGCAATTATGTCAAAACGGTCTGGTTTAGTGCATGGAGATACGAGAAGGCAGACTCCCTTTGGGCAGCATTTGCCATCAACACCGTTGACCAACTGGCCAAACAAACAAAATGGGCTAACCGTTTCAAATCTAATTTAGCTTTAAGATTCAAAAGATTTCGATCCAGTTCAGGGCCACTTTCACAGCTAATATCAATATTGGCATGGACGATATTGTTATCATTATGCATCGCTGGCTCTAGGGAGCTTTTTCAACACCCAAATACTGGACACGATGCATTATTCAAAACCATTGCTAGCGGAGGAATTCTAGGGGCTATATTTGCGCTGCTTCGAATGGCTAAAGACGGAATGGAGCTAATCGGAAATCCATTAAAAGGCGCAGCAATAAACGCCTCGAAAGGCCCCGAGTATCAGCGATATTTCTCGTTTATAGAAGAGTTTCATGAAGATTTTTCGCGCATTCTTAAGTCATATGCGGGAGATAATCGGGTGTTCGTTTTTATCGATGATCTCGATAGGTGCGAGTTGCCTAGGGCCGCCGAGTTGATACAGGCTCTAAACCTGATGATCTCTGATTCTTTGAATATAGTTTATATCTTGGGAATTGATCGCGAGAAGATCGCCGCAGGGCTAGCGGCAAAATTTGAAAATCTTCTTCCGTATTTGGTAAGTGAAAACTACAAAGGTTCCAACCTCGCTTTTGGCTATGCATATTTAGAAAAATTTTTGCAAATTCCATTTCGATTGCCACAACCCAGTTCATCTGAACTCTGCAGGCTAGTAAATCCCGAAGCACCTGACCGAGATGGATTACTACGCGACTTTGCTGACCAATTTAGCATCGAAGAAGCCGATATCATGATGGCAATAAGAATGGTCAGTCCGGCATTTGACTATAATCCCAGGCGATTGAAGCAGTTTATAAATTGCTATAGGTTATATGGGGCATTAGCAGAATCTCTTGCACTTTTTCGCGAAAAAGAGGAATTTGAAGAAGGTGAGGGATTAACTCCTCAAAAACTAGTGAAGCTAATAGCGATCAACTTGCGTTGGCCGCTTTTTCTCATTCAAGCAATGGCCGACCCGGGGTTGTTGGATTCCATAAACCGCTCAAACAACAATACTGAAGACGAAATTAAAAAAGGTGTTACTGTCGCGAAAGAATATTGGAATACGCATCTTGCTTTAGTGAATCTCGTAAAATATGGACTTCCCGGGTCTGATGGATTGGAATGGGAGTTACTTCCAAAGGATATTGAAATTTTCTTTAGGATTGCTCCTTCACTAGCTGTAGGATCAAATCCGAAGGACCAACCGCTAGATTCCTCCGCCTCTATAGCACGCTGATGAATGCGTCCTTCGTTTGATGGCCGTCGGGGGTGGCGGCATGCATGAGTGGCGCATATATTGATTGGTATCAATCCGCTCGCGATTGAAGAATGAGCGCTCCGCTTTGTTACGCGCGTGCCTGCAGCAGCGAGGAAGGATTCTTTTCGACTTGTTCCCGTCGTTGAAACGCCGGGCTACTACAAGTCGTCCCCTGCGGGGACCTTGCCACTCGTTTGAACACGGTTGATCGCGAGCCATTGCGGGAATATTACGCGTGTACGTTACAGCAACTTTTGTGAACCGTGAGAGCAGCGGAGCCGATTCCTCACATTCCCCGGCTTACCCAAGGCTCGCCGGTTGAAGTTCGGGATGGCGCTTTCTGAGGTTGAGTTATTGGCAATGCAAAGAGTGCGTCCTACTGACAGCAGGGCTGAAAATCAAGTTGATCGTAAGCTTGCGAAGAGTTCTTAAGCGCAATATCCCTCACCTCTACTCGCGCGCTGGCAAAAACGCGCGGCTCGTTGACGAGGTTCGGGATGACGAATGTCTTTTAGGGGCATATCTTCCACCAAACAGAAACTGGCAAAACAGATCAACCCCTTGGTGGCTAAAGCCGATTCATAGTGCGACCTTTACCGCAGGCATAAATGCCTGCTCCACCCTCTGTAAGGACGCTGTTTTGCTCCGTAATGGAAGGCATAAATCCATTTTGACACCTTTCGCTTTGCTCAGTTGCTCAGGGCGCTGGCCTGCGGCAGCAAGGAAAGTCTCTTCTTCGGATTTGTTCCCGGCGTTGAAACGCCGGCCTACTACCAACCGTCCCCTACGGGGACTTTAGACCAACTCGTTTGAACCCGGTTGATCGCGAGCCATTGCGGGAATATTACGCGTGTGCGTTACAGCACTTTTTGTGAACCGTGAGAGCAGCAGAGCAGATCCCTCACAGTTCTCCGTCTCACCGAGGCTCGCCGGCGAAGTTCGGGATGGCGCTTTCTGAGGGTGAGTTATTGGCAATGAAAAAGAGTGCGTCCTACTGACAGCAGGGCTGAAAAACCAGTTGATCGTAAGTGTGCGAAGAGTTCTTAAGCGCAAGGTCCCTCGCCTCTACTCGCGCGCTGGTAAAAACGCGCGGCTCGTTGACGAGGTTCGGGATGACGAATGTCTTTAGGGGCATATCTTCCACCAAGCAGAAACTGGCAACAGATCAACCCCTCGGTGGCTAAAGCCGATTCATAGTGCGACCTTTACCGCAGGCATAAATGCCCATTCGACGCCTTCGCTTTGCTCAGTTGCTCAGGGCAGGCTCTGCTCCACCCTCTGTAAGGACGCTGTTTTGTTCTGTGACGGAAGGCATAAATCCATTTCGACACCTTTCGCTTTGCTCAATTGCAAGCAGGCTCTGCTCCCGTCTGCTTAACTGAGCGCAGGCGAGCGCGTCCATTCGGCAAGTTCAGGGTGGGCGCTGAGTTTTTTATAGGTTTGTAATCAAAATTTTCTAAGTCAGAGCTACCTTGTGGGTGGCTTTTTATTTGGAGGAGAAGGTTATGGGGAGAATTCCCTGAGGTAGTTTGGCTATGGAGAGACCTTCGGGGTCTTTCGACTTGCCCTTGCGCGCTATGCTTGCTCGGGCGGCGCTCAAGATGACAGATTGATGCGGCATCGGCGATGGTGTATGCGTACTTAGTGATGGCAGCTTCCGGAAAAAATGGGGTCGATTTTTATAAACCGCAAGAGCCGCGGAGCAGATCCCTCACAATTCTCCGTCTGACCGAGGCTCGCCTGCGAAAAGTTCGGGATGGCACATTCGGAATGACACATTCATTAGGTGGAGATTGATCTTAAATCTGCGTGGCCAAGCGAGAAAGCGGCTAGCAACTTTTTCCATCCTCCCGGGTTCTTATCTATATATAACGCTCTGATTATTTATCTGAGCCAGGTGGGGAAGACGGCCCTGTGGGGATTGGGGCTTCTTTCACTGCGAATGCGATGCAAGAAGCGGCTGTGGTTTCTCCTGCGGCCGCTTTTTCTATTCCCCGGCTTTCCATTAAAATCTAAATATGTCGACCTCCAACCCAGGGCCATTGTTCCGGCCGTATGACAAGCTGGTGAAGATCACGATTGGGGGGAAGCAGTTTGAAGTCCCCGATGGCAACATGCTTTTGCGCGCCATGCAATATCTATCGCCAGAGGACATCTCTTATGGGAAGTTTTGCTGGAATGAAGAATGCCAGTACTGCCGCGTGAATTTTGATCTGGGGCCGGAGACGCCAGTCCGCACGGCGATTTCATGCAAGCTGATGGTGCAGGAAGGAATGCGCGTGACCGAGGTAGCGCAGGAGATCAAGTATTGCTTGCGGAAGCTGGAGCTGCCCCTAAAGGTAAGAGAGACGAAGCCCTGACGGACTAGCGATGGCTAGGCGAGGGACGGGGAGGCTTGGAAGCCGCGCCTGCGGCCCCCAGCTTGGTTAAACGATCGCGGGCCTGCAAGGCCTCAGGACTTTTTGGATAACGGCTGATGAGGCTGCGCAGTTCCTGCACGCCAGCGTCACGCTGGCCGAGTTCCAACAGAGCATAAGACTTCTTCAACTGGGCTGCAGCGGTCTTGTTGCCGCCGGGATACTGGTCCAAAACTTTGTTATAGGCGGTGACTGCGCCGCTGAAGTTTGCCTGCCTGTACGCAATCTCACCCAGATAGAACTGGGCGTTGCCGGCAAGATCAGTATTGCCATACACCTGCAAATACTGGGCGAATTCCTGCGAAGCAAGATCATTTTTATTGGCGTTGTAATCGCGCAGGCCATCGTTATAAAGCTGGTCAGCGGGCGGAGCTTGCGGGAGATTGGCCGCGCCGGGAGATGCGCCACCAACGGGCTGTCCACCGGCAGGGGTAGAGATATTTTGCTGAGAAGCCTGCATGTCGTCCAACTGCTTGCTTACTTTTGCCAGACGCGCTTTTAGTTCGTCCACTGAATCATGCAATGCCTGCACCTGGCCGGAAATCTGGTCGACCTTGCTGCCGGCGTCAGAGGTCTGCTGGCCTACAGTCTTTTGCAGATTCTGGACGGTAACGCCCATTTTGTTGACGTTATCAATTTGCTGGGTGAGCAGGTCTTTCATCACGCCCATGCGCTCATTGAATGAGGTCTCCATGCGGGCCATACTATCCTGCATGAGCTGGAGCTGGGTCTGGATCTGGATGAGCTGCGACTTGGTGTCAGCGGCGGCAGCGGTATGGCTGGCACACAGGGCGAAAAGCAGCAAAGCAAGCAAGGCAACGAAACTTTGTTTCTTCATAGGCATTTAACCCGTTAGATGCAGAATAGCTGGTGCCATTCCGCGGAATTTTCATTTTTTGACGAGGAGGCGCTCTCCCTAAGTGTGCACCGGAAACGGTGCTTGCACGAAGCAACTTTGAGCGCGAACCAAAGTTGATAAGCCGGACGAGCGCGGGGCCCGTCCGGCGATTGTGTTTAGTGTAACCCGGTTTAGTGCAACAAGGTGAAGTGATCGCGGCGGTTTTTCTGCCAGCAATCTTCGTTGGACTCAGTGCATTGCGGCTTCTCTTTACCGTAACTGATGGTCTTGAGAGAGTCCGCGCCTACGCCAGCCTGAAGCAGCGCTTGCTTGGCGGAATCGGCACGGTGTTCACCCAGAGAAAGGTTGAACTCAGTGGAGCCACGCTCATCACAGTTGCCTTCAATCTGGACCCTCCAACCCTTCTGCTTGATCAGCTGGGCAGCCTGGGCCAGAGCCTGTTGTCCGTCCGGACGCAGCTCAGCTTTGTCATAGTCAAAATAAACGTCCTTGACCATTTGGGCAAAGAGCTGATCGTCAGTGACACTGGGCGTTGGAACCGGAGTGGCCGCAGGCGGTGGCGGAGCTGCTACCGAAACCTGCGCTGTGGCTTCTTGTGTTCCACCCGCTCCCTTGGCAGTCAAGTGATAGGTGGTGGTTTCTGTGGGCGAAACGGTTTGTGAGCCACTAGCATCAACTTTATTGCCGTCGAGAGCAACATCAGTTGCGGCGTCAGTACTCCAGGTCAACGTTGCGGACTGGCCTCGTTGAATTGAAGCCGGGTTAGCGGAAAGAGTTGCGGTTGGCGCTTTTGGTGGTGGCGGCGGCTGTGGTGGCGTTGTTTTCTTTTTGCAACCACTTGCTACCATCAATAGAAACAGCACCCCCAGGACGAAGATCCGAACACTCTTGCTGTTATTCACCTATGTCCCTCCAAAAAAATAATGCAATTTACTATAAGGCCTATTTAAAACTCCAATTGGGCTGGCTATTACGGCCCTGACGCGTTAGTTGCTGCAAGTGCGTACCATCCGCCAGGACGCTCCAGATTTGCTCCGTGCCACTTCTGTTCGACTGAAATGCTATGTGCCTTCCATCGGGAGACCAGGTAGGGAAGTCATTTCTCCCGCCATCATGCGTTAATTGTATAATCTGTCGTGATGCGATATCCATAAGGTAAATATCTTGCCCGCCCAGTACTCCAGGGCCGTAATTTCGTACCCAGGCAAAGGCCAGCAGCAGACCATTGGGAGACCACGCAGGCGAAACAGCATAGCCCTGGTCGGTCATTTTTTGCACGTTACTCCCGTCCGCATCCATTACGTAAATATGGGGCAGCCCGGAGCGGCCACTTACCCAGGCTATCTGTCCGTTGGTTTTAGGATTAAACACCGGGGACACGTCTCCCTTGCCGGTGCTCAGTCTCCGCGCGCCACCGCCCGACGCATCCGCCACAAATATCTCTGACAGCCCGCTGTGCATCGACGAAGAAAAAGCAATCTTCGCCCCGTCTGACGACCATGCCGGTGAAAAATTATCGCCGCCAGACCGTGGAAACGCCACCGTCCTGCCCAGCTCGATCGAATACATACGGATCTGCCATGAATCTTTTGTCAGCTCGCTGAACGCCAGCCGGGTTCCGTCAGGAGAAATCCTTGGCGAAAGCGCAATGGCTCCCAGTTTGGTTATCTGTTTCTGGTTCGCGCCGTCATAATCCATGGCCCATATTTCTTTATTGCCGCTTCTGTTGCTCACAAAATAGAGCTGGCTTTCGGCAATGCCGTTAATACCGCTGCCCAGACGCGCAATAATTTCGTCAGCAAAGCGATGTGCAATCGTCCTGGCCATGTCCGGCGTGGCGTCTTCCTTATATTGCTTGCCCAGAATCTGCGGCGCGCCAGGGTTTTTCACGTCATAAAGCCAGCCCTGGACATCGACCTTCCCGCTGTTCACGCCCACATTGCCAAACGTAAGCACGCCTGCATTCGGCGGCGGATCGCCCCACACCTTCGCGTTCAACTCTGCCGGCTGTCCCGGCACTTGTGCGGGATAAAAACTTTTGGCCACCATGTCAAAGATTCCGGCATTGTCCAGGTCGCTCCATAGCGTCTGGTTAAACACCGTGGCCAGCGGCCCGGTCTGCGCATCGCCATTCGCCGCCTTAAAATCCGGCACAGCAATCCGCGGACGCTCCTGGCCCATGTTCAATTCAATCTTGATTCGGTCCTGCGCCGCTGCGGTAAGAAAACTGCCCAGCACCATCGCCAGCAAACCGCTCAGTAAGAGTATTTGCGCGCCATTTCTTTTCGCTTTAAGCATGCACTCGCCTATTTCGGGGGATAGTCAAACCAAAAATCTACTGTAACCTTGTTGCTTTCCGGAAGCTTGCCAAAACTATCAATGCGCTGGATCGCCCGCATCGCCGACTGGTCCAGTGACGGCACTCCGCTCGTCTGTGCAATGTGCACGTTCGAGGGACTTCCATCGGCGTTAATATCAAATTCTATATAGGCCCGATGCGGCGCAACAATCCTCGGATCAATTTCATACGTCAGCCAGTTCTGCTGCACGCGGCGTTTTACGCCATCCACATACCAGCCATATTTTCCGCCAAAGTCGGCATTCCTGAAACTAAAACCGCCTTTATAGTTGGGCGTTGCCACCGCGCCATACGGCCCGCTTACCGGACCACCCTCTCCATTCGGCACCGCCGTATCCACCGGCGTCGGCACAGGATGCGGTGCGACATGCGTTGGCTGCGTGGGTTTGTCAATCGTCTTCGGCTTCACCTTGCCCTTGATCGGCAGAGCGTCCTCGTCTGGTTCCACCGGCTTGGGCTGGGGCTGAGTCTGAGTCACACCCTTGCTGTCATTCGCAACTATATTGTTAGACTGTTCCTGCTTCGGAATGGGAATGCTGGCGCTCACCAGCTGCGCCGTTACCGCATCGCCTTCGTTAATGCCCCAGTCGTTTTTGCTGCTGTGCGCACTCATCACAAAGCCCAGGCCAAGTCCCACGGCCACCAATCCCAAATGGAACGCAGCCGAGATGAGCAATGGCTTCTTCCATTGCTCCCGCTCGTAAAACATGTTGGCCCTTGCGTATGCCATAGCCTCCAGTTACTTCTTGGCAGTGGTGCAATTTGTAACAAAGCAATTCACAGCAAACAGGAAATCGAACTGTTCCCCGCTAAAACTTTGTCCTCTAGCAAACTCGTCTACTCTTGACGTGGCAAAACTCTACCCTATCTAAAAGCCTCGTCATCCCGAACCCCCGTCAGCGAGCCGCGCGTTTTTACCAGCGCGCGAGTAGGGGTGAGGGACCTTGCGCTTCCTACCACCTACCAGCGTTTTTAAAGGCCGCTTTTGCCTGCGATGAAACTTTTCTGGCCGCCCAACCCCAAATCAAATCTGCGCCTTTCTGCGCAAATCTGCGGCAACCTATTTTTTACTGGGCTGAATTGGCTCCGTCACAATGCTCACATTCGTGATCCCCGCCGACTTCACCGCGCTCATCACCGTAGCAAATGCGCCAAACGCCACGTTCTCGTCCGCCCTCACATAAACTGACTGCCCCCGCGGATCGCGAAATTTTTTCTTCAACTTGTCGCCGATTTCATCCAGCCGCACATGCTCGTTGTCCAGATAAACTTCCTGCCCCTTGGTAATGGAAATCACCAGGCGTTCTTCTGAAACTTCTTTCACCACTTTGGTCTTGGGGACGGAAACTTCAATGCCAGACTGCAGCACCGGCGCAGTGACCATGAAAATAATCAGCAGCACCAGCACCACGTCCACAAAAGGCGTCACGTTGATCTCTGAAAGTGAGGTCTCCGTGCGTCCGCTCTTGGTAGTAAACGCCATCTAGCGGACCCCCGTGATCACTCCGGCTGTGCGCTCAATAAAGTTCAGCATCTCCATGGCAAAGTCGTCCATGCGCGCGGCAAATTCCCGCATGCTGTGCGTGAACTGGTTGTAGGCGATCACCGCCGGAATCGCGGCAAACAGCCCTGCGGCTGTGGTAATCAACGCCTCGGAAATTCCTGGCGCAACCGCTCGCAGCGTGGCCGCTCCGGCATCGCCCAGTCCGTTGAACGCATCAATAATGCCCCACACCGTACCAAACAACCCGACAAACGGCGCAACCGCGCCCGTCGTCGCCAGCCACGGCAACTTGCGCTCCAGGCGCGAGAGCTCTTCTGAAGCTCCAATCTGCGCCGCCCTCTGCACCGCCGGAATATTGGAATCGCCCTGCCGCCTGTATTCGTCATAGGCGTTGTCAAACACCGCCACCAGCGGGCTTGGCTTGAACTGGTCAGAGATCGCCGCAATGTCCTGCAAGCGCTGCGCCTTGCGGAACGCGCGCAAAAATCTGCCGCTTTGCGCCCGCGCCCGTTTGATCGCCGCCCATTTGGTCAAAATAATGGACCACGACATAATGCTGAATATAAGAAGGATAACGAGCACGACCTGCGCCACGGCGCCCGTCTGCCGTATGAGGTTGAAGACCTCGCCGCCGATCACGTAAGCACTGAGGGGGGAATGTGAAATTATCATTGCAAAGTCAACCGCCTCTATCAGTTAACTCTTGACCGTAACACCCCGCAAGGCTCACGTCAAACGGGTGAATACATTGGTTCAACAGGGTTAAACGAGATTTACAACTACAGTGCCGAACTCCCCCTCTTGCTTGTTCACCCTTGATGCACGTTTAGCCTTTGTAACGAACTGCTTCGTCCAGGCACTAATACCTTATGGGCGAATAGGCATGTTGTTATTCGAGGGGGGCATCTGGGGTCTTTTCGCTCGTCCGTATCGAAGATTGAAATAACAAGGAGTTTGTATGTCTGCACAACCGCAACCGCAATTCGCTTCGGCCCTTCAACCCTTATGGAACTCCGTCGGCTCCGCCGGCATCGTAAATCTTGACGATGTACCCAACGTTGAATTTCAGAATTCCATCGTCAAACTAAAGGGATTCGATGTCATTGTAAATTCCAAGGCGGCGAGAGTATCCGCAAATTTTCCCATCGAGAAAGTCCAGGCAGTGGTGCGCTATGAAGTCACGCCTGATCCGGGCCTAATCGCCGACGAAGCCGGCATTGCTCTTCGTATCTATTGCCGCCGCGGACATGGCGACATTCAGGCCAAGCTGATCCGCGTTCCAATTCCATCGTCGCCAACCTCATCAGTCGAAGAACACATGCTGATCACTTATAACAACAGCCACACCGACCGGCTGCCTTTTTATGTTGATCTCTCAGACCCCTTTCAGGGAAGCGGAGGGCCGGTTTTTGACTTCGTAAACAACAGCTACTACATCGAACTTACCCTCAGCGCTCAGCATCTGGCTGCTATGCCTCTTACTGAGCCGCCTGAGGTTGCATTGCTGCACCTTGTTACTCAGTTTGAATGAATCCAAAAGCAGAGAAACCTTCAGCAGAGGACTTTCCGCACCGCTCAACCCTCAATCTCCACAAGCCCAACTTGGGCTTGTGGAGTGGAGGCCCGCAGGGCTGAAAAAGTTCTCTCGAGGAATCTGCGGCCCGCCATCCTGATCCGTTCGTCAAATCGTAAGATCAACTCTCGTCCCCCGCGCCGGCAGCATGCCCCGTAGCCGCTGCCTTCGTGAATCTCTCAACGCTGCGTGTGAGGGATCATTCCTCGCTGCCGCAGGCCAGCCCTGAGCAACTGAGCAAAGCGAAAATTGTCGAAAAATGAATTTATGCCTTTTCGTTACGGACAAAACAGCGTCCTTACAGAGGGTGGAGCAGACATTTATGCCTGCGGCTAGCTCACAATCGCCCGGCTTTAGCCGCTGCGGTATATCTGTTGCGAGGGCTAAATAAGAAACGGAGCAAATGCACAAATTGCTCTTTAAGAAAGACAAGCAGGAGAACACTGGTGAGACGGCCCAGTTAATTTTCGTCCGAATGAGTTGGTCTAAAGTCCCCGTAGGGGACGGTTGGTAGTAGCCCGACGTTTCAACGCCGGGAACAAATCCGGAAAGAGATTCTTCCTCGCTGCCGCAGCCACGCGCGCAGCCAAGTGGAGCGCCTATTCTCCATTCGCACACATTGATGACTTTCAATCTGTACGCCATCACCTCATGCATGCCGTCATCCCAACCCTCGTCAACGAGCCGCGCGTTTTTACCAGCGCGCGACTAGAGGTGAGGGACCTTGCGCTTAAGAACTCTTTGCACACTTACGATCAACTTGGTTTTCAACCCTGCTCAGCGTAGGACGAGCGTACTCTTTTTCGTTGCCAATAACTCACCCTCAGAAAGCGCCATCCCGAACTTCAACCGGCGGGCCTTGGATGAGCCTGTGAGGGATCGGCTCCGCGGCTTTCACGGTTCACAAAAATTGCCGTAACGCAGTCGGACACCAACATCCAGCGCGTTGCGCGAAACCAGACTATACCGCATGCCACACATCCCCGAGATATGACATACGCATATACGTTACGCGCAAGTTGTAGTCAATAGCCTTCTTTTCTGAAAACCATCGAAAACTCGCCTCTCAGCAATATCCGATTTATTGGGCCGCTGTCTGCTGTTCAGGGCTAAGACTCAGCTGATAGACATTCTGGTCAGCCGTGAGCACGTAAAGTGAGCCATCGGCATTAAAGTCGGCATCCACAATCCGCGTTGTAAAGTTGAAATGCGTCAGCGGATGAAGCGTAGCCGTGTCATAAAGATCAGCCACTCCGCTTTCATTCTGTATCAGCATTTTGTCTCCGTTGGTCGTCGCCGCAACCGGATAGCCGATCACGGAGCCTTCCTGTGCTCCTGTCTTCAGTGAATAAACAAGCGTCCGCTTGTTGGTCGCGTCCGTCACAAACATTTTATTGCCCGCCGCAAAGCCTGAACTCACCGTGAACGATAGTTTTCCGGTATCCACCAGCACAGATCCCATGGGCTTGCCTGTGTTCGGCTCAAATGCCTGAATCAGATAGGAAGTGTCTTTGTTTTCCAGCTTGCTGAGACGCGTGGCGATATCCGGATCGTCTTTGGCTGCTTCCTTGATCCCACCCCAATCCCAAATCATCATGGTGATGGCCGTAGGGGTATAGAACACAGATGGCAAGCCCTGATGCAGCCTGCGTTCCCACAAGAGATTATTATTATGCACGTCGTGGACCTGCAAAATCGTATGTCCTGTGCCCAGATTTTCCTTCTCTTTTTCGGGATGCATCGTCACCAGCAGGTTTCCCCATTGCAATGTGCGTGTGTGAAGATATGCGCCTTCAAGCACATCAAAGAGTTTCTTGTTGGTGTTGCTGCTCAGGTCAAACTGAAAGACGCGCGAAGGGT
Organism: Candidatus Angelobacter sp.; assembly: GCA_036496365.1. Taxonomy (GTDB): domain Bacteria; phylum Acidobacteriota; class Terriglobia; order Terriglobales; family Acidobacteriaceae; genus Angelobacter. The sequence goes on along the minus strand of DASXLK010000004.1, from coordinate 8,949 downwards.
TGGGAGGGTCTTTGGAAAACTCAGTGATCAGCTGGCCGTTTTCAAACAGTGCGCCATCAAAGCCGCGGGCCAGAAACATACGCTGGCCGTCTTCCAGCTTCCACAAAGAACCACGGCTGCCTTGTGAGACGGCAAGCCATTTGCCGTCGGCGGAAAAGACAGAAGTTTTGGAAGTGCCCAGCAGGCTTTCCGGCAGCTTGAGCTTTCCTACCATCTTGCTGTCCGCTGTGTTGAATAAGCCCACCTCGCCGCTATTTTGCTCGCCGGCATAAATTTGCCCATAAACCGCAAAGGCGGTGTTTTTAAAGGCCTGTGTAATTTTCTTTTCTTTTAAATCCACAATGGCCACGGGATAAGCAGCCGCCGGGCGCATCAGCAAGGCTTCACGATTGCCTGTGCTGGAGAGCCATCCATCGGCTTGTACTTTGAATTCGTCGATTTTTTCGCCTGAAGGAAAGCTGGCGCGAATGAGCCGCATATCATTTGGGCCGGCGTAGTGCAGCCCAGCTAATTCATCGGGTGCCACAAAAGTGAAAGAAATCCTGCCCAGGTCCCTGACCTTATAGGAAAGCTTGGCTTCGGCCCGTTCCTTGAGGTCATATGCCAAAAACGAATCTGAATGTCCGGCGAGGAAATAATGTTCGTCCGGAGAGAACTTCATGTCAAAGATGCGGATTTTTTCGCCTGTGAGGCGTGCGATGAAATAGCGGGAAAAGGTGAAATAGTCAGTAAAATAATAAAACTGCTTCCGATTCAGAAGAACGGTGTTCGTATCAACATCTACCAGCTTCAAGCCAAAAGATTCGTCAATGCAAGCCAGGTAAGTTCCGGAAGGCGAGAGCTCTGACTGAAAGCATTCAGGAATGGTCAACTGGCGCACGGACAAACGCTGCTGGCTGGCAACATCCCATTTTTCCACGCGAAGTTCTTTGTCGTAGAAGACAATGGAGTGCGAATCAGGCGAGAACTGCGCCGTATGTGCGTCAAACGCATCAATCCTGAAGAGGTTCGCCAATGGCTCGCGTGAGGAGACAAAGATGCTGCTCTCGTCCTGGGCCAGCATATATTTTCCGTCGGGGCTGAACTCTATGCCATAAAGGTCCGTGCGCATCTGTGGCTGGAGAGCAACTTTCCTGATTAAACCCGGTAACTGTGGCCCTGGCCGCCCGGCAAGTTTAGTGCTCGCAATAATGGTCTTCTGCCATTCATCAAAATGGCCGGCATCCGCCGTCCGCGGCGCAATGCAGTTGTGGGCCAGCGGCTGCTCGGATTTCAACATCTCCCGCATCCGTTTCCCGTTGGCTGCGGTAGTCCCAAAAAAATCAGTCCAAAAGTTTCCCGGCTTGCGTTTTGTCTCAAGCAGCCGGTCAAAAAAGGCAATGGCCTTATCCGGACTGTAGCCGGCGCGCATCAGCGCATACAGGGCAATCCTGTCCGCAATCACCTGCTCTTCAGCTTCGCGCCTGTCGTCGCTCATGCGCTTAATGCGCCGGGCATTGTCTTCAAACTCTTTCCAGTGTTTAAGCACGTCATCTCTGTCGCCCAGGCTGGTGACGCCCATCTGCCTGAAAAAATCTGAAAATCTTAAGACCACATGGTGGTCAACCATGTGCCCCATTTCATGCCCCAGCAGCGCTGCCAGTTCATCCTCATTTTGCGCAAACGCAATCATGCGGCGATGGATAAAAATGCGCCCACCCACCAGGCCAAAAGAATTCAGCTCCGGCGCATCGATGATCACAAAGCGGTAGTGCGTACTGGAAGGAGGAAGCTGGGCTTGTAGTTTCTCTGCTACCTTTTGTAGGTAATTGTCTGGATCGTCAATTACATTAAAGTTGCTGCGGATCTCCTTTTCCATTTCCTCGCCCAGCCATTCCTCCTGCTGCTCAGAGAAAAGGTTGTGTCCGGTGGTACTCTTCAGGCCGCCCGGCAGACTGCAGTCTGTGGACGTGGCAGCAGCCTGCGGCGCGGCTTTGGCAGCAATAGGGAAGAGAATGGCTAGCAGAAGCAGAGAACTGCCTGCAAAACTAATACGCTTAGAGAACATATATACCCCTGAAAATGTAGTGAAACTATAACCAAAGTAGCTGGATGGGTCTATAAGGCTTTTAACCCTGCCGGTGGCTGGCACTCCAATGCCAGCAGTTTAGACCAGTAAAGCCATAGATCTGCATATTTAGGGAGTAGGACTTAGTTGTTTGCTCTGCGGCCTCTCCAGATAAATCACTGACATTGGCAGCTTATTTGCTCGTCCCGCGTCCAGATTCAGACCGGCCAGCCGCTGCCGCCTTGGTCTCATCTTTCAGCAGCGGCAATGCATTGGCAACACCTACCTGCCTTCCCGAGTGCAAGTTAAATTCCCGGAATGAGATCAAGGGATCGAATTCAAAAGGTTCCATCGGCAGGTTTCATCAATTCCAGCTCCGTTCCAATAACCGAACTTAATTTCGATTTTGCTCAAAGGCGTTGTGGCGGGGATAGGCTTTTCTAATGTTCATCGCAAAAGCGATGATGGAGGAATCACAATGCCCGATTATATTAAATCATTGCTCCGAATGTGCATTCTCTTTATCTTGGTCTTTGCCGCATTTGTTTTGGCAAAGCCCAAACCAGCCCTGGCTGCTAATCAAGACTGCTGCGAAATTTGCGCAAACCGGTTCCAGGCATGCGTGAGCACTTGCACAACCGGCACGCCCTTGCAGATTGCAGCATGTATGAGCGGGTGTCGACTCCAGGCAGAAAGATGTTCTGAGATTTGTCCGGCCTGCGAATAAGGTCAGAAAGCGGCATTTAGCAATCAGTAGCCAGTAAAAATAGCAATTAGTAATAGGTAATTGGTTAAAACAAAAGGCGCTACTTTTTCAGCAGCGCCTTTTCGATCAGCATTCCCACCCCGGAATCGTTTCAAACGACAACGTCGCAATATTCAAAAAAACAGTGGGTTCCCTCCCAAGCCTCAGTTGGGTTGTTGATCAGTTGGGTCGGTGGGCGCACCATAATCGGGCTTGGGTAGTAAACGGTCGCGATCATAGGGCGGGTCTTCGTGCGCGGGAATGGGATCATCGGGCCAATCCTTGTGCCATTGCTGGAGCCAATCGTCATCTGCGTAATACTTGAGGTAGAGAAAATTATCTTCCTCGCTGCCGCTGCTGAGTAGTTGGATATGGTACGCGGAATTCGCAGCCATCGGCATTGCCTTTGTTTCTTCCCGCAAACAATCGTTCAAGAGATAGATATAGAGTTCGCGGTCGCTGAGGTGGTCTGTTTGTTCGATGAACACATGCAGCAAGGCGAGCTTCTGGATTACGTCCCAAAGTTTTGCCGTCAGCTCCTGATCGCTGAGCGAATCTGGCGAGGGGAGTAAGACACCCGCGTTTTCAAGTTGCTGGAAATGGGTGGTCCAGGGAGCTTCTTCATACTCAACGATGTAGTTCCAGAACCCCTCTTCCACTTCAGCCGAGCAGTCGTCCAGGTTAGAAACCTCCATCTGGCCGCCAGAAAGCTCTTCTGCCCGCTTTTTCAAGAATTCGATTTCATTTTCAGGATTATCTTCAGTTTTAGCTTTAGGCTTTGCCATGTTTACCTTTCGGGCGGTGGTGGAACACTTGTTGGCATCCAAAATACTGCGCCAATCCTACACGAGGGCGAGACTGGTTTTCTACAATCAGTACATAGTAATCAGTAAACCCAAAGGCGGCGACTGTTAGGCAGTCTTATATCTGATCGTCGCAAGTCTGTCATGCGGAAAATGTTTGCGCAGATCTACACCCCGCACCGCGCTCCGCCGCGCCCGGGCCTCAGACTTAAGAAAAAGAAACTTGTTTCGATTTTTCCCCCGGCCGTTGCTATTGCTGCTTTACAAGCAGCGTACCTTTTGTTTTCGCTAATTTCTAAATAGTGCGAAATAGTTAATGATAGTTCAGTAGTAGTTTTTAAATAGCCTTGCATTTCTCGTCTTGACTCATAATCAAATTTCTGGTCCACTGTAGCTCATTAACCGGCCCATTAGTCCATTAACTTTTGGAGTGTCAATATGGTGCGAAGCTGGCTTCCCGTTGTGTTCACTCTCATAATAGCTCTTTCCCATCCAATTCTCATTAGTCATGCAGTAATACTTACCTGCCAATCTTGTCTTGGAGGGGGTGGAGGCGGCTGCGGAAATATTGGTGGTGATGGATTCAACCCAGTGGACGGCGGCGGGGGTGGAGATGGGTGTTCTCCTATAATCGTGGACGTCTCTGGACGAGGATTTCAACTCACAGATGCACAGTCAGGCGTTCAGTTTGACATCACGGGAATCGGTAAACCAATGCAAATTGCCTGGACAGCTCAAGGAAGCATGAATGCTTTCCTGGTGTTTGATCGAAATAATGATGGTCTAATTAATAGTGGTTCAGAATTGTTTGGCAATTTCTCACCACAACCTAAGTCGCGATTTCCAAATGGGTTCATCGCCCTAGCACAATTTGATAAAAAGGAGAACGGTGGTAACGGAGATGGAATTCTTGACAACCGTGATGCGATTTTCTCTGAGCTGCGTTTGTGGATTGACTCCAATCATGATGGTATATCCCAGCCTGATGAGCTTTTTAAATTGCCAGATATGGGACTATTTTCCATCAGCCTCGCTTATAAGGAAAGCCGACGGACGGATCAATTCGGGAATCTGTTTCGTTATCGGTCCGAAATCAATGTTTTTCATGAACAACGTGATCAATCGCAAGCATCGCCTGTGGCATATGACGTGTTTCTGACAACCAACTAATCTTTATTGATTTACCCAGGCAAATAAAAAGGAATTAAGATGAACACTCTCCGCCAACGCTGTCCTGCAAAGAATCAGACTTTTAAAATATCATTCAATAAGCTAAACATTTATTGCGCGTGCGTGCTCTTTTTACTACCATGCTGCAGATCGTTCGCCATACCACAAATGAAGATTACCAATTCTCTACATTCAACGGATCTGGTAGTTTTAGATATATCTTCGCCCGAATTCATGCCTGAGGTTCAGAAACTGCTCAATCCAGAAGCAGTTAATAAAGCATCTCCTTTTCTTTCCCAGTCAATAGTCATCATTAACAATACACCTCAATTTGTCTGGGGGTTTACAGTTGTGTATCGATATCCAGATTGGATATCCCCGGCGGGGACTCCTTGGAAACACAGGATCAGCCCATCCGGTGGTGGTCCTGCTGATCGAAGCCGAATGTTGGCCCCTGGGGCACGCTTCTTAATCACGCCTGTGTCTGATTTTATTGCCTCCTCCGATGAAAAGGGTAATCCAGCTTTGCAGCCCTATCTTGATGAGGGTATGGGTCGTATGATTGGGCAATTTAAAATACAGCACCCGAGCCCTAATGAAAGGGTGGAGATAATAGTTGATTCGGTAATTTTTGAAGATGGTTCGATGATTGGGGACGATTCAGAAAGAATAATGCAAAAGGTTAATGAAAGGATCAGGGCAGAAAGTGATTTGGCTACATCGCTTGCTCCCTTGCAGGGCGAAAACTTCAGAGCGAAACTGCTGTTCCATGCTCATAGAGGTCATGAGAATGAATATCTTGGGCGGGTCAGTAGCGTCGCCCAGTCCCTTTTAGCTGTGATGGATCAAAATGGGGAAAGTGCCGCGCAGCAGATTGTGCAGCAAATGCGGACAAGAAAATGGTTTGTAGACTCTGACAATGTGAGGAAAAAATGAGGATGATGAGGATAAAGCACAATTTTGTCTACTTAACAATCGGTATTCTTATTGCCTTTACTGTGATGAAAGGCCATGCTCAATCTAATTCTGTGCTTGGCAACATCGATTGTGGAGGCGGTAATGTAACCTGCCTTCAACAGAAGACAGGTACTACCGGTGCAGTACGTTGTACCTGTACTGCCACTTGTTTATCAGATTTGTGCATTACTCCTTCCGTAGGCTCTACGAGAGCTTTTCAATGGGGGATGCCGCCGCTCAGGCCATGCATATTCTCTGTTACAGGAACGGCAACAGGTGGACCTACTGTAACAAGTAATCCAAGTACACAGACTGCAGTCTTCACCAACACAACTGTAACCGGATTAGTTCTAGGAAATACGTCAAGCAAGCAGATCGTCGATTGTTTTCAAGGAACCCTTGAAGATGATCCTCTGATTGGCGCAATTTGTGCATAATTGGTAAAGCGAAAAGGCGCTGCTTTTCAGCAGCGCCTTCAATTACCAAATTACTCAATTACCAACTCTCTACGCTTCCCGTATCCCATCCATAAACGCCTTCAACTTCCTTGACCTTGATGGGTGCCGCAGTTTGCGTAGCGCTTTGGCTTCGATCTGGCGGATACGTTCGCGGGTCACGGCGAACGACTGCCCGACCTCTTCCAGCGTGTGCTCAGAGCCGTCTTCAAGACCAAAGCGCATCTTGATGACTTTCTCTTCACGCGGCGTGAGCGTACGCAGCACTTGCGCGGTCTGATCTTTCAAGTTCACGTTAATTACGGCCTCAGCGGGTGAGACCATGGAGCGATCTTCAATGAAGTCGCCAAGGTGAGAGTCTTCTTCTTCACCAATGGGCGTCTCCAGCGAGATTGGCTCCTGCGCGATCTTGAGGACTTTGCGGACTTTGGAAACAGGAATGTCCATGCGCTTGGCAATCTCTTCTGAGGTTGGCTCATGGCCGAGTTCCTGCACCAGTTGCCGCGAGGTGCGGATCAGCTTGTTGATGGTTTCGATCATGTGCACCGGAATACGGATGGTGCGGGCTTGATCGGCAATGGCGCGGGTGATGGCCTGGCGAATCCACCACGTGGCATACGTGGAGAATTTATAGCCGCGGCGGTACTCGAACTTGTCCACGGCTTTCATCAGACCGATGTTGCCTTCCTGAATCAGATCCAGGAACTGCAACCCGCGGTTGGTATATTTTTTCGCAATCGAAACAACCAGACGGAGGTTAGCTTCAATCAGTTCGCGTTTGGCGGCTTCCGCGTCAACGTCGCCCTGAATAATTTCACGTTGCGTGCGCCGCAGTTCCTGGTAACTGACGCCGGTTTCCAACTCCAGCTTTTCCAGATCATTACGGTGCTGCCGCTGAATACGACGGTATTCGCGCCTGGTCTCTTCCACGCGCGTGCCTTCGATCTTTTTTTCCAGATTGTTGATCTGGCGATCGAGCGAGCGCATGGAATCGACAGTTTTGTTCAGCCGGTCAATCAGGCGCTTGCGCTCCGGATTGGTGAACTTCAACTTGCGAATTCCGCCTGAAACCATGACGTGTGCACGGCCCAGGGCCCAGCGATATTTACGAGACTCCTTCGGCTTCTTCTTTTGCTTTACTGATTCCAGCTTCTCTTCGAGCGGCTGGAGTTTTTTATAGTGTTTACCGATGTCGTCAATCTGTCCGACAAAGTCTTTTAGCCGGGCTTGTACGATATCGTCGGTGATCTCCTCTTCGTCAAATGCGACCAGCTCTTTGATCGAGCGGATGCCTTTTTTCAGGTCCTCGCCCAGCGAGAGAATTTCCTTGATGACGATAGGAGAGCGCGAAAGCGCTTTAAGAACGCGAAGCTGTCCGCGCTCAATACGTTTTGCAATTTCAACTTCACCTTCGCGGGTGAGCAGCGGAACCGTGCCCATCTCGCGCAGGTACATGCGCACCGGGTCGTTCGTTTTTTCGAGCGCGCCGGGCGTCAGATCTAGTTCAACATCTTCGCCTTCTTCAATGTCTTCAAACTTTTGTTCGGAAGGCAATCCCTTACCTGCATCCAGGACATCGATGCCCTGGGTCCCAATCGTGGTCAACAGGTCATCCAGATCATCTGGAGAGTGGACATCACCGGGAATTAGGTCATTGACCTGGTCATAGGTGAGATATCCTTTTTCTTTGCCTGTTTCGATCAGTTTTTTTATGTCGTCAAATTTATCGTCTAGAGCCAAACCACGACCTCATTTTTCGTGACAATACGGGGCTGTACGCTCGTATCCATTAAAGAATATCGGCGGGAATTTAGGCTTGGTATGAGCGCACGTCCCGAGAGTACTAAGGTTAACATAAACTAACCTGGAAAGAAAAGCGCCCTGCCTACCCACCTGCTTTAAAATTAACGAGATACAAGACCCGCTGCCTGTGAATTACCCTGAAATAATTAGATGCCGCCCAAGCACTTCGGTTTCGCACCGTTTTTTGCTGTGGATGCCAGAAATCTTGAAAATTATCGCCGTAGAACGGACTAAGCCGGGATTTTTGCCTCGGTTCGCAGCCAGAAACCGCCACTACACGCCAATTCCTAGCCCTTAGACCAGCGGCTCAGCATCTTACGTGAAAAATAGGCCAGGTCGGTCCCGATAATCGGTATCTCGCGGATACGCTTCATGATGTTCCGTATCTGATCGGTGCCTTTGCTGTAATTCCACTTATGCAAATAGGCTGCTGTGGCCTTCAATTCCTCTTCACGATCAGGCGTCGATTGCCGAAATTCCTCAAGGATGTCAGAGTAAAGGCGGATCCACTTCTGCGCGGCTGCGCCCAACCCTGCCTGATCGCTGACCTGCTGGGCCACCCGGGCGGCATCTTGCGGATCATAGCGCGCGATCTCGGGCACAATGTATTCCTTCCGCAGAGGATTTACCAGAGTTCCCGCCCCAAAATTCAGGTCGCGCAAGCGGTTGAAGCTCTGGCTGCTTACCATGGGCCCGGCGCCGGCAAAATCACACAACACCACTGCTCTTCCCGCCGCCATGGCTTCCAGTGCGCAACGGGCTTTGGCAAATACCAGGTCATAATGCGGCAACACGGTTTCAGGATTGGCCATACTTGTACCGGCCAGTGAACCGACAACGTCAACCGCCAAACCTGCGCGTCGGCAAGCACCGCGCACTGCGGGCAAGTGCGTATACCGGGAGGCGTAATTGCTGAAGACCAGTGCTCGTCGCGGGCGCGTGGGCAACGCATTCCGTGGTTTAAAGCGT
>DASXLK010000003.1:0-7603 GCA_036496365.1 Candidatus Angelobacter sp. | reverse complement strand
ATGGTCAAGATAGGCGCGCATGCCCGTACTGCGTATCCAGTCAAATATGGCTTTAGGCCCGTCCATTACATGCTGGTACTCGGTCTCCCATATGTCAACGCGGCTGGCGTGTTTGCGCAGCACATCATAATAAAAAAGCGGCGTCTGGATGGTGAACGCGTCAGCAGCAGACACCATCTCCTTGGCCCAGCGAGGATCGCCCGTCAGCGCCACCTCACGAACCACGGTATGCGCCGCGGCCTGAAAATCGTTCGGCATCTGTGCCGCCAGCACACCGCCCTCAGCTACGCCGTTCATCAGCTTACGGAACAACGTGGCATGCCCCGGTACCCAGTGCAATGCCGCATTGGAAAAAATCAGGTCAACCGTCGGCTCCGGCCTCCACGCTTCAATATCGCACAATACCCACTGCCAGTCAGGATGATTGGCTTTGGCCTTGGCCAGCATCTCCGGTGAATTATCCACGCCGGTAATGGCGGAAGCAGGCCAGCGCTGTTTTAGTTGTTCTGTGCTGTTGCCGGTGCCGCAGCCCAAATCCACGATCCGCGCCGGAGCTTCCAGCCGGATTTGCGCGATCAGGTCTGCCGCCGGGCGCGCGCGCTCATTGGCATATTTTAGATATAAGTTCGGGTCCCAAGCTTGCATTTAATCAAAACTCTAAACGTGAGCAGCGGGAAGAATCAAGCCGTCACCGTTTTCGCTTTCTCCGCTTCGATAGCAGCCAGCATTGCATCATCTTCCGCAAACTTGAACCAGAGAACGCCGCGCTTCTGCGCCTCTTTTTCTTCCGCACGGCCCAGGCATTCAAGGTCAGCTTTAGTCACCGCTTGCAACCCTTTGAGTTCCAGAAAGCTTTGGATTTCAGCCGCGCTAAAATTGCTCTCTTTCGCCGTCTTCAAATATTCCAGCACATGCACGGCCCCCACTTCAGCGTCATGCCGCGCAATCCCCACCAGTCCGTCACTCGCTTTGCGCGCCCAGCCCACGGCATACATGCCGTCCAGCACTTTGCCACTCTGCGGATCAAATAATTCATACGCTGCCCGCTTGGGATCACTCTGGTCAGGGTTGATCACGTAACTATCGCGCTGATAAGGCAAGCCCAAAGCCGGATCAGCCACGTCACCGATCGCGAAAATCATCGTGTCAATCGGCAGGTCTGTGTTCTTCTCCGTGGCTTTGCAGGCCATGCTGCCATCGCGTTCGAAGAGAATATTTTCCGCCACATTGAGCTTGCCAATGCGGCCGCTACCATCGGCATGGATGGCCTGTGGCGAGCAGAGAAACCGGAAGCGCAAACGCGCCTTGCCCACAGGATGATCTTCCGCCGGCGTACCAAGCACTGAAAACGTCTCTTCCGCCAACTTGCTGATGTCCTGACCCACGGCAGCAAGCTGCGGCTGTATGCGGCGCAGTTCCTCATCAAAGGACTTGCGATCCAGGAATTCTTCAATGTAATCAAATTCTTTTTTATCGAACTTGGCTTCAAACGGACCACGCCGAGCCACCACCACAACCTCTTCGGCGGTCTTCTGTGGCGCATCAATCAGGAGCCACCGCGCAATATCCACCATCACGTTGCCCATGCCAACAATCGCCACGCGCTTGCCGGTGGAAAAATCATGCGAAGTAAACGGAGGCAGCAGGTTATAGCTGTAAACAAAATCCTTGGCTGCGTAAACGCCACGAACCTCTTCGCCGGGCAGACCCAGTTTCTTGGTTCCTTGCGCGCCCACGGCAAACACGATTGCCGAAGGGCCAAACTGCTGCAAATCAGGAATGGAAACAGCGGACTTGCCGCTGACCGACACATGGCCGAAGTAATGCACGTTGGGCAGGCTCAGCACCTTGGCAAACTGCTTGCGCAGCCCAACCTTCATTTTGTCTTTGGTGGGATAGATGCCGTACTCCGCCAGCCCGCCGGGCTTGATGTCGCGGTTTAGGATAACAACTTCATGACCGCCCTGCGCGATCTTTTGCGCGGCAAACATGCCTGCTGGCCCTGCGCCAATCACAAACACGGTTTTCACGTGTTTCCCTCCCAGCTTTCTTTTCCAGAGCAGCAACGCGCAGATCAGCATCTTTTTTGCTTCAACCGGAAGCTCTATCTGCGAAAGTCTTACTTATATTACTTGCTGGCGAAACGGATGAGCATGCAAAAATGCGAACACCTGACGGGTCATCCCTTGGTCTTCATCCTTCGGTGTTCATCCCTTGATCTGCTCTGCTGGCTGCTGCTCTTCCGTTTTGATCGATGGCACGCCGGAAACCTGTGAGCGCAACTTTGGGTCCTCCTCAATCGCATTCAAAATTTCCCGCGTGATCTTGTTGTCAATGTCGCCGGCGTTACCCATCTCAACCGGATAGCGGACAACCAGTTCCAGCGAAGTTTGCGTCAGGTGCAAGCGGCTCTCCGGAGCAAATGTAGCCAGGGTGGAATTGAGTGACCGTTCCACATTGCGCCGCTGCTGCTCCATTTTGTCGTGATATTCGGCAAAGACCTTGTTCACCGCAGCCATAATGCGCTCTTCCACCTGGCGATAGTCGCTCTTGGATTCAAGAGTCAGGGTAATCTCATGCCAGAGAAAGCTGGTTCCCGGAATTTGCTTGAACATGCCGGAGTTGGCTTGAAAGACCACAGCATTGGAAAACGCGACGACACGCCCTGTGGGTAGCGGCGCAGAGCCGTGCGCGATTTCCATTAAATGCATCCGCACCAGGCCGATATCCACCACGTCGCCGGTCACATCAGCAATTTGCACGCGATCTCCCACACGCAAGCCGTATTTGCCAATCAGAAAGAAATAACCGGCAATCGAGAGGATCACGTTCTGCAGGGCCACGGCGATTCCGGCTGTCATCAGGCCGGCAAAAGTTGTTACCGCGCCCAGCTCGCTGGCAAAAGCTGACGCGACAATAATGGCGATCAGAAACCACAAAACGATTTTGCGGATCAGCAGGAACTGGTAACGGCGGCGCACATCTGTGACGTAACGAAAAATGGCGCGCCGCCAAAGTGCGGAAATACCGTACACCACGGCCAGAATAATGCCCAGGCCCCCCAGACGCAGAAGCAGCCCTTTGAGTTCGGCGTCATACTGGCTTTGCACCGTTTCACGCCAGTTTTTTGTGCTGCGGCTGTAGACATCCAGCAGGATGTTTTGTTTTCCCAGCGGCAGCAAACTGGCGGAAAGCTGCTTGTACTGCGCCGTGACCGCGTTCAGGTCCTTGCGTTGCTGCGCCAGCACAGCCGGGTCCTGGGAATCTGGCTGGGCAGAAACTTCATCGCCTTTCTGCGTCAGCGCCTTAATGGCATTGACCAGCGGCGTACGCAGATTTTTGGCGTTCTGGGTCAGCAATTCCGTCTGATGAAGATTGTTGTCCAGCGTATGCAGCTTTCGTTTCAGGGAAAACAGGTCTGTAGCTAAAGGAAGGAGACCATTGGGCGACTCCTTCTTCTCACTCACGTTCGCTGCTACCGCTGCGGCGGAAGCGTTGGCGGACTTGCTATTGGAATCCGCCTGATCTTTTGGATTTGAAGCAGCCGCAGGCACCGCGTGGGCCAGCTCTTCAATATGCGCGGACAAGTTTCCGGAATTCGTCCCGCCACTTGCCGCACCCGTGGCAAACTGCAGCATGTTGCGCAGGGCATCGCGCCGCGCCTGAAACAACTCCATCTCGCTCTGATTTTCATCAATGGAAGCCTGGATGGTGACGCGCTTTTTCCCAGTCGCTGTGGCCAATTGCGCACGGAGTGAATCCAGGTCGGTCTGGGATTGCTTTACCTTTGCGTCGGCCTGGTTGGCCGAATCAATCAGCCTTTGATATTGCGATGCCGCCGTCTGTGTGCCGCTTGTGCTGGCGCTGGTTTGGCTGGCAATTGCCTGGGCGCGCGCCCGGGCAAAATCAAATGCAAGCCGGACAATCTCATCCGCCACCTGGCGATTGTCATTCAGGAAGACAGCGTCGCTCGGCTCGTTCACCAGCTGCCGCTGCGTGGCCAGCTGACCTGACCACACAATGGTCTGGTTCAGGAAGGAAAGAATTTCCTCGGCGTTGGGAGAAGACGGCTTGTCCGGATCGGCTTGCTGGGCCACGCCAGACATGGCAAGCGCAATCGCAAGAACCGCCAGGACGGTTGAAATTCGTCTACATATTGCAGGGATCCGTATTTTGATTGAGGCTCTACTCATCGTTGGCATCTCTCGAAATTGTACGTGAAGCGCCGATGCTTTCAGCAAATCGGTCAATGTGCCTGCAGCATTACAAGCCTTGAACTGCGGGCCTTGAAACTGGGACAAAGAGCGGCGTTGAGCTGATGGCAGAACAATTCTCTCATTTGGTATTGATATGAGTTTAGAGTCAATCTGGCGGGAGGAGGTTGGATTAGGCAGATTCGCGTTGCACCCCGGAATAATCAATAAAAAAGGGTGTTCCGATGAACACCCGTCTTAACTATTTTCCCTTGAATGTTTCACGGAGACTTGGCTCCGCGAGGTCAACTACTTTTTCTTTGCTTTTTTCTTGGCTGCTTTTTTCTTGGTTGCCATAATTGTTGATGCCTCCTTAAGAAATTTAAGTCCTTGGAGCCCTATCGAACTTGTAACCCAACGAGTGGTACCGTTACTTACTTACATACAAGATATTGATGTACGCGTGTAGCAATGTCAACAAAAAAATGCTCATTTTTGTGCTAGAGCGATTTTTCTGCAAATTGAAAAATCCGGTTCCAACTCAACTCAAGAGAGAATATAGCTGCCGTCGTTCAGACCGAGTCAAAAAATCATTGCTGATTTCCTACCCGTCCAGGATTTTTGTCTCGCGCCCACTTTAGCGGTCTTCAGGTTAGCGGTCTTCAGGTTAGCGGTCTTCAGAAAATGCGGTGTTCTTGTTGAAGCAAAAATCCACAAGTTCCGGCGTATACCGCTTGCTGACGGCTGCAGGAATGTCCGACACTTTGATTTCCTGAAAGTTGAAATCAATGGAGTCATCAGCATGGACTGTCGCCATTAGAAACCCATAAACTTTGGTGCGCGCCTCTTTGGCTTGCGGCGCATCCGGCGGCAGGGCGTAGCGCACCGCGCCTGCGGTTCCCACAATCCAGCCCGGCAACTCTCCGCCGTGTGCATGGCGATAGTCAGAGTTGAAAATGCCGCTCATATAAAAATGTGAATGGCTGGCCAGCAGATAGACATTCTTTTTTGTCTGCTTGTTAAAGCGCATCAGGTCAGCATAAACGCGGCGGCCGCTCTCCACGCCGATTTGCCAGTCATTCATGCTGTGCGAATGCGCCACGCTATCTGGCAGGGCCGCGTGCATTCCCACCACCAGGCTCCGAACTTCAGGATTCGTTGAGGCGCGCGCTATCACGCCTTCCACCCAACTCACCTGCTCTGGCGAGAACTGGTCTTTGGTGGCGTTATCCAGATAAACAAAATCCACGCCGCCCTGGATCCAGTGAAAGTAAGTTTTGGGCACGGTATCCTTTGGATCATCCGCGAGGCGCTGCTTTTTGAGCGGCGGTGCATCCAGCCATTTGGCAAATTTGTCGTCAAACTTTTCGCGGGTCATGGGCGCAATCAGCTCATGGTTTCCAATGCCCACGAAAAATGGCATGCTGCCAAATGGAGCGACCTGGCTCTGAATGAAATCATCCCAGGCATTTTTGAGATACGCCTCTTTTTCAACCGGCTTGCCCCGGTGTTCCGGAGCATGCTGATAATCCTCATCCGCGCCGTAGATGGCCCGCAAATCACCCAGATGCCAGTAGAATGCCGCCTGGTTTTGGATAGCGCCTGCGGCAATCGCGGGCATGATTACATCGCCACAGTTACGCGAATCGCCGGAGACGGCGAACTTCCACTCAGCATTCGCCTGCGCTGGAGCCGGCTGGGCTGGGATCGATTGAGTTGGGCTGGATTGGCCAGGAGTTGATTGTCCCAGAGCTAACGGAACGGAGCCAAAGACAGAAATGAGAACAAGAAAAAAAACTGACTGAAAAAACCTCATTCGATTGTGACCTCACCTTATACGCGGGTCTTACTTGTGCGGACTTTCTCAATCTATATTGGACGATTCATTGCTTGCAACCGCACACCGCGTTGAAGATCGAAACGAATTGGTTTTTCAGCCAGCTCCTTTTGCTAGATCCATTGCAGTTCAGGCCGGAAACGCTTGTGGCAGCTCTGGCAGGTGCTATCCAGATGCATGAAAAAGTTTACGACGGCCGATGAATCGCGCTTTTGTGCGGCATGGTTGAGTTCTTCCGCCACGCGAGAGAGCTGGAGACGCTTGTCGTCAAAAAATTGGAGATCATCAGCGTTCCAGCCTTGTTGTTTGTAGGTGGATTCGAATTTGTTGAGCTCTTTTGCCATCTCCATGACCTTGGCTGAAGAAGCGACAATTGAGTCCATTTTGGCAGGAGTCAGCGGCCGATCATGCCAGATAGTAAAGCTCATAAAAGTATATTCCTGGTGCACGCGCGCCTGCATGAACTTCTGCAAGTCTTCACGCGCAGCCGTGGCGGGCACAGGCGCGGGCACTGAAGCCACAACATGTGTGCTGTAAACTTTGTAACCAGCCAGCGCGGCCAGAGAAGCCACGAGCAGAACAAGGATCCAGATCTTCAGACTGCTCATTTTGCGGCTTTCTCCGTGGGTATAGGTGTTACGTCAGGATGCATTTGGGGAAGCTGTACCTGCGGCAAGTCGCCGTTGAGTGTCTTCAGAAACGCCACCAGGTCGGCTTTCTCCGCAGGCGTGAGATTCAATTTGTAAATCAGTTTTGATTTGTTCGGACCGGCATCGCCGCCGCGATCATAAAGCTCAACCACCTCTTCCAGCGTGGCGACTGATCCATCATGCATATACGGCGCGGTCAGCGCTACATTGCGCAATGCCGGAGTTTTATAGGCATTGCGGTCTTCTGCCTTTTTGGTGACTTCATACCGGCCAAGGTCAGTGGGACTGTTCGCTGCCGCAATCGTACCCAGACTGTAATACTTATTGTCAGTAAAGTTGGGGCCGTTGTGGCACTCAGAGCATGCGCCCTTGCCGATGAAAACGAGCAAGCCGCGCTTCTCCTGCTGCATGAGCGTCGTTTTGTCACCCGCAGCATAGCGATCAAAACGAGAGTTAGGAGTAAACAGGGTTCGCTCGAAAGAAGCTATTGCTCGGGCAACATTGTCTAGTGAAGGCGCACCGCCAAATACGATTTTAAAATCCTGGTGATATCCGGGAATCGAGTCCAGGCGGTCCACCAGATGTTTTTCGTCCAGCATGTTCATCTCTGCTGGCGCAAGCAGCGGACCTTTACACTGCTCGTCGAGCGTTGCCGCCCGTCCGTCCCAGAACTGGGCTGAGTTGTAAGCCGCATTCAGCACCGTGGGCGCATTGCGCCGCAGCAACTCTCCCCTGAATCCTTTGGAACGCGGCAGGCCATCAGCAAAAGCCTTTTCAGGACGGTGGCAGGTGGCACAGCTGCTGGCTTTATCGAGCGAAAGCCGTGTATCAAAAAAAAGCTTCTTGCCCAGCTCGATCTTGGCCGCATCCTGAGGATTGTCCGCCGGGACCGGTACAGGCGGCAGCGCCCGCAAGTTGCCAGG
>DASXLK010000002.1:0-5961 GCA_036496365.1 Candidatus Angelobacter sp. | reverse complement strand
CGCTCCCGGCAGTGATCAGCATGGTAGGGGGCACTACTCAGGTACTGAGCGGCGAGGGCTCTCCCGCGGTACAGTTGCAATTTCTGGCGGGATTCTGCGTGATCTTTACCACGGCATGTTTCCTGCTATTTGATACGGTGTTAAACGCAGAATGAAAACCAAATTATTTTTCGCCTTCGCTGCTTTTTGTTGCGCCTTTCTGGCTTATGGGACCTATCAGGGACTGGTGGTTGCGCCCACGGAAGAAACCATGGGTGATGTGCAGCGGATTTTTTATGTCCACGTGCCCGCGGCCACGGTGGGATTCACGCTCTTCTTCGTCAACTTTCTGGCTTCAATCTATTATCTATGGAAGCGCAGCCCCAAAGCAGACGCGCTGGCCGTTACCGCGGCTGAAGTTGGCGTGGTCTTCTGTTCCGTGGTGCTGATTACCGGGCCAATCTGGGCACGCTACGCCTGGGGCGTATGGTGGTCGCCATGGGACATGCGCCTGAACACCACGCTCATGCTCTGGCTGCTTTATGTGAGCTATTTGATTTTGCGCAAGTCTTCAACCGCCGGATCGACTTCCGTGCTGGCTTCAGCGCTGGCGATTTTTGCCTTTTTGGATGTGCCGATTGTTTATATGGCGAACCGCTGGTTCCGCACGCACCATCCGCCGCCGATGATTGGCACGCCGAACCTCGATCCCAGAATGCAACATATCCTATTCATTAACATGCTGGCGTTTTTGTGTTTTGGCGCACTGATTTGCTGGTTCCGCTATGAGATGGAGCGGACGGCACAAAAGATTGATACAGCGCATATCCAGCGGGCCGCAAGCGGCGCAGCGGGCATGCTGATTGCGCCGGCCATGTTTCTCCAGGTTGCGCCCACTCATGTGAATCCGCATGCTTATCTGTGGGGCGGATATCTGGCCGCATGGGGCATCTATCTTGGTTACCTGCTTTTTCTGATGGCCAAACTCGGGCGGTTGAAAAAGGAAGCGGCTGAATTGCGGGGGGAGTAATAAGCGGGTAAGCACCATACAAGATGGAAGAAGCTGTATCGCCTTAGGCACGATGCACAGTGCAAGAGAAGCCATGAACGTGGAAAATTCAGCAGACATCATCCCAAGACCTACGGAGCCGTTGTCCGATCAATCTCAAAGTACGACGTTTCAGGCACCTACCGCTTACGAAGAGCGGTTCGTGGCTTTTCTGGATATTCTTGGATGGCGCCGCCTTATCGAAGAGTCCGAAAAAGATTCAACAGCTATTGCGAGGATGGGAGGTGCGCTTGGATTTTTGAAAATGCTGTTTGAAATACCTGCGTGGCTTGAAACCCAAGCCCGCAAGATGCTTGAAGCCAAAGGGGAAACCTACTCTCCCCACCCAGATGCCTTAGAGTTCTCACAATTCTCCGACTCTATTGTTATATCCTCTCCCGTAACCACAGGAGGGGCTATATCAATACTGTTTGAACTCGACAGGATTTTGACATCTTTGTTCTATCAATCGCATTTTCTGATTAGAGGGGCTGTCACCAGAGGGCCTATGTATCATAAAAATCCGGTGGCATTTGGACCAGCTTTGACTAAAGCATATGATCTCCAGTTCAAGGCAGTATATCCGCGAGTAATTATCGATCACTCGATCATGCAGTTTCCTGCTCAATCCCATCAGTCTTTTGAGCGGCTCCAGGGTTCCCAAACGGAATTAGGCGTTCACCAGACGGCTGGTACTTCCTTGATTTCCTAAGACCCTTGATTTTCACTCCAACCGACATGGATCCATCAATGCTAGAAAAATTCGTGAAACCGAATCTTAAGTTTGCGCGTGGCTTCATTGTTGCTGAATTAGACAAATATCCTACCGACGATGGAATTCGGAAAAAACATCTTTGGATGGCAGAATATTTTAATGCTGTCACTGCTGAATATCCCGATGCTGCGATTGAGCCGATCAATCTGAAATAACAGCATAGCGAATCACACACGATCCGGCGGTGGCACATAACTTCCTTTGCGGCGGATTTCTGCAAACCATTCTCTATACGGATAATCTGAAGCCAGCAGTCGCTCAGCCTCTTTTTCCACGTCATACGTTACGCGTCGAATCGCCGGCTTGCCGTCATCAATCAGAAGATAGGAGCTGCGCGGATCGCCGTCATAGGGTGAGCCTACGCTGCCGCAATTGCACACCGTCATGTTTCCGATCTGGCGCACAAATGGCCGGTGAATGTGGCAATAGACCACGATTTGCGCATTCAGGTCTTTGTAGGTTTTCTCCAGCTCGGCGTCATCCGCTGTATCCATGGGGGCACGCCATAGATTGCCGGGGCCAGCGTGCAGCAGGACGAGCTTTTTATTACCCCACTCTTTGCCCTGAATTTCATAGCGCAGCTCGGTCGGCAACTTTTGCAGCCATTGCAGCCGGGATTCGCCAATCATCTTAGTGGTGGCTGGTGCGCACAAATCAAACAGTACGCGAAACAGCGGCTTGAGCTTGGGAGCGGCGGCCTCTAACGTTGCGCGCGCTTCGGTATTCCACAGCATCTCGTCAGTATTGCCTAGAACGCCTGGCCAGCCTTCCTGCTGGATGCAGTCAATCACTTCGCTGGGATTGCAACCTCCATAGGGAATATCGCCACCGTGGAAAACAATGTCGGGCTTTTGCTGGCGCAGATCGGCCAGCACGGCATCCAGGGCCGTGAGGTTTCCATGAACGTCAGAGATGATGGCAATACGCATGGAGTTTAAAGGAGTGCAAGCAATTTATGACTTACCGCTTGATTTTGGCGAAAAGTTCAGAGAGCACCAGCCGGATAGGCGTGCCGGTAACCCCAAACTCGGTGGCATCAAGAAAGCCGGAAGAGTTGCAATCGTAGCCCTTTTGCTTGGCTGGATCCAGAACCCAAATGTTCGCTATGTCAAATTCGCGATAGTCATCGACGCGCTCCTGCATGCGCCGAAGCGTATCTTCTGGCGAGAGGATTTCAATGCACGCCAGCGGCGGCTTGGTGAGTATCTGTTCCACCGGCTCGCTGAGCGAGACCAGGCAAACATCTGGCACACGAAACTTTGTGGGGGAAATTCGAATCCGCTGCTCGGGAAGGACTTCAATGTTCCATTCATTCTGGTACTGGCCAAACCAGAGAATCAGGGCTGCCTGCACGGCCGCATGGTCATGCTCACCCTCATTACGCTCCTCAACCCGCCCGTCCACAAAATCGCGATCCGGGCTGTAGCTGCTATTGAGGTATTCGCTTACCGAAATTGAGGTTGTACTGGACATTGGCGAACCTCGAACAGATTCATAATACTTCAGTTTGCCGTGAAGGAACACAGCTTGCTTCCGAGGCGTTACACTAAATGCATGCCTGAAGTCGCCCACAATTCACTGGCTAACGCCTCCTCTTCTTATCTGCGCTCCGCCATGCACCAGCCGATCCAATGGCATGAATGGGGGCCGGAGGCTTTTGCAACGGCCAAGCGAGAAAATAAGCCCATTCTGCTGGATATTGGCGCGGTATGGTGCCACTGGTGCCACGTGATGGACCGCGAATCCTATGAAAGCCCGGAAACCGCGGCCATAATCAATGAACATTTTGTGGCCATTAAGGTTGATCGCGACGAGCGGCCTGATGTTGACAGCCGCTACCAGACTGCGGTGCAAGCCATCAGCGGACAAGGCGGCTGGCCGCTCACGGCATTTCTTACGCCGGAAGGGAAGCCGTTTTATGCTGGAACCTATTTCCCGCCTCAGGATTATCAGGGACGCCCCAGCTTTAAGCGCGTGCTGCTGACGCTGGCGCAGGCCTACCGCGAGAAGCATGGCGACGTGCTGGAATCAGCCGAAAGCGTGATGGGCGCAATCAGCCAGGCTGAGGGATTCGCAGGCAAGTCCGGTTCGCTCAAGCCGGAGTTGATTGACGCGATGGTAGAAGCGGCGGTGAGTTTATACGATCCGGAGCATGGCGGCTTTGGCTCGTCGCCAAAGTTTCCGCATCCCAGCGGCATGGACCTGTTAATGCAACGCTGTGCCGAGACAGGTAGCGAGCAGCTGCTGAATATTGTTGCCACCTCACTGGAAAAGATGGCTCGCGGCGGCGTGTATGACCAGTTGGCCGGTGGCTTCCATCGGTATTCGGTGGATGAGCATTGGATTGTTCCGCATTTTGAAAAAATGTCGTACGACAATTCTGAGTTGCTGAAAAATTATGTTTATGGGTACCAGCTTACGGGCAATGAGTTCTTTGCGTTTATTGCCAAAGACATGATTCGCTGGATGGATGAATGGCTTTCTGACCGCGACCGCGGTGGCTTTTATGGCTCGCAGGACGCAGATGTAACTCTGGACGATGACGGCGATTTCTTTACCTGGACCCTGGACGAAGCCGAAGCTGTGCTGGGCAATGACGAACTGCAAGTGGCCATGCTGTACTATGACATTGGCGAAGTGGGGGAAATGCACCATAACCCTGCCAAGAACGTGCTCTATGTGCGCGCCAGCGTGGAAGAGATTGCTGAGCGTTTGAAAAAAACACCGCAGCAGGTGCAGGGGCTGCTGGATTCAGCGAAAGAGAAGATGTATGCCGCGCGGTTGCAGCGGCCTGCGCCGTTTATTGACAAGACCGTCTATGTGAGCTGGAATGCGCTCTGCATTTCCGCATACTTAAAAGCAGCGCGCGTGCTGAAACTGGAGAGTGCTCTTCTATTTGCATTGCGCTCACTGGACCGCATTCTTGCCGAGGGATGGGACACGAAAACTGGATTGCAGCATGTGATCGCGTACTCAGATCCGCAGGCGGCAAAGCGCAAGGTCCCGGGCGTCCTGGAAGATTATGCTTTTACATTGATCGCTTGCCTGGATGCCTACGAAACGACGGCGGACCTGAAGTATTTCCATTTTGCCAAAAAAATCACCGAGATGATGACGGCGCGCTTTCATGATCCGAATGAAGGCGGTTTCTTTGATATGGCTACCGGGCCCGACGTGGGCGATGGATTGATTTTGGGTGCGCTGGCCGCGCGGCGCAAGCCGTTGCAGGATTCGCCAACTCCAGCCGGCAACCCAGCGGCTGCGATTGGTTTGCTGCGCCTTTATGCATACACGAATGATGTGCGCCATCGCGACCTGGCCGAAGGCACGCTTAGAGCCTTTGCCGGAATTGCCGCGCACTACGGCCTGTTTGCTTCCACCTATGGCATTGCTCTGGGCATGTATCTGCATCCACACAAGCAGATAGTGGTGATTGGCAATGGAGAGAAAGCTGCGCACCTGGAGGCAACGGCGCTCAGGCGCTTTGGGTTGAATCAATCTGTACTGCGGTTGCCGCAGGAAAAAGTGATAGCACAGATGTTACCGCCGGCGTTGGCAGAAACCATTCCCAACCTGCCGGCGGCAAAAAAAGGCCATACGGTTGCCGTAATCTGCAGCAACTTTGCTTGCCAGCCGCCCATCAATGACCCAGCAGATCTGGAGCGCGCGCTGGCGAAAGCTTAAGCGCTCACTGATAGGCTTCCAACACTCCGGCAGCGCGATTGAGCGCGTTAGTTAATACTTGCAGTTGGGACGTTGTGAGCGCCGCATCTTTAGCGTCAATTGATTCATTCACGCCGGGGATTACCACGGCAGCGTAGCCGGTGTATTGTCCTGGGGCGTAAATTAAATGCCTGAACCATGGACGGTTGGGAAGTCCCTGTGAAGACAACAAAGCCCGCTCCGCAGCGATCAAGGTTTTGTTGAGCTTGTCTGGATCTGGTGGCGGCTCTTTCTGGATGGCCAGGATTTTTGCTCCGGCATTCATGAATCGCTTGGCCGCGTCAGAAGCCTTGGTGAAGTCCGGTGCGCTGGCACCAAGCGTGCGCGTAGCTTTCTCACGTGAGTTATCGATATAAGCGCCAATTTCTTTGCCGTAAAGCTCGTAGTCATAGGGCAGAACGTCTGCTTCTGCCATATGCAAAGCTTCTATCCCAAA
>DASXLK010000001.1:0-72985 GCA_036496365.1 Candidatus Angelobacter sp. | reverse complement strand
ATGTTATTTGCTTCTCTATTGCTGCTTCTTACGGGAGGCATGGCCTTTGCCCAGGCAGATAGTGCTGCCACCATTGATTGTTCCGGCGCTACGCCGGGAGCATTCACATCAATCAGCCAGGCTGTTTTTAGCTCACCGGATCATACGGTCTTCACTATCTCCGGCAATTGCACGGAAACTAACATATTGATACAGCATCGTAACGCCCTGACTTTTATTGCCTTATCACCTGTTACCGTGCAGTCTGGAGCACCAGCCCAGGCTCTGCTGCGAATTGGCGGCTCGCAAAACATTATTTTTTCCGGACCGATCACTTTGAACGGCGGCCAGGGTGTAAGCATTATCGACTCCAATAGCATCCTTTTGGGTGGTGTCAACGTGCAAAACAGCGGCAATTTTGGTGTAGATTCCATACACTCCCAGGTTCAGTTTATTGGCGGCTCTGTCACTTCCAGTACGCGCACTGGCATAGTTACATTTGGAGGCACTTTTGAACTCGATGGAGCTACAGTCAGCAATAATGGCCGGCTCGGCATAAGCGCAGCTACCACGCATTTGATTCTGTCGGATGGAAACGACCTGCCCACCGTCGTGAAAAATAATGGAATCGCTGGCGTCCAGCTTTCCAATTCCTCTCAAGGAGACTTCACCGACCTGCAAATTATCAACAATGCGGGCAACAACTTTGGGCTTCAGGCATTCACCAACAGCGCAGTAGTGATGCAAGGCGGCTCCATCACAGGTAACACCGGAATAGGCGTCAATTGCGTTTCAACTACAAGCTGCGAATTCTCTCAAATGCAGATCAGCGGCAACTCAGGCGGCGGAATTCAAACTAGCTCCCACTCTGAGCTCGATTTGGATGGCGGCGTTCAAATCTCCGGCAACACTGGCGTAGGCGTCCTCATAGACCAGGCTTCTACATTCGCCAGCGGCGGCGGCAACACCATCTCAAACAATACAGGCGACGCTCTTATTGTGAACGCCTTGTCTGCGCTCGACTTTGTTGCCCCTGACACAATTACCGCTACCGCCGGTAATCTGGCGCTCAATTGCAATAACGGATCTCTGGTGACAGGCGACATTAGCACCTATAAACCAAAGAAATGCGGCGCTCAATTCCAGGCAGGCCCGCTCCACTAAAATGTTAGTAAACCCAGTCCGCTGCAAAAGCGGCCTGGGTTTTCGCTTCAGCAAATTCGGCGCACTCAGTTTTCCGAATTTAGACTTTCAAATATTTCAAGCCACTTTTCCCAGGCTGATGATTCCATCGTATTCGTCCACTGACGATCCGCTCATTCCCTGCTTCGCCGCGGCCACCATGGCCTTGCCCACCGTCTCCGCCCGGACCGAATGATATTTACGCAATGCTCCCAACGTCACAAGATCAAGCGCTGGCGCAAGAGCCATGGCAATGACTTCACCCAGTCTGAATTCCGCCCGCTTGCCAATCAGCAAACTCGGACGCAGAATATGAATCGCTTTGAACGGCAGCCGGGCCAGTTCCCTTTCCATCTCACCTTTCGTGCACAGGTAAAAGTTTTTGCTCGTCGCGTCCGCACCCACGGAAGAAACCACAACAAACTGTTCGACGCCAGCTTGCAATGCCGCTTTTGCCGAACGCAGGGGCAATTCCAGATCCACATGACGAAATACCGCCTGAGATCCCGCTTTGCGAATTGTTGTTCCCAGCGCGCAAAACACATCCTGAACACCACGGAAATCGTCTGGTGTCAGGTTCTCCAGGTCCGCCACTCTTTGCGCGACTTTGGCCCGGGTGAATACAGGCAGCTCCCTGCGCCCAAATGTCACTACGCGAGAGTAATCCGGATCATCCACCAACGCCCTGAGGCAGAAGCCCCCAACCAGTCCAGAGGCGCCCAATACCACTGCTGTGCGTGTGTTCATGCCGGAACTCCTCGGTTCTCTGCCTGCCCGAATCTCATTGAAACCTGTCTGCATGCCATCTGACTACTGTAACAACTTCCTGCGGTTGCGGCGTAGACTTTGACACGCGGTTTAAGGCACTGCTAGTATCGAAGGGCAGTTTAAAGAGTCGCGGTTCCAAGATTTAGTCGTTTCAAGAGTAAAAAGGGCGGCTCCCGCCGTTCGATTTTCACCCAAGCGTCCCCGTCGTCTAGCCCGGCCTAGGACATCGCCCTTTCACGGCGGTAACACGGGTTCAAATCCCGTCGGGGACGCCAACATTCCAAAGCGCTTGCAGGAAATATTGGTTTTCGATCATGGTTCAATTTGGTTCAGCTAGGCCGATGCCGTTTCTTCCGCGGCTTTTCCCTTGTCCATAACGCACATACGAGCGTCTTTCAAGCAACGTAATGCCATTGTCGGGAGTCTGTTTGCGAATGTGGGTCATCGATGAATAATTCTGAAAAACGCAATCAGAATTGCCCCCAGCCATGCCAAAGAAATAAACACAAGACCGGAGGATCGAATCTTCGGACTACGCCTGATAGCCCGATAGAAATAGTAAGTTTGCATTCCTAACGATGCGACTCCCACGGCAGCTGCCCACAATACAATCGGGAGTAGCTGTGACCACACTGTCAATGCACAGCAGAGGAAGTAAACCAAAACGTTTGCAAACGGAAGTATGCCATCAGACGGGCGGGAAACCGGCTCTCTGTATTGGCTTAACGCCTTCTGGAGGGCAGCAAATCGGTCTATTTCTTTTGGTACGATGATTCGCCGATTTAAAATAGAACTATCCACTTCGAGATACTTTCTCCGAACGTAGATACCAGTAATATCGTTGAGAGGGATTGTGATATTGGGCCACCCTTCTCGTTTCTTTGTCAAATTGGCGTCGGTCAGGATAAAAGACCCAGCTATTCCCTTCGCCCAAGCATTACGAAATACGATGACGAAGACGAGTGTAATCGCGCCCAGTGCGATTAATCCGAACATAACTAAAAGAGTGTCGCTAAACCGTTGAACTGTTGACAGTGGACCGTAAGACGCAAAAAACCGATACCTAGCAGCCCAGCAACCATGCCCCAGAGGCTCGGACGTGCAACTAAGTCGCGCTGACGAACTGATGTGCTGCCAACTATCCTAAATTCATTCATTAGATTCCTAAGTCACTATCGATACTGAAAAACGCGAATACCAATTTACATCGATATTCGCGCTTTGTGAATTTACTTGCAAGTTGCTGCGCCTACAGCATCTTGCACGAATAACAAGGCCGGAGCTGCGGCAGCACGCCTAATGCGTTAAGGCCATGAGTGGCACCTTCGACTGCTCCTTCTCCGCCTACCTCCGCAGCAGCCACTATTTCAGGTCCTAATAGACCAATGACGGCGAGGTCGCCCAGAACCGCAACTCCCTATTGACCTGAAGGTTTTGACAGTTCTGTTGCTGTGTGCGCTGTTTATCTTTAAAGCTGCAATTGATTGCAATAAATATTCCGCGAGGAAAAGACAATATGAGAAGAGCCGTCAGTTTGATTTTAATTTGTGTCGCGGCTTTATTCTGCGGTCAATCAAAATCATCCAAGTACGAGTCAGCTCTGATCCTGGAAGTAAAACAACACCGCGGCCCCATACCGGATAAGATTCAGGGCAAGATTAAAGATCCTTCGACCGCTCACTATGATGTCTCTATTCGGGTAAAAAGCACACAAGTAGAGTATGTCCTCTTATACACGCCTCTTCCCGGCAAATATGGCTTCCAGTTTATGGCCGGTACGGACCTCCTGGTCCTAGTTGAAAAGGAGACCGTCACATTCAATGACGTGCTGGGACGTTCAATCAAGGTCCCCATTCTCAGTCAAAGGCATGCTCGATCATAGACAACGGTTGACACTATCAGTCCACGTTTTCATTAACCATGGATGTGATTCCCTGACACTTTTTACAGTTTGCGTGATCTGGATCTGTTTTTATGATTCGACCTGGACTGACGGATAGAGTCGCTGCTTCGCAGTATGACCTGCTGGTCCCCTCAGAGGTAGCGACTCTTCCCGGCCCTAGACCACGAGGAGTGTTCATGAGCGCCATGACTGGCTCATCGCTGGCCGTTGCCAGGAAGGCGATTGGACACCAGAAAGCAGGATTTATGAACCGCCGCGTAAGCAGCTTCATCGCAAGTATTATGTTGGTTTTGTTAACCTCACCGGGATTTACCCAGGTATCAAGTGGTCAGAAGATTGAAACCAAGGGATTGATCCTCACACGAGACGGTGAAACGATGATGGTTGACAGCAGAGATATCGGCAAGGTCACTGTCATCATCAACGATGAGACCAAGGTGCTAACTCCAAAGGGAATATTTAGACACAACAACATGGAAGTAACGTCCCTGGTGCCGGGGCTGGATGTTGAGATCAAAGGCTCCGGCGACGCGAATGGACAGATTACGGCCGAAAGGATTGAGTTCACGAAGGAGTCACTGCGCATAGCGACTCAAGTTCATGCCGGCCTCACCGCAACTCGAGCCCAAGCGGAGGCAAACAAGCAGGGCGTCGAACAAAATCAAAGGGGAGTTTCAGCCAACACAGAAAAAATCGGAACGAATGCTACTGACATTTCGCAGCATACGGAAGAAATACGAGCAGCGGAAAAACGTTTTTCGGACCTGACTGAATATGATGTAAAGAAACAGCTTTCCATCAACTTTGCAACCGGGAAATCGGACATTCCTGAAGAAGCTAAACAACAATTAACGGCGCTGACGAAAGAGGCGCAAGGCCTTAAAGGTTATCTGATTGAAGTACAAGGTTTTGCCAGCACCAGTGGGGGCTCCGACCGAAACCAGGGATTGAGCGAGGACCGTGCTGAGAACGTTGTTACCTTCCTCCAGCAGCAGGGAGTTTCATTGAAACACATCGTCAATCCCGCCGCAATGGGTACGACCAACCCAGTAGCAGAAAACGATACCAACGAAGGACGTTTGCAAAACCAGCGTGTTGAAATCAAGGTCCTGGTAAATCGGGGCCTGGCATCGAAATAAGCCAAATCACTCCCAAAAAACGTATTTCTGCAAAGGCCGTCCGCAAGCTACAGCTTGAACGGCCTTTTTTTAAGCTTAAAAAGGGCTTCTTCTGATCATCCCAGAAATTGCGGTTTGCGATTGTCAAGGGATTGCCGTTCTGGTCATACAGAGGCACGAGTGTCCTTGCAATCTTGCCACCCACGGAAGTAGGGGATGGAGACGAAGCCACAAAACTTTTTCGCAACTAGTCAGTAGTCCACATCCAGAGAGTCAGGGTTGCCCGGCGCCGCGCGAGAGACCAATTTCTACCGGTCCTAGTCACCTACCATTTCCTTTGAAATTCTTCTATCGCTTCGCCGTATTCCCAAGGCTGCGGATCTCCGGAACTTACACAGCCTTGCGAATTGCAGTGAAACACTCCATCATCGTCTCCCTCATGCACATTTTGACGCGTGCACTTCCCCGACCGGGACTCTCGCCCGTATCGTTGTTCCCCACATCGGCAAGGATTCAACCAACATAGTCCCATTTAATAGGTTAATGCGCTCGCGCATGCTGATTAACCCGAGGCCCCGGCCACGTATGGACATTTCAGGATCAAAGCCATTGCCAGAGTCTCTGATTGTCAACTCAATGACGCCGTGCTCTCCGCGCAAATGCGCCTCAAAATGGCGTACACCGCTATGCTTAAGCGCATTATGCAAAGCCTCTTGAAGCACACGATAGAGGCAAATTGAAACCTCACGTGAGAGAGGCAGGGGCACATTGCTGCTAGTGAACTCAACTTCGACATTATGCTGCCTGGCGAACTCGGCGCAGAAACTCCTCATGGCAGCGGCCATGCCAAGGATCTCCAGCTTGGAAGAATGCAGTTCATGCGATAAAGACTGAAGATCGCTGCCAATTTCTCTGGTTAGTTCTGCCATCTGGTCCATGCTCTGCTGCAAGCCTGGTCGCTGCAATTCGGGCTCATATTTTATTCTTTCCACTTCAATCTCAAGAATTGCCAGACGCTGACAGATATCGTCATGCAACTCCCTGGAAATCCTTATTCTCTCCTGTTCCTGCGCCTCTATAAGTCGTCCTCCAAGGCTGCGCAGCGCTTCTTCCGATCGTTTTCGTTCTGTGATATCCATGCACACACCTATCATTTGCACAAACCGTCCGCCTGACCTGCCGCAGGTATCACCTCTTGACTCGACCCAACGAGTTGTTCCATCGGGCTTTAAGACTCTGTATTCCACGAAATAATGCGTCCCGGACTCAAGCGATTGCTGCCATTTCCGATAAACCTGATCACGATCCTCAGGATGTACCGAATTCAAAAAAACCTGGGGAGCGATTTCTGATTCTGCAGGCAGTCCGAGCACCGCTTTGGTGCCTTCACTTGTATTGACACCGTCCGTTTCTTCGTTCCAGACCCACCATCCAATCCGGGCTGCCTCGAAGACAAGGCTGAATTCCTGTTCGCTCTTTTGCAGCGCTTCTTCAGCATGCCTTCGCTTGGTTACGTCAATGGTTGTTCCCAGCATGCGCTCTGGTTGACCGTTTTGGGAATATAGGAATTTGCCTTCCGAACAAAACCATCGCACGGTCCCATCTGAACAAAGCACTCGAAACTCTTCGCTGAATCTGGTCTTTTCCCGTTCTGCAGATTCCAGCGTCTGGCGCAACCGGGCCCGGTCATCTGGATATACCCATTCCCAGAACTCCTGGATAGACTTTTCCTCGCGAGCGCTTTTGAAAAGAACCTGATTACTACCTAACTGGGTTCTCAATCCTGATTGAACGTCCACATCCCATACTCCGACCCCGCCTGCTTCTAGAGCCAATTCCAGACGTGCGTTCGCCATGGCAGTCTCCCGAACTAGATCAACATCAAGAGCAAAGTCGCGACGATCTAAATACTCCGTAAGGAAAGCTGTTAGCGCCAACAATAGTCCGGCGATAAGAACGGTGAACACCCGAATGGCAGACATTTTGTCTGTTCCATTCAACAGCAGGAGCCTAATTAAAGGCAGCATAGGAATAGCAACCATAATCAGCGGTGCAAAAAGGCCAGCGTATATGCGGGGTTTCCTGCGAGCTGGCAACATGGCTTGAATATTCTGTTGCTCTGAATTACAGCCAGGCATCCCCGCCCAGATGAAAAAACAGGCGGCGCCAGCGCCAAGGAGATCAATCCAACCGTGGGAACTCAGTCTGCCAGCATCTCTCCAATGCGCGATCAGAGTACCGGCTGCACGCAGAGCTGTGCCTGCCAAAAGCGACCCATAAACCCCTTTCCAGAAGCCGCGTGTACGGATTATCAACGTGAAAATGGCAACCACCAAAGCCGTGGTCTCAACCAGATATAGCCGAGCGAACCACTGGATTAGGTTGCTGTCCCAATGGAGATGCTGGCTCGGCAGAAAAAAGCAATATACAAAGATCCAGAAAAACAGGAGCAGCAGACAATTTAGGGTATTGCCGCGATACTCATGTTCGGCGTGCTGTATGTGGGCGTGAGAGGCCACAGCCGCGAGCATCACGACGGGTTGCAGAAACAACAGCGAGGTGGAGACTATGGGGTCTGAAATAATCTTTCCCATAACATGAAATATCCCCAGGAGCGGATCAATGGCCCACAAGGCCGTTCCAATTGCAAGCAATAGCCAGAACAAGCGGACAGCATGCTTACTTGTCAAAGCATTTTTAACATATAGCTTCATGGTAACAACGAGAAGAAGCAGAAGTAACGTGCTACTGCATGTCAGCTCTAGGCCGCTTTGACCCAGTGTATTAAATACAATCGCCTGAAGGGTGAGGAAAGCAATAGTAAAAATAAACCATGAAGCAGCTCTCAATCCGTTTCTAAAGTATGTTGTTTCGTTCACGTGCATAGTCTCCACTGAAGGAACTGGGGTTCGGGGCTAGGATAGATATCCTTCAAGAAGGAGCATTACAGTCCGACTGTTAATTTTTACAGGAGCAGGCATAGTAACTTCTGTGGTTCCAAAATGGAACTGACCTTAATCTTGGTAGTACTCTAAGTGATTCCAGTCAGGCACAAAATAATGGTCCCCGCCGCTTTTAAATGGCACGCACTTTCAAATCACTCTTGGCAAGAGCAATTTGCCATGAACATTGAGTCGATGTCTTTTCCAGATACCACGACAGCTTTTGTCGCCAATGCTCCTCGAAGCATTTCATAGAGCAAAACATTCGTCTCGGGCTGCTCGGTTTGAACTCACCGGGTACAAGAATCGTCAGACATTTAACACGGAAGCATTTCTTGAAAGGTTGAAACCGGAACTGTGCTAAACAGGCTTCATCTATAATCCTGGCGGCTGGCCCTTCCCGCGCAACCAGGACCTGGAACATCTGTGCGGATTCTCTTTCGCATTGTGCGGGCATCTGTCTTTCCTGATCAAATGACATCGGCAGCAGTAAAGCGGGCATGTATGAGCACAAGCGGCGAGGCAGCTTTATGCCGCCTCGCCTGGAGCGGATGCTGACGCCGCTGGGAGGCAGCATACTCGCCTTGGCTCGCACTGTAAGCGCTGGATACTCTGGAGTTAACTGTTACATATGCCAGCATGAGGCACCGTTGCTTCATTTGGCAGTGACTGGTCGATGGGTCGTTGTATGGACACTTCGGCTCCACTAAAGAAAAGCATCCGCCGAAAAACTGAAGGCTATATAACAGCGACTAGAAGCTAGTTGTGCCGAGAAAAGTAGACTTGTTTGTTATACACATGAAGAGCAGGGCCCGGAACAGTTTGGGTGAGCCGCACTTTGATCTTATGCAACTGCGCAGCACGCGCATGATCGCTGGGGGAGTAGCCAAGAATATATTGATTTCGAAGCTCATGGCTTATAGCAGCAGCGGCTTCGGAAAGTTTATTTACATCGCTAATGGTAACGGTATGCCCGCCAGTCACTTCTGTAATTTCAGTCAGCAGGTGCTCGCCCTCCCATTCCTCATAAGTCTTAAAGACTTTTGAAAAGATTCCCAGGGCGTAAATTTCCACATCTGATTCCTCAACGATTCGTCGAATTTCATTCTTCGCATAGCGGCTGTGATTGTCGCCGCCATCCGAAATAATGACGAGGGCGCGCCGTTTGTAATGGGCTCTCTGCAACCTTGTCAGTCCCATGTAGATTGCGTCAAGCAGCGCAGTATTGCCAGAGGGGACCGCAAAAGTCACTTTGTCTTCGATGCTGGCGGTCGAATGCGTTGCATCAGAGAGCAGGATTGGCTGGTCAGAAAAGCCGATCACAAAATAATCATCGTCAGGATTTGAGTTTTCGAAGAACTGATGTAATGCCTGTCTTACGGTATCCATCTTGTCCTTCATGCTGAAGCTGAGGTCCAGCAAAATTCCTACCGAGATGGGCGAGTCCTCAGTCGAAAAATACCGCAGATTCTGCTCTTCGCCGTTTTCAAGCAGTCTGAAATCATTTTTCTCAAGCTTCATTACCGAGCGGTTCGCGGCATCAACTACGGTTACAGGGACAAGAACGATATCACTATTCACACGCATAACGTTGGCTCGATAACCTCCTGGTTTGGAAATCGAACCGGCTCGATCCTCAACGTTTGTCGTTGGAGTTATGTGAACTTGCGTCTGAGTGAATGCATTTGGCGCAGATAGCGCTGCAAAAAGGAGAAACAGAGAAAGCCAGACAAATTGACCGCTGAACATGAAATACCTCATATTGACGCACAAAGTCGCCAGCGGCGCTTGCAGCATAACACAGCAACTGGAAAAAGACCACTAGATGTATTGTCAGCCCATTTATCGCCCTGCCCCTACTAGAACGCTCATCGCATCCGGGACGAGTTCTTCCTCATCATTACAACTTTTTCTCATACCCGGCCTCTTTCTGGTATTTCTGCCAGTTTTGCGGAGTCCACCAAGGGAATGAATATAAAACTTGCTGGACGATGGGGACGCGATCTCCACACTTAAATAGGAGAAGACATAAATGAAAACACTTATCTTCGGTGTGCTCTTGTTACTTGCAACAGGTGCTTTTGCCCAGGACGAACCCAAATTCGAAACCTATCTGGGATATTCATTCACGCGCGTGAACTCCGGCATTAATGTTCCCGCGTTTTCCGCTAATGGAGGCACCGGAGAAATAGCTTTCAACTTTAACAAATGGCTAGCCGCAGTCGGCAGCTTCAACGCAGTACATAATGGAAATATTAGTGAGTTCCATGTAGATCAGACATTGTTTGGATATATGTTTGGTCCGCGCGTGAACGTCCGCTTTGGACGCGTGACTCCATTTCTGGAAACGCTGTTCGGGGCCACTCACGATTCGCGCAGTTTTCGCGTTCCTGATACAGCCATCGCGGTTGGAAATACTACGGTTTCCCAGCGTTTTGTAAATGATGCTACCGCATTTTCAATGGAGTTCGGCGGAGGCCTCGATTTACCGATCACTAAGCATCTGGCATTTCGTCCAATCAAGTTCGATTATTACATGACACGATTCCAGCCTGTATTCATTGAAGGCCTGGGTAATGCCAACCGTAATCGCAATCAAAGCAACCTTATTTATGGCACCGGGTTTAACTTTCGTTTCTGAAAACTCAGGTGGCATAAGGTATTGACAACAACGAACCCAAGGGAAGCATAGCATTGCGCAAATTCATCCATGGTATTGCTGGTGCTTCGCTTCCTTTATAACCATCCATTCCTGGCCGCTGGAGATAGGATCATGAAAAATTTCGCCATTATCAAATCTGCCGATGCACCAAATAATATTTCAACAAAAGAGCTTTACGCCTGCACGGAGCACATACTCTCAAGCTTGTCAAAAACTAGCCTGGCAACGCCTCCTATTTTGGTCATGCATGTTTCAGAATCGGTCGCGGCTATTGTTGGGGTCGGAAGCACAGGAGTAATCAGGCACAATCACAGCGATGCAGCAGGATTATCGTCGTACTATGAGGTTTGGCTCGTCGGCCAAGCCGGAATCGCCAACTATGTCCTGGCGCTCCAGGGCATCCTGGATGACATTCAAGCCTTCAGCGCTCCTCCAGAACTGGAGATGCTTACCTGACCTGCACTCGGTTTGTGGTATCCCAGAATGCTGCTTTTTGACTGACGCAGTTGGGGTAAGAACTGAAACAGTTTAGGTTCTACATTCCCGATAGCGGGCAGACCATAGATCAGGAGGAGAGTTTATGCGGAACCCATTCAGATTCGCCAATATCAATGCACTATGTCTGGCGTTGATACTAGCCATCCTTTGTCCTTTGTACTTGCATGCAACTCCTCAACATATGCCCGAGGACATCACTACCTCATCCGGAGCAGATCCTGACAAGGCATCATCAGAAATGAATCATCATATTGCGGGAATATTTCTGATTGCTATTGGGCTTAGCGTGATCGTGAGTAGACAAAATCAATCGCTCGCGTGGATGAAATGGCTATCCCCATTCCTGTTCATTGCAGCGGGGATCTTTCTGGCTGTGTGGAGTGACGACGAGATTTGGCCTCGCGGGAATTTGAGCTGGCTCTGGCTATTGCGACACGATGCAGAGGCACGACAGCACAAGCTCTATGCCCTGTTGCTGATTGTCGTTGGACTGCTGGAATATGTTCAGGCAAGTCCAAGGTTTCGCAGGGCGTGGCTGGCAATGGCATTTCCTGCACTTTGTGTCATCGGCGGAACCGGCCTTTTTTTTCATCACCACAGCAGTATGGCAGTTCCAAATGCCAGTGCCATTGGCATCGCAAGCCATCATTCCATCGCACTGGATATGCGCAGTAACTGCCCAAGCCTCCAGGAAGTCTCGCCGGCAGGTACGCAGGAACACCATCATGCGGCTACTGATCTCTCCCATTCTTGTCCGCCGACTATTATTCAGGCAGGCACTTCTACGATTGCCCAGGAACACGTTCATGCTCTAACGGGGACCGGAGCAAATGTCCAAAGGCAACATGCATGGTATGCGCTCATCGGCTTTTGTGTTGCCCTGTTCAAGCTCCTGCACGATGTGCCCCTGCTCTCCCTCCGAGTATCCAGCTCATTATGGGCCAACAGCATCATTTTGCTCGGCATACTGCTCCTTTTGTATGTGGAGTGATAAACGCCTGCGCACTGCTCGATGCCCGCTCGAGGAGTATGAATATCCGAATAACACTCGGCTCATTCTCCTGCGTCCCGAGCCGCGTAGTAGCCGCTACGGCAAATAACTCGGACGCCGTGTCGCGTAGCCTTCAGGTGGACACTATGATAGCTGCCGTCCCGGGCAAATTGTGCCGGATGATAAGCCAGCAAATAATAGCTTCTTAGGTATGAACTTAGTTCCTCAAGCGCTTTCGCCAACTGCTTTTTATTGCCGGCACGCAGCATCTGGCCGCCTGTCACCCTTGCCAGCTTTTCCAGGTTTCTATGATTGAGATCATCAGAGGGGGTGTCGGTGCTGGTATCCAGAACAATTACCACCACGTTTTGGCGTAATGCTTCTTGAATGATCACCGCGGGCTGTAACTGGCTGCTGTTATCATCGCCGTCCGTCAGAAGAACGAGCACGCGCCTGACATAACTTTCGTCTTGCTGTTGCGACAGTTTTTTGCAGGCAAAGTACAGTGCATCGTAGATCGCGGTAGATCCACCAACAGTAAGTTTTTGAACCGCCGTGGCCAGGGTCTGTGTATCTGACGTCAAGTCTTGTACCAGAGCTGGCTCGTTATTGAACTTCAGAACAAATGCAAGATCTTTCGCAGGATCCACTAGCCGGCTTATGAACAATGCAGCCGTATCCTTCTCCTGTGTGAATTGCCGCACGATCGAATCGCTTGTGTCGAATATCAGTCCCATGCGCAAGGGAAGTCCAGAACGGCTTTCGAAGATTCTAATCGATTTCGGAGAAAGTCCGTTGTCGCGCACCCGGATTTCCTCCTGCGATAAGTTTGTTATCCAGTGATGATGCTTGTCGACGACAACGAAAGGCAAGTCAACCTCGTCCACATGCAAGACAAACGTTCCCATTGACTTCGTCTCATCTGCCGGAGTGATACCAATCTGAGCCTTTCTTTGAGCCAAAGAGCTGCCAGATACGAGTAGCACCAACACAAATGCCAAATACATTGATTTCGGATTGAGTTGGACCTTAAACGGAGGCCGGAACAGGCAAAGAGCAATTTTGCTCCAGCCCCTTCCCGGAACATGCTGGACAAGGAAGAAAGTGCGTTTAGTCATGAGAAAAAAATATCCTGAAGAAAATTCTTCCCCAACTGCCAAAAGTGGCAGATGTGCCGTGATCTGGTAATCAACAAAGGAGGCTAACTTTTCTGCGATGACCGATACTTACTTAGGAAACAATGGCGTAGCTCCGGCTGCCGTGGAGCTATGGTTTCGCCTGACAAGAACGTCTTCGAGGCAGCGACCTAACTCTGGAAATGAGAATGGCTTCTCAAGGATTACGATTTCACTGTTCAGATTGCCAACATCGGCATAACCGGAAATAAAAATGGCAGCAGTGCCTGGTCGCTCATTTTGTATTTCTCTGACCAGATCGTCTCCTCTCATGCCGGGCATAATAATGTCAGTTATGACTAAATCGATTCCACCCTGCTGTTCGCGAAAAATCCGTAGCGCCTCATTACCATTTTCGGCTTCAAAGACCGCATACCCAATGTTCTCCAGGTATTTGCATGTCATCATCCTGATCCCGGCCTCATCTTCTACCAGCAACAGCTTCCCAACGCCCCGCCCGGGTAGCACCTCATGGGCAATGGGTTCCGCAATCACCTTATGTGTACTGAGCGGAAGATAGATACGGAACGTCGTGCCTTGATTTCGTTCGCTTTCCACGCTGATATGCCCCTCGGCCCGCTCCACGATTCCATAAACCATCGCCAGTCCCATGCCGGTACCTGTGCCTGCATCTTTGGTGCTGAAAAACGGTTCGAAGATACGCTGTTTGATTTCCGGAGGCATACCAATCCCTGTATCGCTGATCTGAAGCACGACAAATTTTCTTGGTGTATTGGGTAAAATTGCGTCTTCGGGCAGAACTTCAGCAGAGGTTGCCAGGGAGAGAATCCCGCCGTCGGGCATGGCATCACGCGCATTGAGTACAAGGTTCATAATCATCAGTTCAAGTTGCGAACGGTCTAGATAGACAAGCATCTCCTCGGCACGACAATTCACTATGAGCTGAACACGCGCGGAGAGAAGTGGGCGCAACATTTTGCTCATTTCTGTAACAACAGCGTTCATGTCCACTACTTGTGGACGGATTGGATGTTTCCTGCTGAATGCCAGCAATTGCTTTGTGAGAGTTGCCGCCCTCTTGCCTGCTTCGACCAGGCGTTCACAGTGGTCACGGTCCTCCGGGGAAAGCTGAGGTGCCTCCAACAGTTGGTTTGCATGTCCAAGGATGATCATCAACATATTGTTAAAATCATGCGCAACTCCTCCAGCCAGCCTGCCTACGGCTTCCATTTTCTGTGACTGGCGTAGCTCCTCTTCGAGTCGAGACGCATGGGTAATGTCACGAAAACTCCAGACGCGTCCCACTATCTGGTTCTCCACGCGTTGTGGCTGGGAATAGCGCTCAAGAATCCGTCCGTCTTTCAGCATGAGGATCTTGAATCCCACGGTGTCCGGTTTTGTCTGCATGTTTTCTAGATCGTCCAGAAATTCCTCTGGGGCTTCCAGTTGCGGCGCCACAGAAGAAAGAAGGTCGCGACTTCGCAGCCCGGCAACGGCAATGCGCGGAAGGTGCCAGATATCAAGACACTTCTGGTTGCAACTGCTGATGCGCCCATCATTTGCAATGACTAGAATTCCGTCCGCAGTTGACTCCAGCGTTGCATTCAGAAGTGAAAGAGAATGTTCCAGCTGGATTTGAACGTAACGGCGTTCCTGGTTCTCAATGCGGAGCGCTGCATTGGCTTTTGCCAGGTCCATGGTGCGCTCCTCCACCTGCTTATCAAAACCCGCATTTGCCCGTCTCACCGCCTGCTCTGCTTCGGCACGAAAGCGCAGGTCGCGCGCTGTAATAATGACGCCATTTATCTCCGTATCCATCAGTTGATTACTGGCGATTACCTCAAAAGGCACCCAATGACCATCCTGGCTCTTCAGCCGTACGACCGAAGGCACTCCTTCGCCGGGTTCGCTGACAGTTTTCGCAAACTCTGCCGTTGCGCGTTGACGATCGTCAGGATGAATAAAATCAAAAACACTTCGGCCAGTGACGTCGGATATTGGGGTCCCGAGCACTCGTTGCATCTGCGGGCTAACAAACCGGACTACACCTTTGGCATCCAGCAATGCCACAATTTCTGAAATCCCTAGAAGAAGTAACCGCAGCCGTTTTTCGCTTGCCGAAATGGCACCCTCAATACGCTTGCGATCGCTGATATCGCGATTAATGCTGAGGATTGCCCTTCGGCCCCAATAGTCAATCATGGAAAGGCTCACAAGAAGTTCGATCTTGTCGCCTTTCTTATTGATGTCAGTTCTCTCGAAAGTTCGCCCAGAACGGAGCGCATGCATATAATTGGAGGCATCATCGGTGAGTATTTGCAAGTGCTTGCCTACCATCTCTCTCTTTGTATAGCCATAGATTTTGCAAGCAGCCTTGTTGGCAGCGAGTACTCGAGAACTTCCAGGCTCAAAAATAAACACGACATCATTGATAGCGTCCAGAAGTGAGCGGCACAATCTACGCGCATCCGATACAGCGAATTGTTTCCCTGATATAGCCATTTGCAAACACCTGAAAGAACAAGACTCGATTTGTTGTCCCTGAAGGTTCGCTGACTTCTTATTTGTCAGAAACTGGCAATAGTGGCAGCGTGCGCCGACACCTACTCGCGGCTATTCCTAATCCCATCTTTTGCGGGTTAGAGTGCGCTTCTCCATCTGCCCAAAAGGTAGAACCGCTCGAGGAACTCACATCGCAGCCTTAGCCAGTGAAAAGAAATCCACGGTTAATATTTTGGCGTGATCTATTGGCAGCAAAGATTCTGTCCAGGGCTGAAAATTTTTCTTTCAGCCTGCGGCTGCTATGCACCTAAGTGATAGGTCCGTCACGCTCGCTCGAAAACACAGCAATGATGCGAACGGACACCGGTGTGCTAGTCAGATGGTTTCCGGAACCACTACGAGTAGACGAGAATCATGGATCGACTTGACCGCCGAAAAAGGCGATTCGATCATGAGATCACCGACGCCTGCCTGATCCTTGAGACGATTAAAGATCACGTCAGTTGGGAGAAGGTCGTATCGCGCTTCCCAGCGGTCTTTTCCATAATAAGCATTCGCAGTTGTTAAGATGCTGGCAAAACTAACAGAACCGGGAAATCATTGCTCAGGCATTTCAAGAGTCCTGCGCGACGATTCTGCTGGCCGTGTGTCAGACATTTTCATCACATACTGGCGGCAGCAAAGATCTGGCGACTCGCCGTCAACTGCGAGGGGGCTAGGCTCCCAGTAACAACAACAGGATGATGCAAAGCAGAATGACGATCACCGTGAGTTTCAGCAGCTTGCCCCAACCTTGTCTGGGAGTATCCAGAAGAACAAATTCACTCTCTTGAAGGGATGCGGAGCAGACCGCGTGCGGGAGATACTCCCGGTAGTTGGTGGGAGAATCCAGATAGCGGATCGCATTCCATACAGATACAGCTGTCTGCGCTTCGAGCTGTCCCTTTCGCGTCTGCTGAATTCGATGGTCCATCCGCGTGGCAATCCAATGCGATGCCGCTATCGCTTTTCTAATGCAGAAAAGGTTTCATCCTCCACTGTCAGGGTTGACAGCGTCCGCTTGTCAAACAGTATTTGCGCCTTGGCACTTTTGACAGTTCCTGGTCTTTACGGCACAAGATAGCCTCCTGAGGAACCATCTTGAGTATTTGTGCCACGTTTTAGCTGCAAAGACTGCGAATCGAGGAACCATCCATGAACGTCCTTCCAACATCACGCTTTTTTGTATTCTTAGTTTCATTTGCTGTGCTGCCATCTTGTATCCGGGGACAAGAGCCTGCGAAAGACACAGATGCACAAGCCCTTCAACAACAGGTAGACGTCCTTAAACGGCAGGTCGCAGACCTCGAAAGCCAGATCAGTAAACTGGCACCCACCGGATCTACAACTCCAGACAACGCAGGACCGCAACCAGCAACGAGTGGAGGTCCCCAGCAGACAGGCAAGACCTCAGAAGCCGCAAAAGAGTTGAAGACCGAACAATCTGTGGGCGCGGCCACAGCTCAATATCAAATGTACTCCGAGGACCAGGAAGCCGCCGCACGCTACGACAACGCCCCTCTTGATCCCCGTTATCCGAATTATTTTCGTCTGCCTGGAACTCAAACATTCATGCGCATCGGTGGCTATGCCAAGAGTGATTTTACTTTCGACCCGCGGCCCGCAGGAGACCAGGAACGGTTTATTCCCGCCAGCATCCCCATTCCTGCGCCCGCAGCCAGCGTAAGCAATTCAACTGTTTCCGTGCGGCCAAGCCGCATTAACATCGATTTTCTGGTTCCCATCAAAACTGAACAGTCGCTTAGGTTCTTTCTTGAGACGGACTTCTTCGGCTCGAGTTCCACAACTCCCCGGCTGCGCCATGCTTATGCACAGGGAAAAAACCTGTTGATAGGCCAGACATTTTCCAACTTTATGGACGTAGATGCCGGGCCGGATACGCTGGACTTTCAGGGCCCGAATAGCTGGGTATCCATACGCAACCCGCAACTGCGCTATACGTACCGCTTTGACAAGTCAACCACAGCCAGCATCTCCATTGAAAAAGCCTCTTCTGACGTGGCTTTTAAGACCGCTGACTTCAATGCCCAGCCGAACAGCCCGAGTCCCGATGGGACCGTGCAATTTCGGCACGAAATGAGCTTTGGCCACGTGCAGATCGCCGGGTTGTTCCGGGATATCTCGGCCTCTTTGCCTGACGGGCGCAGCGATTCCGTTTTTGGATGGGGTTTCAATCTGGCTGGGCTGTTCAAAATTGCCGGCAAGGATGCCTTTGTTTATCAGGGAGCTTATGGCAACGGCATTGAGCGTTACATCAATGACACGTCCGGATTGGGAATTGATGCCGCCGTAATAAGCGTGCAGAATCCTCGTCTTGAAGCAGTGCCTGCCATTGCAACCTACGGTGGCTATCAGCATTTCTGGTCCGCGAAGCTTCGCTCGTCCGCCGTCTATGGGTTTCTCCAGACCGAGAATACGGCAGCACAGGTGAGTTCCGCGTTTCACCGGAGTGAGTACAGTGCTGTGAACCTTATATGGAGTCCCATTACACAACTGAGCTTTGGCACAGAGTTTCTCTATGGCTGGCGGGTCAATAAAGACAACAGCACGGGCAATGCGCCCCGTATTCAACTCAGCGCGAAGTACAACTTCATGCAAATGAAAAACTCAAAGTAGCGACGAACTTAGGAAAAAATAGAGAGGAATTTTATGAGTAGCGCAATCAATTTGGGAAACGTAGGGCTCGACCAGTTTTTTACTGTAGCCGAGGCCCGCCAGGACCGCTGGCGCAATCTGCTCAGTGCTGCGCGCGTATGGGAAGCAGCATCAAAGCAACATGCATTGGCAGCCGGAGCAGAGGCAAAACGCTTCAACGTGATGGCCAGTTTTAAGGACCTCCGCCAATGGGAAAACTTCTTTGCCTATCCAGGCCCGATACTTCTAAAAACGGTCGAAGACCGCATCAATCAAGGTGATGCGGCAAGCATGACACAGCTGATACAGTCCATCAGCGCTGCCCTGCTGACTCATTCTTACCGCACGAATGCAGCGGACTGGGTGGACCCGGAGATTTTTGCGGGCAGCATCGGTGATAAGCTGCCCATCACAAACGACGGCAATGCAGCCCACCGTCCATATTTTGAAGTCCTGATTGCGACCGCCGCTTTTCCCTCAACCTGGCCGGCCTTCCAGGAGGAGTTGCGCAAGCTGCGCAGGCCACAGGACACATTTATTTATGAAACAGTGTTTGTCGGCAGCTTTGAGGATGCAGTCCTGGGAACAATTTTGAAT
The DNA here is from genome assembly GCA_036496365.1 of Candidatus Angelobacter sp. Classification (GTDB taxonomy): domain Bacteria; phylum Acidobacteriota; class Terriglobia; order Terriglobales; family Acidobacteriaceae; genus Angelobacter. The sequence goes on along the minus strand of DASXLK010000001.1, from coordinate 54,013 downwards.
GGCGGCCTCGAAGCAGTTATCATTTCTGAGGGTATTCCCTTCTCGTCCGTAAACAACAGCCCCCTTCTGCGCGAGTTCCTGACGACTCATCTTGCGGCAACCGGGTTCGATATCAATTTGTCTGAGTTATCACTTTCCCTGGCGCAAGCCCTTAAGTTAATCCGTCCGGAGCTGGATATATATCTTTTAAGTGATCGCAGGGTAGAAAAAGTTGCCGGCGATCCTGAAGCCGAGTGTTTACGAAGGATCTTTTATCAGGTTGAGGAACCGCTGGAGCTTCATCTCAGCATCCTTGATGGCATCGCGGACAGGTTCAATACTCCTTATTTCGACAATCTGCAAAAGTATGCCCAGCGCCCGATGGGGACTTTCCATGCCCTGCCGGTGGCACGCGGTAAATCAATCTTCAAATCAAACTGGATCAGCGACATGGGCAGGTTCTATGGTGTGAATCTTTTCCTGGCGGAATCAAGCGCGACGACCGGTGGTCTCGACAGCCTGCTGGAACCTACAGGCAATATTAAGGTAGCGCAGGAACTGGCAGCGCGGGCGTTTGGCGCAGATCAGGTTTTCTTCGTGACCAATGGCACATCCACAGCCAACAAGATAGTGGAGCAGGCCCTGCTTGCGCCAGGCGACATCATGGTGGTGGACCGGAACTGCCATAAATCACATCATTACGGCGCTGTCCTTGCGGGCGCGCTCCCACTCTATGTGGAGGCTTATCCGCTCACGCAGTTCTCAATGTATGGCGCTGTGCCATTACGCACAATCAAGCGTGCGCTTCTTGATCTTAAAGCGGAAGGAAAACTTGATCGGGCCAAAATGCTGGTCCTCACAAACTGTACCTTCGATGGCCAGATTTACAACGTAGAGCGCGTGATGGAGGAGTGCCTGGCGATCAAGCCGGATCTCATTTTTCTCTGGGATGAAGCCTGGTTCGGCTTTGCTCGCTGGAGCCCGTTCTATCGCCGCCGCACCGCGATGGGAGCAGCAGCGATCCTGGAGAAAAAGTTCAAGGCCCCCGCGTATCGCGCCGCATATGCAGAGCAGGAAAAGAAATTCGGCGCTGACCTGGAGTGCAAGGATGAATCTCTCCTGGAAACCAGGCTGCTGGCAAATCCTGACAAGGTGCGTCTGCGCGTTTACGAGACGAACTCAACCCATAAATCCATGTCAGCTCTGCGCCAGGGATCAATGGTGCTGGTGAAAGACCAAGATTATCACACTGTCGAAGAGCAATTCCATGAGGCGATATTCACGCATGCCTCCACCTCGCCCAATCTGCAGATCATCGCATCACTGGATGTGGCCCGGCGGCAGATGGAACTGGAAGGCTATGAACTCGTCAATAAAGCCATTCAACTGGCGCTGGACCTGCGGCGCGAGGTGAACTCTCACCCGATCATTTCCAAATATTTCCACATTCTTGGCGCGGATGAAATGGTTCCTTCTGAATTCCGCAACTCCGGCTTTGTGGACTATATCGCTCCCGAAACCAATTGGACAAAAGCAGTAAAAGCGCTTCGCGAAGATGAATTCGCCCTTGATGTAACCCGCTTAACGCTGGTCTGTGGTACTGCCGGTTACGATGGAACACAGTTCAAGAACATGCTTGCCGCCAGATATGACATCCAACTGAATAAAACGTCCCGCAACAGCGTATTGCTGCAAACCAACATCAACAACACCCGGAGCGATGTAGCCCATCTGATTAAATGCCTGGTTGGAATCTCACAGGAAATTGAAAAGAGACTTGATCAGGGAGGCATAAAGGGACGGGACACCTTCACCGCACGCGTAAAGTCGCTCATGGAAGATGTCCCCGATCTGCCGGATTTCAGTTGTTTCCATGACAGCTTCCGTGAGAATCCAGCCAGCATTACTAGCGAAGGCAACATGCGGGCGGGGTTCTTTGGCGCTTACCGTCAAGAGCAATGCGAACACCTGAAGCTCTCCAGCCCGGAGATCGACCGGCGAATCAAGGAAGGCCCAGCCCTTGTCTCGGCTAATTTTGTGATCCCATATCCTCCTGGATTTCCCATCATGGTGCCTGGCCAGGTGATTACTATCGACACCATTGATTTCATGCGCAAACTCGATGTGAAGGAAATTCACGGATTCTCCGCTGCATTGGGATTGAAGCTGTTAAAGCCGTCCTTCCTGGAAGCAAGAGTACCGGTCATCGGCGCGCCCAGGGAAGAAAAGAGTGTAGTGGAAAAACGGGCCGCATAACTACTGCATACTCACGTTGGCGGGATTAGGATGGTTGAGCAGGATTGCAGGCATGTCGATTGGGTGACGCACTATTGCGCAGGGATCAGAAAGCTTTTCTCTACCGGCATTGTCGGGCCATGGTGTTAGGGCTGATGCAAGGTATGCGCGAGCGCCAGCAAATTCTGTGGGACAACGCGAATAGCGCCTCCACGGGGGCTATCGAGGTCTGCTATCAGGAAAAAAGCAATCGCCACCGCCATTGGCAGGATCATAAATAATCGCCAGCCAGTCCGGCGCGCGCCGTAACCGATGAGGGCGTTGCAGCAAATTGCGATTGCCAACATCAGCGCCCACGCTGCGACTGGTATGCGGTTCCACCATGCTGCCTGAGTATAGCCCTGCGAATTCAGCACATCATTCATGCCTGTAACCATCAGGACAATCACTGCCGTGGGTTCTGCTCTGCGTGACTGGACAGCCAACCATAGTTCGTTTTGCAGGGTGGCTGTGTCTGCATTGATTTTCGCAAGCCCTCCCTCATGGCGGGTCGTGTAAAACAATATGCGCTGATCGAGGTACGCCCTTAACAATTCGCGCACCTTCGATACATCCGCGGAAAGCAGCCCGACCCGCAGGTACTCGGTACCAATCGCATTGGCTTCTGCCTCTTCGTACAGCTTACGTTGGTCATAGCGGTTAATGGCCATCGAAAAGCTGAAGCCGATAAGGAGCCCTAAAAGGGTCAGCGTAGCTCCCAGTACCACCCCAAAATCTTCCCGTTCATCTTCATTCAACGGGCGTATTTTGGTGCGAAGAAAATTGCCAGCCTCGGCTGCAAAAAATAGCACGACGAAGGATGAAACGAATATAAGAACTGGAAATTCCATTGGGTCCATGGTGTGCAGGCTTCCTCAAGCGCCTTGCATTTGCCGTACCGAAAGGGTCGTCTCAAGGCAGCTCTTTTTTTTTAATGCCTGAGCAGTGGATGCCGGAGAGAGTCCCTCTTCTGAAAGAGAATCTATGCTGCGAACATGAAGGTCTCTTTGTGGGTAAGGAATTTCAATTCCGGCTTTGCGAAAGGACTCGAAAATGGTCACGTTAATCTGGCTCTTCAATTCGAACCATACAGACTGGGCAGCCCAGAATCTAAGTTCAACATTCAGCGAGCTCTCTCCAAATCCAAGGAACAATGTCTCTGGCTGCGGATGAGTGAGGACTTGCGGGTTCGAAGTTGCAATTTCTGTCAGAAGTTTGAGCACTAATGCAGGATCGGTGCCGTAAGAAACTCTGACCGGTATCTCGACCATCCTGCGTGTCGAAGACAAAGTCCAATTCGTGACCTGGTTGGAGAGGAGATTGCTATTGGGAAGAATTACCTCCGCGCCCTGAGAAGTGAGGACTGTACTGGATCGGGCTCCAATCCGCCTTACTATTCCCGAAATTCCGCCAATCTCAACCGTGTCTCCGATCCGGATAGGCCGCTCAAACAGGATAATAAGACCAGAAGCAAAGTTGTTCACAATGTTCTGCAAGCCAAAACCAACACCGAGCCCCAGCGCTCCAGTGATCACGGTGAATTTATCCAGTTCCAACCCTGCATTTGCCAAACCAGCAAAAAACCAGGCGCCCAGGAGAATGTAGTATGTAACGCGTGAGATCGCATAGGCCATCCCGCCTCGCAGCGAGAGTTTAGGGAGCAGGACTTTTCCCAGGATAAAACTGGCGACATTTGCGATGACGTAGCCAAACAGCAGTAACAGGATCAAACTCAGTGTTCCGCCCAGCGTGACCTGGCTTTTCCCAAAGTTGATGGGGTGCTGCAGCGTGCTGTTCAGACTGCTCACCACCTCGTCTCGGACCGCGAAAAGGTACAGGTTAATATCAATCCACAGAAAACAGGCGAAGCCGACCAGAAGACGCCATGCCCACCGTTGAATGAGGCCGGCCGGGACGTCGGGCACGGACTGAAACCAGGCGCTGCCCACGGCGATAACAATAATGAGATACAAGACGCGAACCGTGGTATAGAGCAACGCAGCTGTGAAGGCCGAAAATACGGTTCCCACTCCAAGGACCTGTGCCAGGGAAACAAAGCCAAGAATGTTAGTAATGACTGAAACCGCCAACAGAAACAAGCCGGTGGCGTTTGCGGCAAACAACAACCTGTAACGCCAACCAGAAACCGATTGTGTTTTCAGGCGGGGAGGAAAGGTCAGCCAGCTGAAGACAATGAGGGCCAAAAAAATGATGAGGGTGAATAATTCGCGTCTGAACACGGATCCGAACTGCAAAACCAGATGCTCCGATTCGAGCATATAAAAAACGCATAACACATACAGAGCTTTCCGCATTTCCAGGGGGGCCAGATCGGGGAGTAATCGCAGTACGGGAACAAGAAAGAGCAGGCAAATGACAAATGACACAACGGATGGCGCCGAGGGAAGAATTCCGATTGTCGCAAACAAAGCGGCGAGCAGCGCGATTGAGAAGGGACGCAGGAAAACCTGTGCTCCGTCTGCCATCACGTATCGTTTGTTTTCTGCGGCAACGTAATTCCTGAGGCGAAAGGCTGCCAGCAACGCGAATATATAAGTTACAGCCATGCCTATGAGCAATGCCTTGTGGGCACACAGGAAATACTGTGTCCCAGTCAAACCTCGACTGGCCGACAACTTAAGCACCAAGCTTATGGGCTGACCGGGGACCCGCAATTCCCGAACTTCCCATAACGGACGTCCGTCTCTTTCAAACAACCTGACACGCAGCCGCTCATGGGCCTCGTCCAGTTTCCGCAGCATCACGGAGAGTTCACGATCCTGTTTGGAAATGCGATTTTGCAGGGTCAGAACCAGGTTCAGTCGATCTTGTGCCTGCGAACGCGACTTCTGTATTGCATTCAGTACCTGTTCGACCCGCCCCGATACTACTTCAAGTCCCGCCGCTTCACGCACCTGCGTTGATGTGGCCTCCCACCGTGCCTGCTCTGCATTAAGCCATCGCATCTTTTCTTCTATATCCGCGGCGCGGGCGGTCAGCAGTTTTCGTTTGCGGGCGTAATCCCCCTCCAAGACCCGCCAGTAACGCTCTTCCTGTTGAAGTTGCATTGCATTCGGTATACCGCCAAGCAGATCTTCCAACTCACTTGCCCGCCGGCTGATCTCTTCATCATGTGCTTCCGATTCAAAATCAGCAATCTGTTCATCAGGAACGGACATGAGGTCTTTTGAGGTTTCGCGCAGTGTCCCCTCGAGTTCTTCCGCCTGGTCTGCAATTTGGGGTAAAGGTATTGCCTGGATAGGAGTAGGGGACGGTGTGACTGAGGCTGCCTCGCCCACAGGAGAAGGCGTGGCCTGGGGAGTCAGGAATGCCTTGGGCGAGATTTGAGAATACAATGGCGCCGCGAAAAAGACGGCTGTGCCGATCAATAGCCACCAAATATTAGAAGAATATTTGCTAGATTTGTGGAGATGACGGATGAAAGATACAAACCTTAATTTTCCGTTGCGCATTTCAGAAAGGGCGCAGATCAAGAAGTTCGACTGTTACTGCTCCCATCCTCCTCCCAGGGCGTTATAAAGCTGCACTAATGCCAACCTTTCACCAAGTTCTGCCTGTGCCAGACTCAGCCGGGCGGAAAAATAACGCGTATCGCTATCCAGTACTTCGAGATAACTTGCTGCACCGCCGCGATAGCGTACGTCAGAAAGACGGGTCGTATCTTCCGCGGCTTTTGTGAGCAACTCCTGCTGTTGCCGGAATTCCTGGTTCTTCTTGTAGGCCACCAGTGAATCAGAAACTTCGCGCAGGGACTGTTGTATGGTCTGCTGGTAAAACAGCACGGCTTCCTGTTCCTGCGCTTCAGACAATTTAACTCCGGAACGAATTCTGCCACCGGCAAAGATGGGTTGTGCCAGCTGGGCGCCGGCGTTCCAGAGCCCTGCAGGCAATGAGAAGAGACTGGTGAGGGCGGAGCTTTGATAACCGCCCGCGCCAGTGAGAACAATCTGGGGAAAATAAGCGGCTCTGGCTACACCAATTCTTGCATTTGCCGCAATCAACAATTGTTCGGCAGACTGAACATCAGGCCGGCGTTCCAGTAAATCCGAAGGCAGGCCCGCAGGCACCGTCGCCGGAATTGGATTTTCGATAAGCGGTCTGCCGCGAACGATAGTTCCCGGATTCCTGCCGATCAGGACACTGATAAAGTTTTCCTGCTGCTCGATCCGCCGCTCGAGATCGGGAATGGACGCAGCAGCGAAATATACCAATTGCTCTGATTGCCGCACATCTATCATTGAGGTCACGCCGCCCTGGGCGCGGACCTTGACGAGACGCAACGATTCCTGGCGTGTGGCCAGTGTCTGTTGCGAAATTTCCATCTCCAGATCGAGTTCACGCAGCTGGAAATATGCGGTAGCCACGCTGCTGACCAGGCTCGCCATTACCGCACGCTGTCCCCACTCTGTGGCCAGCAGATTTGCACGTGCGGCTTCCGTGGAGCGACGGAACTTTCCCCAGAAATCAAGTTCCCAGGCCAATGAAAGGGTGGCTGCGATGGCACTGGTATTTGTGGCTGGCCCCAGGACTGTCTGCGGAATGCGCTGGTTGCTGCCGGCCACAGTGGCTGAAACAGCCGGAAATTGATCGGCCCTGGTGATCCCTAATAATGCCTGTGCCTGCAGCACACGAGTGGCAGCAATGCGCACGTCATAATTTTCCGTCAGTGCTGTGCGTATCAGCTTTTTTAATTGCTCGTCCTGGACAATCGTCCACCATTTTTCATTTCCCAGGGTTGTACCATTCTGGCTTCCGGGTAGTTGATCAACACCGCGATACACGGAGGGAATGTCCGTCTTAGGGCGCTTATAGTTGGGCCCTACAGTGCAGCCTGCCAGTAATATCAGTGCGATCGCAAAATTAGCGGGCTTCATAATCCCTCTCATGCGACTGCCGGTGGCTTTAATACAGGCGACGGCCCCGGTTTTTTTCCCTTGGCTCGATTCGCGATGCGCTCGACCAGATCGAAGCTGACAGGGATGAGAAAAATAGCGAGAACCGAAGCAGCCAGCATGCCGCCGATAACAGCGCTGCCCAGCACGCGACGGGATACAGAGCCGGCCCCGGTGGCGGCCCAGAGCGGCACACATCCCAGAATGAAGGCGAAGGCGGTCATGAGAATCGGTCTAAGGCGCAGCCTGGCCGCAGCAAGGGCAGCCTCTTCGAACGATTTGCCTTTGTCATTTTCCATTTTTGCGAACTCAACAATCAGAATCGCATTTTTGGCGGCCAGGCCGATGAGCATGACCAGCCCGATTTGAGCGTACACATTGTTTTCCAGTCCGCGCATCCAGAGAAACCACAGGGCCCCGAATACCGCAATCGGTGTTCCCAGAAGCACGCTGAAGGGCAATGACCAGCTTTCATACTGGGCCGCGAGAATCAGAAACACGAAGAGCAAAGACATTCCAAAGATCACGCTGGACGAGACTCCCTGAGTCGCCTTTTTTTCCTGGAACGACATGCCAAGGTAGTCATAGCCCATCTCCGCCGGCATGGTTTCCGTAAAAACTTCTTCCAGCGCTTTCATGGCCTGCCCAGAACTGTAACCGGGGGCGGCGCTGCCATTGATTTGCGCGCAGCGATAGAGGTTATAGCGCATGGTAAACTCGGGGCCGGTATTGGACTTGATCCTGGTTAGGGCGCTCATCGGCACCGGCTGCCCCGCGTCATTGGTCACGTAAAACTGGCCAACATTTTCGGCCCGCGTTCGGTAATCTCCCTCCGCCTGGACATATACCTGCCATTGCCTGCCAAAGCGATTGAAATAATTCACGAGCACGCCGCCCATGAACATCTGCATGGTCTTGTAAACGTCGGCGATCTGCACTCCCTGCGCGAGCACTCTGGGTCGGTCCACATCAACATAGACCTGTGGTATGGATGGCAGAGCAGTGGTGGAAATGCCTGCCAGTTCAGGACGCTTTCGCGCGGCTGCCATGAACTGGGCAAGGTTCTTGTTCAGGAATTCCGGGTCCTGCCCGGACCTGTCCTCCAGTAGAAAACTGAAACCTCCCGAGGTTCCGACTCCGGGAATCGCAGGAGGCGGAAAAGCAAACGAAATGCCTTCCGTCACCTTGGCGAGCGCTGGATTCAGGTGGGCCTTGATGGCTTCATATTGTTCTTCCGGCGCTTTGCGCTCCGCCCATTCCTTCAGCGTTACAAAGAAGAAGGAGCTGTAGGTCGCCTGCACGCCGCTGAGCATGCTGTACCCGATCACTGAGGTTACGCCTTCAACGCCAGGTGTCTTGGTGATGATGTCCTCAACTTTGCGCGATACATCGTCATTGCGCTGGAGTGAGGCGGCATTGGGCAGTTGCAGGCCGGCGTAAACGAAACCCTGATCTTCATCGGGCAGGAAACTCGTAGGCAGGCGGGAGCCGAACCACAAGGCCAGCACGGTCATGCCAGCGAGACAAAGCATGCTTAATCCGGCTTTACGGATCAAAGAGGAGCAGATGCTCACATATCCATCCGTGGCCCTGCCGAACACACGATTGAACCAGCGGAAAAATTTGGCCACTGGGCCGCGTCCTTCTTTTTTGCGACGCAGCAGCAGCGCCGCGAGCGCCGGGCTTAATGACAGCGCATTGAAGGCGGAAAATATGACTGAGATAGCGATGGTGATGGCGAACTGCTGATACAACCGGCCTGTGATTCCGGGGATAAAGGCTGTCGGCACAAATACAGCGGCAAGGATCAAGGCTATGGCAATCACCGGCCCGGAAACTTCTTCCATGGCTTTGACAGAGGCATCCCTGGGAGAAAGCCCGTGTTCGATGTGATGTTCCACTGCTTCCACCACTACGATCGCATCATCCACCACCAGGCCGATGGCCAGCACCAGCCCAAACAATGACAGGGTATTGATGGAGAAACCAAGCGCTGGAAAAACAACAAACGTTCCTACCAAGGAGACAGGAACCGCAAGCAGAGGAATCAGTGTTGCCCGCCATCCCTGGAGGAAAATGTAAACCACGATGATGACAAGGATGATCGCTTCAAAAAGGGTTTTTTGAATTTCATGCAGGCCCTCGGTCACCGCCAGCGTCGTATCCAGCGCGACAGCATATTCAAGATCCTGTGGGAAGCGGTTTTTTTCCTCCGCCATTAGTTTGCGCACGCCAGCAGCCGCCTGCACGGCATTTGTTCCGGGCAATTGATAAATGGCCATCACCGCCGCGGGCCTTCCGTTATACCGTCCGATGATGTTGTATGTCTGGGAGCCCAGTTCCATGCGGGCCACATCCTTCATATAAAGGATGGAACCATCAGGGCTTGCCCTGATCACGATGTTCCCGAACTCCTCAGGAGATGGCAGCCGTCCCTGGGCTCGGACGGCATAGGTAAAGTCCTGCCCCTTGGGGACAGGCTCACCGCCAATTTGGCCTGCAGGATTCACCGTGTTCTGCGTCTGGATGGCTTTAATGATCTCGGGAACGGTCACTCCAAGTTTTGCCAGGCGGTCCGGCTTTACCCAGCAGCGCATGGCATATTGTCCAGCCCCGAATACCGTTACACTGGCGATGCCAGGCACTCGCGTCAACTGATCATTCAGATTGATATAAGCATAGTTGGCAAGAAATACGTTGTCGTAAGTCCCTTTGGGTGAGAACAGGTTTACCAGCATCAAGGGTGCTGCCGTGGACTTCTGCACCGTCACGCCGGCATTGATCACATCGACCGGTAACTGGGAGTTCGCCTGGTTGGTCCTCATTTGCGACAGAATCTGGTCCGTGCTTGGATCTGTTTTGATATCAAAATTGATCGTCAGCGTCATCGCGCCGTTATTGGCGTTGGTGGAGTACATATAGTTCATGTTGTCCACGCCGCTCACTTGCTGTTCTATCGGTGTGGCCACGGATTGCTCAATAGTCTGAGCGTCCGCTCCCGGATAAGTGGCCTTCACCTGAATTTCAGGAGGCGCAATATTGGGGAACTGTGCAGTTGGCAGGCGAAGCATGGAAATAACGCCAAGGATCACCATAAGGACAGCAATGACCATGGCAACAATAGGGCGGCGAATAAAAAAATTGGCCATGGTTATTGGTCCTGTCCCTTTTCTTGAAACGCTTTTGGAGTGACCAGAGCACCTTCTTTTACTTTCTGAAAACCTTCAACAATCACCCGCTCTGACGGCCCTACTCCGCTTTGGATAATCCACATGTTGCCAGCGCGTTCTCCCACTTTCACCGGCCGGAGACTGGCTTTGTTATCAGCGGTCACCACCGCCACCTCATAGGAACCTTGTGTTTCAACAACGGCGCGCTGTGGCACCAGCAACGCACTTTTTGCAATGGCGGTAGGCAATCGGACCCGTGCGAACTGCCCCGGTCGAAGAATTCCGGAAGGATTTTCAAATGCGGCTGCAAAGCGGATGGTTCCTGTCTTGGGGTCCACCTGCCGGTCGGCTACCAGGATCGACCCCTTTTTCGGATACACACTTCCATCAGCCAGGATCAATTCCAGCGTTTTCTGTGCGCCGGCAGCGCGTTTGCCGCTGACCACTTCACTGATTCTGGCAGCAAACGGAAGATACTCCTGCTCGCTGACGGAGAAATAGGCCTTAATGGGCTTAACCTGTGATACGGTCGTAAGCACGGTGGTTGGACCCACTAAGTCGCCAATCTGTCCCTTGGCCAAGCCAGCAATCCCGTCTAGAAGCGATCGCACTTTCGTAAATTCAAGGCTCAGTCTGGCTTGTTCCACTTGTGCTTTGCTCGCACTGACGACAGCTGCGGCAGCCGCATTTGCCTGAATATCATTATCGAGTTGCGCCTGGGGTATGGCGCTCTGTTTCGCCAGTGGGGTGTCACGCTGCACATCAAGGGCGGTCTTGCCGCGTTGTGCCTCAGCCTGTGCCTGTTGTCCCTGCGTTTGTTCTAATGCAGCCTGAAAAGGGCGAGGGTCGATTTCAAACAACACCTCGCCCTTCCGCACCAGCATGCCCTCGTGATAGTTCTGCTTCAGCAAGTATCCGGCCACTTGAGGACGTATGTCAGCATTAACATAACCATCCAGAGTTGCCACCCACTCGCCATAAATCGGCACGTCTTTCTGTTGGACAGGAGCAACCAGGACTTCAGGTGGAGGCGGAGCGGCCGCTTCCGTCTTCCGCTCGCAACTGGTGAGCGGAAGCAGCAGAGCTAGAGCTGCGCCAATGCTCATCCAAAGCCGGTGTTTGGAAATTTGTGCAGACAAGGTTACAAGCATTTCGTTCCTCTGAAAAACCATCTTCTGCAGGCGCTTTGATTCAGCGCGATTCTCGGCACTACATTCTTCTCAGCGCCTACGCAATTCTCAGGTGAGTTGCGGTATAGCAGAACTGGTAAAACTACCTGTTCTCTCAAACAACTCTGCGGATACACAGTTAAGCACTGATCAAAGCAGATCGCTGTCTCGCTCAAGCGCATGAACGATCTCGCTAAGCAGGTGAGTTGGAGGGCATATGGAATGGTTTGGTCATCTGTTTGAGAAATATCCGGAAATGGCGGTTTATCTTGCAATTGGGTTGGGGTACCTGATCGGTGCGTTGAAGTATCGCGGTGCTGGAATCGGGGCGGTGACTGGATCCTTGCTCGCCGGGGTCCTTGTTGGCAACTTTTTCCATGTAGCGGTTTCTGACACTGCTAAATCCATACTCTTTCTATTGTTTTTGTTCGGCATCGGCTATTCCGTGGGCCCCAGCTTTTTCCGGAGTATTAAAGGAGATGGGTGGCGCTGGGCTGTGCTGGGCGTGTCCATGCCGTTGGTTGGGCTCATGACGGCTTATGCTGTGGCACGATTACTGAAGCTTGACCTCGGGTTCGCGGCCGGTTTGCTCTCCGGCTCATTGACAGAATCGCCCGCGATCGGCACAGCCAGTGAGGCCATCAGGGGCCTAGCCATGTCAGATGTACAAAAACAGCAGTTGATCAGCCATATCGCCGTGGCAGATGCAGTCTGCTATATCTTTGGGACGGCGGGGTTGATCTGGTTTTGCAGCAGTCTCGGCCCTAAATTGCTGGGTATTCACTTACGAGACGAGGCCAGGAAAGTTGAATCCGATCTTGGCATGAAACGCACCAGGCTAGGTGTGGCTCCCGCCTGGCAACCCGTCACAATGCGAGCTTATACAATCCCGCCGGGAGCACCGGTCATTGGTAAAACGGTTGATCAAGCTGAGCATTCTGTTCAAGGCACGCGCATTTTTGCCGAGCGTATCCGGCGCAATGGCGAAGTCTTTGAGCCCATTCCATCCACCGTGCTGCAGGCGGGAGACACGCTTGCACTATTAGGACGTACCGACATCTTAGTTAACCTGGTAGGAGCCGCCGCACCTGAAGTTGCTGATCCGGAACTGCTGGATATTCCCGTAGCTTCATTCGACATTTATGTGACCGGAAAGCAATTGGTGGGAAAGACACTGGAAGAAGCCGCTCAAACTGTGGACGAGACGCGCGGTATTTTTCTTCGTGGGATCAGGCGGCAGTCAGAAACGATTCCCATTGGATTGAAAACGATCATTGCCCGCGGAGACATTCTGAAGGTGACGGGAACGGAGCCGGCAGTGGAGAACTTTGCACGGATTGCCGGCACGGTCCTCAACCCAGTTAAGGAAAGTGACCTCGGGACTCTTGGCCTGGCCATATTTGCCGGAATTTTTGTGGGAGCGATTGTCGTCATACCCATTGGCAGCCTGAGAATCAATCTTGGTACCAGTGTGGGAACGTTGCTGGCTGGCCTGCTTGTAGGCTGGTTCGGGTCTGTAGTCCCCTGGTTTGGCCGTATTCCAGAAGGAGCAATTCTGTTTATGCGGTCCATGGGACTGGCCGCTTTCGTTGCCATGATCGGGCTCAAGGCCGGCCCGGTGTTTATCTCATCTCTGAGAGAGGTGGGGTACATAATTCTTCTGGGCGGCGCCGTTGTCACACTCATGCCTCTGCTGACCGGGCTGCTATTTGGCCGTTATGTGCTCAAGCTCAATCCCATTCTTCTGCTCGGAGGATTGGCTGGTGCACAAACTATGACAGCTGGTCTTGCTGCGGTGCAGGAAAAATCAGAGAGCCCTGTCGCCGTGCTGGGATATTCGGGCACGGTCGCATTCGGCCACATTCTCCTTACTACCTGCGGAACACTGATCATCTTCCTCTTGAGCTAAACCATTTCTAGCCCATGATTAAGGGGCCCGGATTCACGAGATTCGGGAGAGAAGATCAGTCGCTGGCACTCTTAAAGCCTGCGCAGCCCACACGATTGCCTATCATTATTAGTACCTGTCATTAATTAAAGATGCAGCGCAAGAATTAAAGATGTCGCACGAGGGTTTTGCGCACTTTTACGCGCGGGGTTCGGGCAGGCTAGGCAATCGACCTTCTTGAAGAAGTGGTGTATGTACGAAGTTTTATCGGCAGCAACGGAAGGCAAGAAACAGAAACAGGAGAAGACATTTGCCTTCCCCTGCTTTTCCTGCTGATGGCCCTTACTGATCGTCATCTTCCTTCAGTTCGGAAAGCTTCTTCTGCTGGTCAGGGCTCAGGATTTGCTTCATCTGGTCCCGCGCGCTGTCCTGAACGTCTTTCGACTTTTCTTTTTTATCGTCAGCGCTCCGCATCTTGTCGTCCTTAACTGCCTTGAGCCGCTTGAACTCTTCTTGCAAAATAGGCTTCAGCTGGGCCTTCTGATCATCGCTCAGGCCGAGTTCAGCGGAGATTTGCTGCAACCGGGCCTGTACCTTGGCCGCAAGCTCGGGGTCTGTAACGGCCTGGCTGTCCTCGCTTTGTGCAGTTGAAGCAGGCGCGGACTGAGCCGGCGGCGCCTGGTTGGGGGTCTGGGCCATGCCTTGCAAAGCGGTGAAAGACAGGGCCAGCGTAAAACTATAAATCATCATCCATTTTCTTTTCATTGATCCTCCTCGAAATCGGCCTAAGACGAAGGCGGCATCGGGTCATTTGTTGTGATGCCAGGCTTTTGCGAAAGGTCTAAGTTTTATGCTGCGAGGACCAGATGAAAAAAGAACAGTTGATTTTTCCCGTTGCGGCTTCATTGGCTTTTCGTTTGAACACGCATACAAGAGCTTCAGCGAACTCTGTCACACAGGTACTTTAATCCGTTGCTGCCAATCTTTTAGATTTGTTTACGGGATTGAATCATTTCAATTTGCAGTTTTACTTGCCCTGCGGACGACAGATGAGAGCCGTCCCCACGCCAAGGCAACCAGGACAACGGTTATGATTTGGAACAATGCAAATGCAGTGGCCGCGGTAACGACTGGTGTTCCGGGGAAACTGCTTGCCACGACTACCAGGGCCACGCCGACGTTACGAGTCGAGGTAGTGATTGCCATTGTCTTGCGTTGGTTGCTGCCCGGGCCGCCTAGCAGCCATCCGGCCAAGAGCGTGGCGCCGACCATCATTGCCATTCCCAGATATCCCGAGAGGCGGATCTGCTGCAGCAGTTTGAATTGGGCCGCGAGAATCAAAGTAACAAGCCCCAGATTCAACAAGGTGCTAAAGCGATTGAGAGGGCCTTTCCATCGCTCCGCCAGCCGGGGTTTAGCGTGATGTAAAACCAGTCCAAGAAACAGTGGCAGGAACTGGCTCATTAAAAGCGTAGTGATGATTTTCATCGAGTTTATAGTCAGATCGCCGCGGCCGGCAACCAGCGGAAGCAATAAACGCAAAAGCAGTGGCGCAATGATGGCTGATGATCCCGCCAAAATTGCCATCACACCCACTGCGGTGATCATCTTTCCGTTCGCAATTGCCGTAAGAACTGGAGCAAAAGGGGCGCCGGGACAAATTACCGCGATCAAAAAACCTGTGGCGACCATCGGCTCAGGCTGGAATAAAAATAACAAGCCAACGGCTGCCGCGGGAACGAGCAGGTAGTTCGCTATTCCCGCGCGCAGAGTAAGCCTCCAATCGCGGGCTACCGCGATTAAATCCCAGATGCTCAGTCCCATCCCAGCCGTCACCATCATGACAAAGAGAGCAAGAGTGGCCAACGAGCTGATAATTGAGTCTACGCGCATGCTATTGCCTTCCTCTCATGATGCCGAAGCTGAGCGGAAGGACAAACCGTCACATCTGACAGTGTTCTTACGTATAAGTTCGGTGTTGACTTGCTGGGATACTTCCCGCGAGAGTTGACATGCGAATGCTCAGCACCGCCAGGTGGGGCCGCTTAGGGCCATGGGTTGTCCCCATGCTCTACGCAATCGCGGCAATTGCGGCAAGTGTGATCTTTCCGCGCATCGAAAATCATTTCTTCCCGCATCTGGCTGCCAAAGCGAGCATTGACTCTGCCATTGCCATCTATTCGTCCGTAGCGTCAGGAATGATGGCACTCACCGGGATCGTGTTCTCATTGACCTTCGTGATGGTGCAGTTCAGCGCAACTGCATATTCTCCCCGCCTGGTTATGTGGATTGCGCGTGATCCGGTGTTGTCACACGCCATCGGGATTTTCTGCGCCACCTTCCTATATGCGATTGCGGCCTTAGCCTGGCTGAACCGGGACAATTCCGGGAAGGTCCCCTTCCTTAGCGCCTGGTTTGTTATGGCGCTGCTTCTTGCCAGCGTAGGAATGTTTGTCGCCCTTATACACAAAACCGGAAGACTCCAGGTCAATCGGATGCTGATTTTTACCGGCAACCAGGGACGCAAAGTAATCAAAAAGTTGTACGCGCCGCTTGGCCAATCGGCAAGCGCCGGACACCCCGGCAGTCACCGCACGCAGGTTCCCGAGCAGATACTGCTCCATAATGGGCCGCCTCAATCTCTGGAGTCGATCAACATAAGGAAGCTTGTACAGCTTGCGCAGCAACACGACGGATGCATTGAGATTGTGACTGCCGTTGGAGATACTGTTCTGGAGGGAACGCCTCTGCTGCATGTCTTCGATGCCCGCTATCCGTTTCATGAAAGAGAGCTCTATAACATGCTGGAGCTCGGACAGGAGCGCACGTTTGAACAAGATCCAAAGTATGCAGTCCGGTTATTGGTAGACATCGCGATCAGGGCTTTGTCGCCGGCAGTCAATGATCCTACCACTGCGGTCCAGGCACTGGACCAGATAGGCGATCTGCTGCTTCGTCTTGGAGGCCAGCGGTTGGAGATCGGCACATTTCAAGATGATTCCGGCCGCATAAGGCTCACGATTCCCTTCCCCTCGTGGAATGATTTTCTGCACCTTGGTTTCGAAGAAATCCTTTCTTACGGGGCAAAAAGTGTTCAGGTCATGCGCCGCATGAAAGCGCTCATCACCGATCTGCTTGCAGTTTTGCCCCCTGAGCGCCACGCGGACCTCAAATACTGGCAGGAGAGGCTGTCGTCCAGCATCATCAGATCATTTGAAGATGCCGAGGAAAAGCTCAGTGCCTCAGCTCAAGACCGGCAGGGACTTGGGGTCACACGGGGCTCAGCCGCCTGACTGAATAAGCAGGGTAAATATCCAGTTATAGAATCACTCTTGCCGGAGCACAAAAACTACGCCCCAGTTGAGTCAACTCAATACTGGGAAAGTTTTCAGCCCCAGAATCGGGATCATCGTTCCAGGATGCCCACCAGGCGCCAGGGCATGGCATGATAACTTTCAAACTCAATCTGTTGATCTTTTTTGTTGACCTTGAATCGACCACCTACCACAAGGCTGCCAGTGCTCTTGCCTTTTGCATTGCTCAGATGAAGTTCAATCAGGGTAAGATCGTAGTCCTGGCTGCGGTAAGAGCCCATCGTCTCGCCGATGTTGATGGGACGATCTGTCATTACGCGGATGGTGCGGCCATTTTTGGTGGGAATGTTTCTGATATAAGCGATTTGATAGCCCACGCTTCCTGTAACTGCTACGCGGCCTTTGGACTTCATTTTGCTCAGAACATTCACCATCGCATCATGACCGCCACTCTTGAAAGCATCTATCAAGGCCTTTTGTTCCGCCGGGGTAGAATAGTTTTCAATCCGAATGGTTATGCCAAAGCTCCGGCCGGCCATTGTGGCTGTTCCAAAAGCCTGGGCTTGAATGGTTTCCACCTTCTGCGCGCTGCTGCTGATACTTAGCGCCATTGCAGCTATCATGCTCCAGCGCATTAGATATATCTTCATTTGAGAAATATCCTGTCCTTGTCTTGAGTATGGCCACGGGGAGCAGCTCTCCCCTGGGTATAGCTGCTCCCGCGTGCCCTGCCCTGAGTCAGATAATGAAACAGGGTTGTTACCGCCTGGCCAACGACTGCTCTCTCATTTCTTCCGCATGCTTAGAGGCTTCAAATGCATCCCGATAACTACGGGCAACCGAACGAACCCCACGCCCGATATCTTCGTACACCTCGTCAGCCAGATTGGCCAGGGACACTCGTAACGACCAGTCTGGGGCATTGAAGCCGCCCCCGTTCAGCAGGACGATCCCATGATTTTCAGCCAGGCGAAAAGCGAGGTCGAGCGGGTGAACATTCTTTTTGAGATACTCAACGGCATCATCGCCAATGTTTTTACGCGCCCAGAACTCAAAGTCGATCAAACCGTAGTAAGCGTCATAGAGCGGGTTCGGAGAAACCTCAATGCCTAAACCTTCAACCATGGCCAGGGCACGGCGTTGTAGTATCTCCATGCATGCCTTCTGATAAAGTTTGGCGTCATCCATCAATTCGGACAAAGAGAACAGGCTCATCATGACCTGCTGCGGCAGCGAGAGCCCGGCCGTATGGTTTAAAGCTACGTCGCGGCTGTCAGCCACTATGCGGTCTATGAACTTGATCTTGCGCGGCTCAAGCGTTAATGCGCCATAACGCTTATCCAGTGCCTTCAGATCGGGGTCCGGAAGCTTCGCGATCATCTTGTCGAAGATATTGTCTTCATGGACGGCTATCACGCCGAGCCTCCATCCCGTTGCGCCCATATACTTCGAATAGGAATACACACCAATGGTGTTTTGTGGCAGTTCGCCCATCAGCGATCGGAAGTCGTGGACGAATGTTCCGTATACATCATCGGTCAGGATCATGAGATCAGGACGTTTGGTCTTTACCAGTTTCGCAAGCTTGGCAATCACCTCATGGCTTAGTGCGGCACCCGTTGGATTGCCGGGATTGACAACAAAAAACGCCTTGATTTTGGGGTCTTCCAGCTTCTTGAGTTCTGCGTCAGTGAACTGGAAACGGTTTTCCTGTGGCGCCTGAATATTCACAATGTTCAACGCAAAATCCTCGAGATGCGGCAGCTCGATATAGGGCGTAAAGATCGGTGAGCCAAGCGCGATGGTGTCACCGGAACGTAACAGCCGGTTAGCTTTCAAAGATTTGAAGATGTAGCACATTGCTGCTGTTCCGCCTTCTACGGCATAGAGATCGAACTTGCCGGCCGGCTTCGGATCGCCGCACATTGCCCACATCAGGTACTCGTGCACAATGCGCTCGTTGTGAACCAGCATGCGATCGGGTACTGGATAATTGTCGCCAATGATCGAATCCACCAGTTCATGCACAAAGGCGTCAGGCTCAAATCCAAACCTGTTTACCGCAAACCGCGTCATCCAGATAAGAAAGGACGCTCCGCTCATTTCGGAGTGCTCATTGAGCCATGCTTCCAGACGTTTCGCGATGCCCTCTGGTTTCGGCATTCCGCCCAGGCCTGCGGAATGCTCCATCACCCGCCTGCTCTCGGCAACCGCGAATTGGCCGAGCAGAAAAAAGCCCTCACGCGGTCTGGTGGCGATCCAGTTGGGGTTGCCACGGCCGGCGTTGAGAAATGCCGACTGTGTCCTCCGCGAGGTCTTCTTGGCAAGTTTTATCAGTTCGTCTTTGATCTCAAACGGACTCAAGGTTTCAAAGGTATGTAGGTTCAGAAGATCCATAAGTGTCTCCTTTCAGCGTTATCACGCAAGCATCATGATCAAAACCATGCCCCAGATTGTGAGGAACGTATTTCCGACGGCATAGGTTACGGTGTATCCGAGGGCGGGCACCTGGCTTTCCGCGCGATCGCAAACCAGACCGAGTGAAGCCGTTGTAGTTCTGGCGCCGGACACGATGCCCAACAAGAGAGCATCATGGAAGCGGAAGAGATATTTACCGATGAACATGCCCAGGACAAGAGGCACGGTTGTAGCCAGCGCTCCCCACAGGAATAAGCCGATACCTTGCGTCTTTAATCCATTGACGAAGCCAGGGCCGGCCGAAATACCTACGATGGCAATAAAGATGTTCAGGCCCACCGAGTTCATGAACCAGACGGTGGAAGTTGGAATACGTCCGAATGTGGGATGCACGGAACGAAGCCATCCACAAATGAGACCGGATATGAGGGCGCCACCCGCAGTTGACAGAGTGATCGGCACGCCCGCTACCTTCCAGACCAAAGCGCCAATCAGCGCACCAACTGCAATTCCCGCACCAATAAATGCAACATCCGCGACATCTGTTGCGCGGTCAGGGACGCCGAGCAATTTGGTGGCGGCGGCCGTATCCTGCGTACGGCCGACCAGAGTCACGATGTCGCCACGACAAATTTTCGTATTCGGCAGGATAGGAATGGAGGTGGCAACTGCACCACGCGTAATTTTCCGGAGAAAGACACCGCGGGCTGCCGGCAGCACGGCAAGTTCAGCAAGGGTCTTACCATCCACTTCCTTGCTGGTCACGTAAACGTCAATGCCTTCCACTGGGACGCTCAACAATTCAGGATCATCAGCTTCCATGATAGGTTCAACGCTTACAGGCATTGGCCGGCCACCTGAGACTGCCATCAATGTCGCGCGTTCTTTAATAACGCTGAGAAGTACCTCTCGCGCACCTGCAACTGCAACTATGTCGCCTTCCTGCAATATAGTGTCGGCATTTGCTTCCTCAATGGTTCCGTTACGGCGTAAACGCTGAATGAACAGGCGCTGGTTCGGGACCAGGGCCTCAGCCTCAATGGCCCGTAGTCCATTGACTCTTGATCCTGCGGGCACGCAGAATGCTCGCAGTTCCCATCGATGCCAGGCACTGCCAGCGCCGCCGAGCTCTTTTTTTCCGCCACCGCCAAACCTTTCCTCATAGTCTCTGCATGCCGAGCGGAGATTGATACGAAGCAACCCCGGACCAACCAGGGCTATGATGATCGCCGAACCCATGGTGCCGAACATATAGCTGACGGCATAAGCGACCGGCATCGAATCGAGCAGCTTCTTGGTCTCCTCTGCAGACAGTCCTAAACGGTTAATTGCATCCGTTGAAAGCCCCATTGCGGCGGAAATGGTTTGTGACCCGGAATAGAGACCCGCTGCATAGCCAAGGTCGTAGCCGACCAGTTTGACAAGAATGAACGCACTAAGCAGACAGAGCACACATTGGACGACCGCAAAGAGTGCCTGAGGCACGCCGTCCTTCGCGATACCGCGGATGAACTGCGGTCCCACTCCGTACCCTACAGCAAATAGAAACATGAGAAAAACTGTCGCCTTAAGGGGCTGCGAGATGGTGATCCCGAGCTGTCCGATCAACACGCCCGCCAATAGAGTGGCAGTTACTGACCCTAGACCAATGCCGCGGAAAGTGAACTTGCCGAAGTAATACCCAATAGCCAGCGTAAGAAAAATGGCAATTTCAGGATATTGACGTAGCGTTGCAGCGAACCAAGTTGCTATGCCCATGGTTCTACCTCCTTGCTATGGACAGACAACGTCTATGGACCGGTGACACCTGGAGTTAACGAAATAACCGCGTACAAAAAGCAGGATAGAAACCGCTGGAACCAATGTCGTCTGTCAGATATGCCAGCTTTACCTTTATGAAATGTGCATTCAGAAAGTAATGACCCCACAGAAAGGTCGCTCAAAAAAAAGAGGACCCAGCAGCAATCTGGGTCCTTGCGGGTCGCAATATTATCTGGAACGAGCCTTGCCTGAACCAGTCCGGTTCACCGCGGGCATGGAGAGGGATAAAACCTAACGTTGCGCCAAAAATTCATCATTGGTCCGTCGCCAGCTTTTGTCTGGGTTGTATAACACCATTCCCTGAGCAATCCTGATTGATTCCGGTCCCAAATCCTTCTGGTAGACAACTCCATCATGGCTGACTATAAAAGTCTTGACTCCCGTAACTTTGTACTCAGCGGGAACGGCAACCAGTGCAAATCCACCAATCATCGTTCCATCAATCACGTAATCAAGTTTGCCTAATGGAGCATTTATTCCTTGTCCTCTCAGGATTTTGAAATAATATCCGTGATAGGGCGCCGCATTCACCGAATAACCTTCTTCGATCGCCCGCGCTATAGCCTCACT
The DNA here is from genome assembly GCA_036496365.1 of Candidatus Angelobacter sp. GTDB lineage: Bacteria > Acidobacteriota > Terriglobia > Terriglobales > Acidobacteriaceae > Angelobacter. Next base: position 32,497 of record DASXLK010000001.1, on the reverse strand, counting down.
AATGGGGCCTCCTGATGTACCGTCCGGATTTTTCCAGAACAACCCATCTTGTTTACCGGGAGTGCTGATGACTTTCTGGGCATATTGCTCGATCTCAGAACCGTCATGGGCTACGGAAGCGTATTCCTTTTGCGCTTCAACATATCCACGGCAGACCTGGATTGCATCCAGTTCATTGGCTCCAATCCGTCGAAACAGAATCTCATCGCGACCCGCTTTTGTATCGAAATACCACTTGCCTTGTTTTTTGACGATCGGAATGGGCATCGGCCACTCCTCTTCACCAACCAGAAGGGTAGCGTGAGTGTTGTTGACGCTCACGGAATGTTTTTGCCGTGCTTTTTCAGCAAACTGATGGGCTATGTTCATGTCACGGACCGAGTCCGCAGACTCAATAAAGCCCTTACCATCCGGACCAAAGATCTCCAGCAATGACCGCACGTCGTAAACCTCTGCTGATGTGATCAGCGCTTCGGCAGCAAGTTGAGGAGTGGCGAATGCCCTCTGATTTCCTGGTGTTGATGAAGAAGAGGAACTTTGTGCTCCGCTTTGCGCCCAGACGGCTGAAAAAGATGACATTGCAACCACCAGGAGTATAAGGAAGATCGTGCGTGAAGTGATATTCGATGGCTGTGATTTCATGGTTTTGCTCCTTAGCTTTTTCATTGAAACTATCTTCGCCTTCCACCGCCGCGAGAGCGTCCACCCCCACCACCCATGCTGGAAGCTCCCCGGGAACTGCTGGCTCCGGCAGCACTTCGGCTGGAACCACCGCCAGAGAATGCACTACTACTTCTGGAGCCTGAGCCGCCGTTCGAAACCTGGCGATTGCCGATGCGATCTCCGCCTCCACCGCCTGTCCCGCGATTCAAGCCCTGTCCGCCCGCATTAGGAGTGCTATTTCCGTTTCTGAACGAACTTGCTCCAGCCTGGCGCTGGTTCTGCCGGGCAGTATTTTGTCTCTGCCCCATGGCATCTCCGCGAGCAGCGCCGCCATACTTGTTGGCGGTTGTCCGATTGCTATACGGGGCACCTCCGCGGTGTTGCGGATTGTGCCGCCACGAATTATTTGCGCCACCATATCTATTTCCCGCATTCACGCGCTGATTGTTGTAGTGATTCACAAAATTGTTGTTCCGATTGATATTGATGTTGTTATTACCACCCCAGCCAGTATTCCAGCCCCAGCCGCCACCGCCCCAGGCCGCTCCAATGGCCACGCCCACGCCAAAACCAAGCAGCATTCCTCCAGCTGGATAATACGGATAAGCCATGGCCGGGTACGGATAATAAGGTGATCCCCAGACCGCAACCGGATCATAACTGGGAACATAAACTACTTCTGTCCTGGCAGGCTCAACCACCACAACAGTCTTTTCCTCAACAACTTTGGTTTCAACTATCTGCTGTTCGTTGGACTTCAGAGCGCCTTTTGCCACGGCTTTGGCGCGCATCCGTTGGACAGCATTCATTACGTCACTTTGTTGCGCCAGAAAAGCATTCCCCAGTTCGTCCGTCCATCGAATGCTTTCCGCCAGTTGTTTCACAAGGTCAGGAAATGTGGCCATTGCCTGAACGCTGGGGTCCCAATCCTGCTTCTTCACAGCTTCCGCGAGCGCCTTATCTTTCAAGCCTTTGTTCTGGTGAAGCCATTGCTGAAGCTGGACTATTTCCAGCGGATAGGTGCACGCTACCAATGTCTGTGCGAGCAGTGGGTCGGGATAAAGTGCCACCGGTGCTACCAAAGAATCCAATTGCTCATTGGATAGATTGGCATCCTGACTGGCTGGACTGCCTGAGTTCGCCTGCGGCTGCTGTTGCATCGCCCATAAGGCAGCGTTGTCAGGCAAGACCATTACTGCACAAAGAATCGCAGTCATACTTCGAATAATTTGAGCGGCTACCCTCAACCAATTTCGTTCTGGCTTCATGTGAACCTTTCTGTCCATGCCGCAAAAGCCTGCACTTCCTCTATTCGTTTTTGGCGCGAAAAGATAGAAGTATCTGAAATGCAAAATGATCTCGGCAGACCGGGTTTTTCCAGATGGATTGCAATCTTCGGCGGCCATTGCACAGAAATTCTTGCCTGAAACAGGAGCTTGTAACCACTGCCAAAACTGACAGCGCCGGCGAAATTAGAAAAACTAAAGCGTCTTTCTAAATTCTTTAACATGTAACGATTTTGGCTCGTCCAAATGACTGTTGTTTTTACCAGTTGCGTCGTGCAATAAACCCAGACACTCTTGCCACAAGCGTTATTGGTTTCCGTCGCGATATGGACCAAAACCGTGCCGTCGTAAAAAATCGTCGCCTGTTCAACCTGAGCAGACCCCCCGGAAGACGATGCCAGGCGGCGGCACGGTTCGCACACGTTGTTCATGCTAAAAATCGGAACTCTCCGGAAGAATATAAAGACAGCCGAAACCACCACCGGATAGGGATTGGTTCTGCCGAAAATCGAGCCCGCGGGCTAAGAGTCAAAATCGAATGCCCATTGTGATAGGAATGATTTGGGTGTTAAATCCAGCGGTAGGCGCGTAGTGATAACGGGCCTCAATGTAAAGGCGATAACGGGGCTCACCCACCTTGACAGTAAACCCGATCCCTCCATTAGCGCCAAAACTCGCTACGGAGGCACTTGCCAAGGTCTGGTCACTGCTGACTGTGCCGGATGAGCAGGTAAAGCCCCAGAACAACCACACGGGTGTACATGTAGTGGAATTACCCGTCACTACTTGCCTGCTGAGGTTCGCATTGCGATAGTAAAAACCGCCTCCTGCAATGAAATAGGCTCCCAGAGAATGTCCGCGCATTTCAAAGCGGTAATTTGCCGTAAGGGCGTACAGGTTGCCGTGTCCGTTCAAATCGTGGGACTGCGTGGCCTCGCGCAATGGCGCCAGAGTTTGACTGGGGACAAACAGACGGTTCCACATGAATTCTCCGACAATTGCATTGCGCCGGCTCAGGTTATAGCCCGCGCCAACTGTTGTACCCCATCCGAAGTTCGTAAACTTCGCAATCGGGTTCAGCGGCACGCTCCAGGGTATTCCCAGGTTCGTATTCAATTTACTGTCTTCCCCAAAGTCATCTTGTGCATTCAGAAAAGCTGGGAGGGCAACAATAACCAGCAGGAAGATAATGGCTGCCGTACAAATTGATCTCATGAATTGACTCCAGGAATTGCGCTTGGATTGCCACGGGCCAGCCAGGAAACATTGAGCCAGCCCCAGCATGAGCACGCATCATCCTATGTCCGGCCTGTACCGCTAATAAACTGTCAATAGTTTCAGAGCAAAGGTACTGCGGTAGATGAATTGAAGTCTGTAAAGGATGATGACTCAAAATCTGGAAGATCGAGTGAGAAGTTTGGGATCGGGGGCCTTGGTGCTTGTCAGCTTTGCGAGAACATCAAGAGTGATATGTCAGGCGATTGCGAGTGGTATTTTGGCTACCAAAAGAGTCCCCTTGCCCGGCTCGGATTTTACCTCGAGGGTGCCGCCAACTATAGCCAATCTTTCGCGTATGCTTAGTAGCCCAACTCCCCTGTAAACCTCGGATGGATCAAAGCCCTTACCATTATCATAGACCTTCATAAGCAGCAGTGCGCCTGTTTCAATCATAGTCAGGATGACGTAATCAGCTGCGCTGTGCTTCGTGATATTGCGGAGCGCCTCCTGTGCAATCCTGTAAATGCACAATTCAACGTCCTCCGCGATTGGCCTGGTTATATCAATAATCTCCAGATCAATCGCCATGCGGTGCTGCCTCTGCACTTGCTGGCAAAGCTCGTTCAAGGCTGATTTTAGTCCAAGAAATCGCAGATTGGAGGAGTGCAACGAATGCGACAAATGCTGGACATCAGTGCTTAATTGTTCGATTCCAGCGAGAATAGCTCCAAACTGGAGACCGGCCGGGCCATCCGCCACTGAAGGGTTTTCCCGCAGTGTGATTTCAATCTCGACCGTCAAGAGCGCAAGACGCTGCCCAATATCATCGTGTAATTCCCGCGCCAGGCGCTTATATCCTTCTTCCTGGGCACTGATGAGATAGCGGGTTAACTCCTGAAGCCGGGCTCCAAATCTCACCTTGTCTGAACCTTCGACAAATACTGAAGACATAGTAGTCAAGTTTTGCAACATGGACGAAGCACATTCAAGAGAATGCAGCTTGCGCATGCTGGAAAAAGCCAGGATGCCTTCTGATGACAATCTTTCTTTCCGTTGGAGCTTCATTTTTTATGACATCTCCTGCCAACAAGAGCCATTCGACGCAACATTACAATATTCTGATATTGACTTCCAATGGAAAAGATATTCTTCATCAGATACCCTTTTGGTTCATTTTGTAAAACTTGAAGCAAACAAGTCAGGAGCCGGACACAAAGGGCTTGCCTCTGGCAACAAGTTTTACAGCGGCTGGCAGGTCCTGATTGACGCGGGCCTTGAATACATAACCCAGAGCCCCAGCCCGTTGCGCGGCTTCAATCAACTCCGGGTCTTTCGCCACAGAACAAATGATGACTCCAGACGAGAGACCCTGCCGAATTACCTCTTTCGTTACCTCAATTCCATTCAGTTTCGGCATGTTAAGATCCAGGATTGCCACAGAGGGTTGGCACCGGCGGATCTGATCCAGAGCAGATAGTCCATCAGTAGCCGTAGCTATGATTTCAAATTCCGATGACAACACCTTTACCAAGATCAACAGGGTCTTCCGGTTGTCATCCGCAACTATGATCCGCAGCTTCATTTTTATTAGAACACGAGAATGGACTATTTCACTCTGCACAACAATACAAAGCCGCTTTCTTTTATTACAAATGTACCCAGATAAGACGTATAAAGAGCGAAAAACAATGCCTATCTTACCCTCGCTCACCACTCTGGTAAGATGCGCCGTGGATGATCTGGCACCAAAAAAAGGACGATTGGCAGGGCGCCAGCCCTAGAGACCACCGACTTTAACGGTGTCTCCGTTGTTTGACTCTCACCACCACGAGACGCCATGCCTTCTTCCAGAAAGCAAGGCCATTGTAGAGCGGACTTTTAGATGCGCCAGTAAAATCGAGGCGCTGGCACTAAATACACAATAGCTTGCAGGACACCACAAAAACACAAGCAGCGAATTAACTTCCGCTTCCCAAGGGTCAACTACGATATAAGCACGAGGTTTAATTTGTCTGTCTTGAATCAGACATTTAGAAGCTTGAGGCTCTGAAGTTCGTTACGAACGATTCGTGGCATTCGCAGGTTGTCTTCTCCCAACTGCTTGCGGTCCTGTATGGTTACGTGCTTCGCGAATAGTCAAACATGCCAGTACGTGGAGCAGGCCAGCCGCCAGAATCACCGTGGTCCGTGGTGCTCCAAAGCATCTCTCCCAGTGGATCCTGCGTCAACACCAGACGGCCAATTCCCCATCCATAAAGACTCTCGTTTCTTTGGCATGTCTGGTAAAAGCGACAGTAGCTGCTCTTTTAAGAATACGAATAACTTAGGCGATCAAATGCATTTCAAACGGGAGCCACGACCCGATGGGACAAAACATGAGAGAACCCTAAGAGGAACTAGTGAAACGAAGAAATTACGAGGATGATAGCCTGACTTAACAAGACTTAATCCATTTGCGCCGTGGCGCTTTGTGGTGCTTATCTTCTTTGGAACCCACAACTTTTGCATTTATGCAATTTCTTTTGATGTGTTTATAGATCCTGGAAAAGTTAAAAAAAAGGACCCAAAGAGGAGCTAGCCCATGCACAATCCGACAGTAATCATCGCCGATGACCATACGATGATCGTAGATGCTTTTCGAAAACTCCTGGAACCCGCCTATACAATTGTCGCTACCGTGACTGATGGGTTGGCGCTGTTGGAGAGGGCGCCCGAACTAAAGCCGGATGTTGTGATTATTGATATTGGCATGCCGCGCCTGAATGGCCTAGCGGCCGGACAGCGGCTGAAGCAGATAATGCCAAAAAGCAAAATCATTTATGTAACCATGAATGAAGATGGCGACCTGGCATCCGAAGCGATGCGGGCTGGAGCATCAGCTTATTTGCTGAAAAGTTCTGCCGGCTCTGAATTGCTGAAGGCACTTCACGAGGCCTTGCGCGGTGGCTCGTATGTGACTCCGCTCATTAAGCAGGCCATGGAAGAGTCATTCATACGTTCGCCTGCTTCCAAAGGACCAGACAAAAAACTAACACCCCGCCAAGTTGAAGTATTGCAACTCCTGGCGGAAGGCCGTGTCATGAAAGAGGTGGCCGCTCTTTTAGGACTGACGCCGCGCACGGTGGCATTCCACAAATATCGCATCATGGAGACGTTTGGCATTCACAGTAATGCAGAGTTGATTCGATTTGCCGTAAAAAACCACGTATTGCCTTTTTAAAACCAGTTCCATCAATCTCTGGAAAAAATCAAATGTGGCCTGAAATTAGCAGCCGTCTCAACCCCCAACGCTGATCCTGTCAAAAGATGCAGTTCACCAAACATACAGAAGATGCGATTTTCTCTTCTTAGTGGCTTTGCGCACCCCAGAGAGTAATTGAATTTCCAGATCAGCTCGCTCGGGAAGCAGTAATGTGGGCACCACCATTTTTTTACTAACCAAATTGCAGTCTTCCGGAAACTCTTCAATGAACAGGTTTGTAAAAATCGATGTGCGGGATTGTTTCACAATCCACAAAGGTGTTTGCGGGCTCTGCATTTTAATTCTGATGTTGGGATTGCCGGTGGCTGCACAAAGCCGGGATTCGACCACGGCAGTCGAGGAAGCCGATCCTCACTCCATGGGAGCCGGCTATCTTTATAACTATCTGAACATGGCCGGTACGACGAAGGCCAGCAATTTTCGCCCCTTGACTCAGCAAGAACGAAACAATCTGTATTTGAAGACGATGATAAATCCGTTGGGTTATATTGAAGCCGGACTCTCCGCGGGAATCAACCACTGGAAAAACAAGCCTCCCGAGTGGGAACAAGGAGCATCGGGCTATGGTAAGCGATACGCAGACATCATAGGACAATATTCAATTCAGCGTACAGTGACATTCGGCTTGTCGAGCGCTTTCCATGAGGACAATCGTTACTTCAATTCAGGTAAAAAAGGGTTCTGGCGCCGTACTGGCTATGCCTTGACGAGCGGTTTGATGGCACGCCAGGATGATGGAAGCCGGCATGTATCTGTCTCTCAACTCGGAGGTGTGACAGCGAGTGCTTTTCTGTCGCGTTTATGGCAGCCTCCAAGTCACAATTCTGCAGGAGATGGAGCCGTCAGTTTCGGCATCACCATGATCGGCAATATGGGCATCGGAGTGCTCAAAGAATTTCTTCCTGATGTAGGACGTGCGATTGCCAGAAAGCACAAGAATCGCAATCCCAACTAACTTTCCAGCAGGGGTTGAAAGCGATCATGTAAGTTACAACTCATACAATGATTTGGCCAGCCGCTTCAGTCCACGATCCCGGGCGATAACATCGAGATGAATAGAGGTCCAGTCGGCCAGCAACACGCTTTCACTTCCCTCTCCATCATAGGTCTTCAGGTAGCCACCGCAGGATTCACAGTGATCAATGCGAAGGCCCGCTTCTCCTTCAATGGCCAGAACTGCGAACTGGTGATCGTTCTGATTTTCGCAAAACGGGCACCCGGTTCGCCGGTAGCACCAGCGCGTACGGCAACGCCCACATGCCAGGAACTTCCGGCGGCTTCGTCTTTGACGACCAATTGAGCCATGGCAGGTAATGAGCCGCAAGTTGGACAATAACTGCGGAACCATCGCTCCTCTTTCTACCAGTTGCCAAATGCTTTCACCAACGGCCGCAGATACTGCGACAACGCTGTCCAACCAAGATACTGCAGCAGCCCTTGGTAGGAGTTCGTAAAAGCAGCACCGTGAAGCAGCCAGACTAAAACATAACGAAGTGCGTTACACTCGCAACGCAGTTCCGCATCCAGAGCGCTGCTTCCCTCCCGCAGCCTGCCCGGCAAAGGGCTTAAAGCCAGCTTCTCAATCAGCAACGCGATCATCGCCTCTGCAAGGCTAAAGATCGATGCCGGCTTGAATTGTTAGCATAACCAAGACTGTCCTTCATGATTCCCGTTCAGGCCCTTCCTGTCACATGAATCGCCTGCATAAGTTCCTGCGATAGTCTTGCCAGAACCTGCGTTTCCGCTGTCTTTATAAAGAAGTGGTCTCCTGAAAATGTATCCAGAGTAAATCGACCTGAGGTATGCATCTGCCATGCCTGCATGTCGGCATCGGTCACATCTGCATCTTCAGTGCCGGTAAAACCGGCTATCGGGCAAGTCAGTGGAGTGGAGGGCTCGCACTTGTAGGTCTCAACAACCTGCAAATCGGCACGCAGCAATGGCAAAGCTAACTTCATCATTTCATCGTTCTCCAGTATTTCCGGAGGAGTTCCATTCAGTTCCCGCAAAACTGTTCGAATCTCTTCTGCAGGCTGATCATGGACGGGCGGACGTTTGTGCGGCAGGTGTGGCGCACCCCGTCCAGAGACAAATAGTTTGGCGGGCTGTATCCTGTACCGATCGCGAACGGCCCGCGCTAATTCAAAACTGATCAGCGCTCCCATGCTGTGTCCGAAAAACGCAAACGGACGTTCAACAAATAACTGCCGCTCCATCGCAAGATCATTCACAAGCCGCGATAGGTCCCGATAGGGTTCATGATGGATGCGCACACCGCGTCCGGGCAGAGATACAGCTCGCACTTCCACAAAATCTGGTAGCGACTTCTCCCAGTTGCGAAAAATATATTCATTGCCGCCAGCATAAGGAAAGCAGAATAAGCGGAACTGTTTGCTTTTGGGATTCATATTTGGAAAAGGAAACTTCTCGATCGTACTTTAAACTATGCGAGCTGGAAATCCTTGTGAAATGAGGGTCGTGATTCGCCCATATTGCACCAGCAAAAATGACACAAGTTAACAAACAGAGCAGCAGCGCATTAGCAGTAAAGAATTTTTAAAGGTTACCATATTTATAATTTGCACTAACTCGCAAAGATCGCTTCTAACATTTTCACTTTTCCAATCTGGGAATCGCATGCTTTGGGAATTATTGAGGGAATGATAAGCGACGTCAATCTGAATATCTGTTTGGGTAGTTGAACAAAATGTGAGAATTGCGGGCACCATCGTCCCAAATCAGCATTGTTTCGGGTCCAACGCTTATTTTCTTGCGGCGCGTTTAATAGGCTTCCGCTTGTTCCCAGAGCCGGCGTATGTAGCTTCTTTCAATTGAATATTGTGAGCATTGACAATGGCTGCAATCAATCCGGGAAAGCGTTTATCGATCTCCGCGCAACGAGATGTATTGCGCATCTCCACGCCGTGGCGCTCACCCCGGATCAAGCCTGCCTCTCTGAGTGCTTTGAAATGCTGCGAAAGCGTTGATTTAGGTATGGTTTTTTTGCTGACCTTCAAAAAGCTGGAGCAATTTAGCGAACATGCAGAGCCTGCTATGCCAGTGTAAATGGCCACCCGCACCGGATCAGAGAGCGCATGGAGAATGGCCTCGACCGCAACATCTTCAATCGACGGATGAAAGAGAGGTCTCATATGCCCATGATAGCGGCTCAATGCAACTTGTTCAATAGTTTATATTCTCTGAACTAATGAATCAAAGGACCATGGGTTTTCATCCTATGGAGCGGCAATAAATGAAAGCGGCGACGGATTTTGTCGCAGCATGGCCACACATATCTTTTTAAGGAGACACACAATGAGCAAACTCACAGGCAAGGTCGCAGTTGTTACCGGTGCATCCAAGGGCATCGGGGCCGCCATCGCAAAATCACTTGCCGCAGAAGGCGCATCCGTTGTAGTTAATTATGCGTCCAGCAAATCTGGAGCGGACAAAGTTGTTGCAGCCATTACCGCGGCCGGCGGAAAAGCGGTGGCCGTGGGTGGTGACGTATCCAAGGCTGCGGAAGCTCAAGGTATTATCGACGCTGCTATCAAAAACTTTGGCCGGCTGGATATTCTCGTCAACAACTCCGGCGTCTATGAATTTACGCCCCTTGAAGCGATCACTGAGGACTCATTTCACAAGATGTTCAACGTTAACGTTTTAGGTGCTCTTCTCACTACGCAGGCAGCAGCTAAATATCTTGGCGAGGGCGCCAGCATTATCAATATCGGCTCAGGTGTCAGCCGCTTAACACCGGCAAACAGTTCGGTATATACCGGCACTAAAGGCGCATTGGACGCTATTACTGGTGTGCTTGCTCGCGAACTTGGACCACGAAAGATTCGCGTCAATACCATCAATCCCGGGATGGTTGAGACTGAAGGCACAGTTAGCGCCGGAATGATTGGCTCAGAATTTGAGAAGACGCTCATCGCCCAGTCCTCGCTCGGACGCACCGGTAAAGTCGGCGATATTGCTTCCATCGCTACCTTCCTGGCCTCTGACGATTCTGGCTGGCTCACCGGCGAACAACTCTTGGCCACCGGCGGCATCCGCTAATCTGCTTTTCTAAAAGGACGAATGCCCCACTCTGCATGCCCATTGAGTGGGGACATCCGCTCTCAAGATCTTTACTCCGTACGTAACGCCAGCATGGGCTCAGTTTTCGCAGCGCGCCGCGCTGGAATTACTGCTGCCACAAACGCCGCCATCGAAAGCACAATGGTGGTGATTGATAAAACGAGTGGATCATATGGCTTCACGCCAAATAGCTGGCTGGCCATCACGTGACCGCCAAAAATCGTAATTGGGATGCCTATGGCCAGGCCGATGCCGACCTGAAAAAATGCGCTACGCAGGACCATTCCCAGCATATCCAGTCGGTCGGCTCCAAGGGCCATGCGAATGCCGATCTCGCTCGTCCGCCGCTCCACGGAATAGGAAGTAACTCCATAAAGCCCAATCGATGCCAGTATCAACGCCAGAATGCCAAAAAACGACGTCAGCTTTGCGATCATCTCCTGCTGTGTGAAATTCGCTTTTACTTGGCTGGCAAAGCTTTGGAAATCAACGATTGCCAGATCAGGGTTTACCTGCGATAGAACGCGCCGGACCTGCACCTCAAGTCCTGAGATTTCACTGTGCGTCTGGATTTCAATGGCGTTCAGGTATTTGGAGCGGTCTTCAAATTGTTTGTAGCGCGGATCATCATCAATATGCGCGCTCTGCCCCTGAGCAAGAAAATACATTGGACGCATCTTGCTGGTGGCTCCCCAATAATTCGTGTCTTCAGTGACCCCAACAATCTCAAATGCGCCGGTGTGCTTCAGGTTGTCGCTAAAGTGTTTTCCAATAGCGTGGCCATCCTTGAAATATTTCTGCTCAAAAAATTTGTTCACCAGAGCAATAGTCCGTGTCGTCGGAGTATCTTGTTCATTGACGGCTCGGCCTTCCAGGATTTTTGTGCCGATGGTGTCAAAATATCCTGGTCCGGCGCGCAGCCATGAAGCGCCATGGTCGGGCGTTCCGGGCGGTGGCGGCGCTTCACCCTCAATAAAAACACCTTCGCCCCAGTTATCGCCTTCCATGGGACTATAAAGTGAGAAGCTGACCTGCTGTATCCCTGGGATGGCACTCAGGTTTTCATGGAGCTGGCGGTAAAGCGGTTCCAACACATCTGGCTGGTATCCGGCCATCTGTGGATCAATATGCAGAATGTACCGATTGTTTGTTTCAAAGCCAAAATTCCGGTGTTGCATGTTATTCAAGCTGCGCGAGAGCAGACCCGCTGCACAGAGCAACACCAGAGAAAGCGCTGCCTGTACCACCACGAGCGTCTTCTGTCCAAAAGTGCCTTTGCGGCCCGTGGAGCGTCCAGCGCCGCGCAGCGCCTCAGCAGGATTTGCATTGGCCGTCATCCATGCAGGAGCCATGCCAAAGAGGATGCCGGTTAGAAATGAAACTGCAAAGGCAAAACCCAGCACTGGGAGTGATGGAGTAGCCTGGATCGGCACATAGTCATTGCCAAAGGCCAGCCGCAGAATCATCCGCGTGCCGGCAAAGGCGATTGCAATCCCGGCAACACCGCCCATCATCGCCAGCACAACGCTTTCCGTCAGCGCCTGGCGCACCAGCGTGGTGCGTGAAGCACCCAGGGCTGACCGGATTGAAATTTGCTGCTTACGCGTGGTCGCCCGGACCAGCATCAGATTTGCCAGATTCGCGCAGGCGATCAATAGCACAAAAGCAGAAATCCACATCAACAGATGCAGACCGTCCTGATATTCATCGCGAAGCCTCTGTACTCCGCCTCCGCCAGGCGAGAAATGCAGCGTCTGCTTGGCAATCAGCGGTTTCGATCGGTCCTCTACCTTGCTTTCAGGACTCATCAGAAATTGCCGCAGTTCCACTTGCATCTGGGCTTCCATGCTTTTTGTGTTCGCTCCCGGCTTGATGCGTCCGATTAAATCAAGCCAGTCCAATGCAGGATCATTCAGCAGCGAATTCGCCGGCTCAATCACCGGTTCAATCGCCAGCGGCAGCCAGAACGCGTTTGGATTGCTCTGCACGCGGTCGCCAAAGAAGCCCGGCGGGGCTATACCTACAATCGTGACTGGCTGAGCGTTGATCACAAATCCCGCTCCCACCACTGATCTGTCACCGCCAAATTTCTCCTGCCATGTGCGGAAACTCATCACGGCCGTGGGTGCGGCGCCTTTAATGTCATCCTGCGCTAACAGCATACGTCCGGCATAGGCGGGAATTCCAAACGTGGAAAAATAATTTCCTGAGACAAATTCGCCACGAAATGATTCCGATACCTTGTTACTCCCGCTGCGTCGCACTCCCAACAGGCTGCCGCCAGATTGGAAAGCTGCTAAGTCCACAAATCCCGGCGTGTGTTCGTTAAATTGCCTATATTGTTCATAAGAAAACAGGGTCCAGTTGTCCTGCATTCCGCCATTCACACAGCAATTTTCTTCATTGCCAATACGCACCAGTTCACCTGGTTTTGTCACGGGCAGCGACTTTAAAAGTACCGCGTGGACCAGCGTGAAGATCGCCGTGGTAGCGCCGATGCCAAGCGCCAATGTCAAAATTGCAGTTGCTGTAAATCCAGGAACCTTCCTGAATTGCCGCAGTGCATACCGAACATCTTCTAAAAACTGCATCCTGTTTCCCCTTAATTGAGCCCCGGGCGTGGGACCATGAGCGTACGAATCCGTCTGGGAGATATATACGGTTGCTGGGGAAAAAGGTTTCTAGTTTTTTGATGTATTTCTGAACTTTTATTTTGACTGCAGCAATTAAAAACTATACGGTCCGCCCCTAAGAGAAGAATGGGGCATAAGAGTAATAAGAAGGTAAGCGATTAAGGATTTTAAACAGCTATCGCTCATAAGTTTCTGCAAATAATTTCAATCTGCGCTGATCTGCTTCGCGAAGGCTGTCTGGGCCGAGCCGCCATGTCCAGTTGCCACCAAGTGTTCCAGGGGTGTTCATACGCGCTTCACTCCCCAGTCCCAAAACATCCTGCATGGGAAACAGGACAGTATTGGCAACCGACTTCATGACCTCACGGATAAAGATCCAGTTCACTTCATGGTCAAGTTCTTCGGCCGTGACGCCAAAATAATTCTGGGCATCAGCATATTCTTTCTTCACGTCAGCTTGCGTGCGTGTGCTCTGGGCCACGCCTGATCGCCACCATCCAAACATGGTGTCATTATCATGTCCTCCGGTGTAAGCCACCAGTTGTTGCTCGTAATTGTGGGGACGAAACGTTGGCGCTTGCGGATCGGTGCTGAAAGCGAATTGCAGAATCGCCATTCCCGGATAGCCAAACTGCTTACGGATAGCTTCCACTTCCGCGGTGATTACCCCCAGGTTCTCAGCAACAACCGGCAGCGGGCCAAGAGCATTGGTCAGAGCCTGGAAAAGATCAGCGCCGGGCCCCTTTATCCATTTGCCGTTCTCGGCTGTGAAATCACCGGCGGGGATTTCCCAATAGGCTTCAAAGCCGCGAAAGTGGTCCAGCCGCACCATGTCGAACATCTGGAGCGACGCACGCACGCGATCAATCCACCAGCGGTAGCCAGAAGCCCTCATGACTTCCCAGCGGTAAATTGGATTTCCCCAGAGTTGGCCAGTGGCGCTGAAATAATCCGGCGGAACGCCTGAAACTTTAAGTGAGTTACCCTTTTCATCCAGCCAGAACATTTCAGGATTGGCCCAAACATCAGCGCTATCATGCGCAGCATAAATTGGAATGTCGCCCATAATCCGAATGCCACGCTGCTCACAATCTGTACGAATCGCATTCCATTGCTGAAAAAACTTAAATTGCCAGAATTTATATGCGGCAATTTCTGAAGAGAGTTTCTTGCTCCATTCGATTATTGCCGAAGCGTGGCGCGCTGCCAGGCCAGTGTCCCATTCCGTCCATACTTTTCCGCTATGCGCATCTTTGGCGGCCATGAAGAGAGCGTAATCATTCAGCCATGCACGGTTCTGTTCGATAAAGTTTTCAAATTCTGATTTTTGTCCGGACGTCGCTGATCCGAAATACCTGGATGCCGCTTTTCCCAGCAGACCGAACTTCCAGGGAATAACTATGCTGAAATCTACGCGACCGTCAGGGAAATCTGGTGACGATCGCAACGCTTGCTGATCGAGCAATCCTTCAGCGGCCAGCTCGTCCAGGCTGATGAGCAGAGGGTTCCCCGCGAATGCCGATAAAGATTGATACGGAGAATCTCCATAACCAGTGGGATTCAATGGCAACACCTGCCAGATTTTTATTCCCGCCTCATGGAGATAAGAAGTAAAACGCAGCGCCTGCGGTCCCAGATCGCCGATTCCATATTTACCCGGCAGTGATGTGGGATGAAGCAGTATCCCGGCTGATCGTGGAAATCTCATTGCAGTTGTTCCAGAATGCCATGCAGAGGAATGCGTACCCAGTCCGGCCGGTGCTCAAGCTCATACTCCACTTCCAGCAGTCCCTTCTCCAGCGTGTAAGCATCCAGCAGAACCTTGACTTCCGCTTGGGTCTTAGGCAGGCATCCAGCAGCGCCTGCAGTTTTAAAATAACCCTGCAGAAACAGCGCGCTCACCCACTGGTACCAGGCCTTTGCCCATCGCTCCAGCCGCCAATCAGCGTCTTGTGTGGTCACAATTCCCGGAACATGATTGAAAAGGACAGCATGCGATACGTAATGAAGGGACCGCACCATGCTGGCAACATCTTTAATCGGCGACCGTTTGATACGCCGCTCACTCATGGGACGCGTGTAATCTCCGTCAAAGTTAGTGATGACAAAATCATTGCCGGTGTATAAAACATTTGCCAGATGGAAGTCGCCATGATGGCGCGTACGCATTCCGGAAATTCTTGTGTCCCGAAGGGCAATAAAACGCTGTTGCAGAGTGTCCCGTTTCTCCAGCACTCGCTGTGCTTCGTCCTGCGCCGCTCCTGATAATAAATCCACGTGCTGGCGAAGCGTCTCCAGTGACTTCGTCATCTGCGCTAAAAACCCATGATACAGGCCATGGCGATAAAACTCAGTAAAAGGCTCAGGCGCAAATTCCGGCATCTCCGGATGGCTGCTCAGAGCAATGTGCAGCTCAGCAGTGCGTTGTCCCAGTAAAACCGCGGCCTGAGAATGACCGCCAAGCAGCTCATTGATGACCGGCGGAACCGGCTGAGAAGCCAGAACAAAAGGAGTTCCTGTGGCTAAATCCTTAAGCCGCGGGTCGTCTTCGCCAATTGCCAGGGCGCGCTCAAAAAACAATCCTAGATGGTCCAGAGTGTATGACCAGGCATCCGCCGCGTTTTGCTGGTATGTTGTTAGCGTTCCCAGTGTTGTTACTTCTTCAGCCTCGTCCTGTGCTACACGATATTCAACTGCTCCCAGCGTCTGCGCGATATGAGTAAAGTTTGTATTGTTGGTCAGGAACTCGCCCATTTCGCGGTCTGGGTTGGGACCGGCTCCAACCTCTCGATACAAAGTAAGAACAAAGTCTTCCCCCAGCGTAACCAGGATTTTATGTGTATCCAGCGTTTGCGGCTGCGGCTCCAGGTTGGAGTGCACTCGGCCCCATGCCTCACGAAAGGCCCGCGTGTGCATACCGACAATGTCTCCCTGCTCTCCCTTAATTCGGCGGCGCCGCAGCATCGCCTTCAGCAGTGCATCACTAAACTGGCGGTCAAATACAGCACCATACAAGATGGATTGGGGATCCGGCAAACCCTGCAGTTTCGCCAACACCGCGTGCAGTTTGTCTCGCAGGATGCTCTCTGCCTGCTCGCCTGTTGCCAGCGAAAGAGGGATGGTGAGCTGGTCTGGTTCCCCGTCAGTGTATTCAATATTCACCAACAGAATATGCGCACTGGTCTCCGGAAGAGGTATAACGTCGGCAACAATCACCTGGCGGATCGTGCGCTTTTTGCTGGCAAACCAGGGGCGCGCTCGCAAAATACGCGGTAACAGCCGTGCGATTGTAACGCGTGTGGCCGCGTTGAATATCTCCAGTGCATCCACAGTAAGCACGGGTATATTTTCCACTCGCGTAGCTACCGCAAACGATTCCTGGCTCTGTTCGCGGGGTTGCAGATGGAACCACTGATACGCATGTGGTCCCAGGGAAAGCAGGTACGGCTGCTCTGTGATCGCCGGAAAGCGATTTCGCCCAAAAACCTCCACTGGCACCGAATCGTGATGTTTAGATAGATCCAGTTCCATACATTGTGTAAAGCGAGAAAGATTCGCAACCACTAGAATCTTCTCGTCTTCAAACTCGCGGACAAAGGCAAAAACCTTGCGATTGGCGGGGAACAGTATTTCCATTTTTCCGCGACCGAAAGCGGGATGCTGCTTGCGCTGGGCAATCATGCGCTTTGTCCACCACAACAAGGAGTGGGAATTGTTATGCTGTGTCTCCACATTCAGCGCTTCATAGTGGTATTCAGGGTCAATGTTTACGGGCAAATAAAGTTTTTGCGGATTAGCGCGTGAAAAGCCTGCGTTACGGTCCGGACTCCACTGCATGGGGGTGCGCACACCGTTGCGATCGCCCAGATAAACGTTGTCGCCCATGCCAATCTCATCTCCGTAATAGAGCACTGGCGTACCCGGCAGAGAGAGCAGCAGAGCGTTCATCAACTCAATGCGGCGGCGATCATTCTCCAGCAAAGGCGCCAGCCGCCGGCGAATACCCAGATTGATCCTCATCTCACGATCATGGGCGTAAGTGCGGTACATATAATCACGCTCTTCGTCGGTCACCATCTCAAGCGTAAGTTCATCATGGTTGCGCAGGAACATGGCCCACTGGCAGCTATCTGGAATTGGCGGCGTCAGGCGCAGAATTTCCGTAATGGGATGGCGGTCTTCCATGCGCAGGCCCATGAACAGGCGCGGCATAATTGGAAAATGGAACGCCATATGGCATTCGTCGCCGCTACCAAAATAAGCAACGGCGTCTTCCGGCCATTGGTTGGCTTCCGCCAGCAACATGCGCCCTTCATATTTTTCGTCCACATGTTTGCGCAGCTCTTTTAATGTGTTGTGCGTTTCCGGCAGGTTTTCACAATTGGTGCCTTCGCGCTCAAAGAGATATGGCACTGCATCCAGCCTCAGTCCGTCCACGCCAAGATCAAACCAGAAATCCATGGCGGCAAACATAGCTTTGCGCACCTCTGGGTTTTCCCAGTTCAGGTCTGGCTGATGCGCATAAAAGCGGTGCCAGTAATACGCGTTGGCGACAGGGTCCCAGGTCCAGTTTGAAGTTTCAAAGTCTTTAAAGATGATGCGTGCATCGCGGTATTTGTCCGGCGTATCGCTCCAGACATAAAAATCCCGCCAGCGGCTGCCGGGCGCTGCCCGCCGTGATCGCTGGAACCAAAGATGCTGGTCAGAGGTGTGATTGAGTACCAGCTCCGTAATCACTTTCAAGCCACGCCGTTTTGCCTCGCGCATGAAGCGCTGAAAGTCTTTTAAAGAGCCATATGAAGGATGAATGTCCGTATAGTCGGAAGTATCGTATCCATCATCTTTCAGAGGTGAAGGAGAGAATGGCAAAAGCCAGATGGCAGTAACACCAAGGTCTTCCAGATATGGCAATTTCTGGGTCAATCCGCCAAAGTCACCAATGCCATCGGTGACGCTGTCGAAAAAAGCCCTGACATGAACTTCGTAAATGATTGCGTCTTTATACCAATCCTGCATTTTGTCGTGAACAATCTAGGACTACTAAATTGTATCCGGAGTTGGCTGACTCAGAGAGATTCAGGAATGGGACGTAAGTGTTTCAGCGCGATAATCGGCACAAAAGACGATTTATTCATTAAAAAAATGCTAATCGCATTAAAAACGTAAGCAACTGGGCAATCCCAAATCCAGAGCAGCTCATCTCATTTTGCAAGTTCCTACTTTTCTGTTCCCCAGAAAAAGAGTGACCGTATGCACGCAGCCATCTCGCGTCGTTTACCTTTCTTGATTTGTGCCATTCTAGCCAGTGCCATTGTGGCAAACGCAGCAACAAAAGCTGACAAGCCAGCAAAACCGTATTTCGAACAAAACCAGGGCCAGACCAGCAATCCGGTAAAGTTCCTGCAACGTGGCCCAGATTACACGCTCTTCCTAATCTCCAACGGCGCCGTTCTGGAGTTGCAGCGGAAAGAATCCGGCCACGCTGGCTCTTCCATCGTGCGTGAAGCCGTGGTTCGCATGGTGTGGGAGAATGCCAATCCCCAAAACATCTCCGGCCAAGACCTTCAGGCTGGAAAAGTAAATTATCTTGACCTTAGCCAGAAGTCTCGAAACATAACGGATATCTCAACTTACGGCCAAGTTATTTACAAAAATCTCTATCCCGGAATTGATCTGGTTCATTATTCCGCCAAAGGCGAGCTGGAGCACGACCTGAGAATCGCTCCCGGAGCTGATCCTTCAGAGATCGCACTGCGCTTTGAAGGCACAAACTCGCTGGCACTCAGCAATGACGGCACGCTCACGGCGAAGATTGGGCAGTTCCAGGTTCATCAATTGGCTCCCGTTGCCTATCAGATGATCCACGGACAGCGGAAAACCGTGCCGGCCCATTACGCGCAGCTGGATAAATCCCGCATCGGCTTTCAGGTGGGAGATTACGACCGCCGCTACGCGCTGATCATCGATCCAATATTACGATTCTCAACTTTGATCGGTGGGGCCAGTGCCATTGATTTTGATGGCAACGCTGCTCTTGCCGCCACAACAGTAAGCGGCATGACCGTTGATAAACAGGGAAACACCTACATTGCCGGCACAACTTCGGCAACGGATTATCCAACAACCGTGGGGGCATTTGACCGAAATGCGGGCGCAGATTGCGAACGCGGCGCGTCCGCGTGTGCTAGTTCTTCAGGCTTCGTGACCAAATTGAATTCTGACGGCTCAAGTCTGGTCTATTCAACCTTCATTAATACTGCTTCTAATGGCAGAGGCATCGACGCAATCGCAGTCGATGGATCCGGAAATACTTATTTCACCTCTACCAACGGCTGCTCCGATTGCGACGAAGTGCCGGTAGTGCTCTACAAACTCAACGCTGCTGGATCAGCATTGGTCTATCACTTCTTTTTCGGCGGCAACTGCATTGGTTTCTCGATGGGAAATACAATCGCAGTGAACGCTGCCGGAGAAGCTTACGTTGCCGGACATACGAATGATGCATGTCTGCCGACAACTGCTTCCGCATTCCAGCGCACCACACCGAATGACGGCAATGGTGACAGCGGCTTTATTATGCGCGTGAATGCTGCCGGAACCGCGATTGTTGACGGCACTTACGTTGGATCAACCACGCTCCCGGCAAATGGACAGGAAGAGCGGATTACCGATTTGAAACTGGATTCAGCTGGAAATGTTTATGTCACCGGGGTCACAAATTCTCCTTCTACATTTCCTCATTCGGCCAGCTTTGGCAGCGGATTTACTGATTCTTCTGGCAATGTGGATGCAGGCTTTGTCGCCAAACTGGATCCCACGCTCGCCACGCTGAAATTCTCAACCATCCTGGGCGGAGCACAGCCTGCAGGGATAGCGCTGGATTCCTCCAATGAACCTTACATCACGGGCGCAACCCGCAGCTCTGGTTTTCCAACAACTGCAGGTTCTTTCCAGACAACTTTTAAACCGGTTTCCTGTTCTATCGCAGGTACCGCCTTCCCCTGCTTCCATGCGTTTATCACTAAGCTGAATGCCAGCGCCTCGGCACTGGTCTTCTCCAGCTTCCTGCAAGGTTCAGGCAATGATGCTGGAAATTCCATTGGCGTGGACTCCAGCGGCAATGCTTATGTGACTGGCACCACTACATCCACTAATTTCCCGGTGACGAAAAGCGCATTCCAGAAAACCAACCCCGGTGGAACCTGCACTTTCAGCCCCTGCAATTCAGGTTTTGTAAGCATGATGGTTGCCGGAGGCACCTATCTTTTCTACTCCACCTATCTCGGTGGTCCGGGAGACAATGAACCGGTAAAAATATTCATTGATCCGGCATGGAACGCTTATGTGGCAGGATCCACCACTTCAAGCTCCTTCCCCACAACTTCAGGGGCGTTTCAGCGGACGCTAAGCGGAATGTCAGACGCATTCATTTCCAAGGTCATCATAGCGGCTGATATTGCGTTGAGCCGTACCGGCCCCTCCACGGTTCACCATGGCACAAACTTCACTTACACAGTCCAAACCAATAACAACGGGCCAGATCCTGCGTTTCAGGTGAAAGTCAGCAGCACCATTCCGTCAGGCACAACGTTTGTTAGCGCCAGCAGCAATGTTGGAACCTGCACCAAACCAGCGGTGGGGGCTACAGGAACCGTCACCTGTTCCATAGGGACGGTCAACCCGCCGAATAATCTGACGGTTACTATCACGGTGCATGTAAATGCCACTGCCGGAAGCACGATCAGTGAGAGCGACAGCACCAGTTCCATTACCCAGGACCCGGTCCCGGAGAATAGTGCCTTTCCACTGGTTGTTTCAACCCAGGTAATCTAACCGTTGCAAAACAGGTCTGGCGAGGACAACTCCTCGCCGGACACTATAAGGCCTGGGCGGAGTGCCGGAAATACAGCCGCAACCGCCACAGACACAACCATAAAAAGGGTTTACAGATCCGCGTAAGAGATGAGCTGGATTTTCTGGCGTGCAATAGCTTCCCGTGTCTCTACTGAGGTCAGTGCGGCAAGCTCAATTTCCCGCGACTGTGTCAGGCGCGTTCCAACTGCTTGCAAATCGGCGTCAGAGTATCCGGGATGGCAGACCAATTCCCACGTGCCTTCTGGGAGAGCTGTAAGGATTTTCAGTAGTATCTGCTGGTCTAGCAGACCGGTAGCGGCGATACCGACTGTGCCGTCAGTGGAAGCCATCCCTTCTTCTTTTAATGCTCGATGAAATTCGGCGGCAAACATCTGGAATGCCATGACAGCGGCTGAGCGAAACCACAATCCGGGAGTGCCAAGTACCATTTCGCGCGGCCAGCTTCGCAGAGGCTCAAATGGATTCCTTACGGCCTTAACTCCGCATGCCTTCGCTGCGCGCAGCACTGGACGCAATACCTGGGGAAACAGGTGCGTGTGTTTGTGGCTATCGACGTGAGTTAATGTCACGCCGCATGCCTGAATCTTGCGGATTTGTGCTTCGGCTTCACGCTGAATTTCGTCAGCGGAAATCTGCTTGCGAACCGCAGCCACGGCAAACTGTTTCAGGCTGCTGCGGAATCGCGCAGAGCCATTCGTCAGTGTCGACAGGTTTGTGGCAAGCGGCTCGCCATCAATCAGAACAATATGGCACCCAGTTTTTAAGCTCGGCTGGGCCTTGGCTAGATCAGTTGCCGCCACTGAAGCTTTGGCGTTTGCCATGAGAGTGGCAGAAGTCACAATGCCAGAAGCATTGCCCTGGACAATGGCGCGATTTACACCCGGAGTCAGCCCAAAATCATCTGCGTTGACGATAAGACGGCGCACCGGTTGAGTTTAACAGACTGAATTTACGAGCTTCCCCTAGACTAGGGGCATATTCACACGTCGAGCAAATTGCGGTATCTTATTTGTTCCCATGACTGCAACTGCTTGGTTTGGCGACCTTATTAGCTTCCTTTTCTTCATAGGCTGCGCTTGGGCCGTATTAAAAAAGAATTGGTATAAGCCCCGCCCCATCTTAAGCATTTACATATTCACCTTGGCAATAACCGGACCCTGGTCGGTTGCTTTATACCTGCTGCAAGACCATCCCAGCTCAATTCAATACACACTCTGCCGTCTTTACTCAGCCGAGTATTTCATGGCGCAACTGCTTATTTATTTTTTTCAAATTGCCGTTCTTTATGAATTTTTATTCCATATGGCAGGAAACAAGAAAACAATTCGCAAAGCAGCTGTGACAGGTTTTGCCATAACGTTGGTATTCACTATTTATGCAACGTACGAGCTTTTGATTCATGCACCACAGACATCCAACAGGCTGTCAGACGCTGCCACATTTTCTGGAAGAATCGCGGTGCTGTCCCTTTTGATCTCCGGGATATTGGTGTTTGTGATCAAGTGGACCCCATACCTGCTGCTAGAAACAAAGCTTACTGTGGCTTTAGCTGCCCTTGCTTTCGTTGACTTCATTCAAACATTGATTGGGTTCATGATGCGCAAACACAACCAAATTGCCACCATGGCGGCTCAAGTCATCTGGATCAGTTTTTCAATTTTATTGTATATAGCAGTAAAAAACGGCCCTGATCTAACAAACAAGACTTCCGAACCCTATTGCCGTTCAATCCTAAGCGGTCTTTACTTCCTGTGGACGCGGCTCTCTTTCACCCAGAAACATTTTGATTTTTTCCAACAGCGCGGGAAAGAGGTCTTCTTTTTGCAGGCAGGCGGCCACGTCTTTTCCGCCATCGATAGGGCCATAGCCAGTAACGATAATTACCGGAACGTCAGGATTTTTTTCATGCACCCGGCGGGCAAGTTCCACGCCATTCATGCCATCCATGCGAAAGTCGGTCACAAGAATATCGAAGTCTTCTTCGTCGAATTTTTTTAGGGCTTCAGTCCCGTTATAAGCGCTCACGGCACGGTAACCCTGCATTTCCAGGATTTCACAACTTAATCTGGCCAGCACTTCATGATCATCAACGAAGAGGATCGCTCGCATGAATGACTCCTTCTGGGAAGCAGCGGTTGGGAGCAATACGGCAAGGCCATCGTCAAACACAATCGGCCTCAGTTCTTGGTTTCATCATACGCTTGAAAAGATGCCCGCATAGCATAGTATTTTTTAGTCCGCCTGGCCAACCAGCCTCGGATTTAACTGAATTATGGGGAGTTTGCTTATTTTCGGGCCAATCCTAATAGTTTTTGATTACTTAAATTGGCGCAGTTGCAGACAGAAGGGAGAAAGGAGTAAGCGTGCCTATTTCCCCACGAACTGCACCAGGCCATCACGATAGTTGATGGAAACCCTCATCTCTTCCATGGCACTGAAGCCGATCTGTCCCGATATCTCTGTTCCCAAGCTCTTGCTGACAGAATGTAAATCGACGGTGCTAATACGTTCCCCGCTGGGATGGACGTTGGCAAAACGCAGAGTGGCATTGTCCGCGATGAAAGCGCTATTTACCGTTCCGCTGGCGCCGGATACCTGGACGTTAAATGCCCGCATCTCCGGAACCAACCTGGCCTGCTCAGGCGAAATGGTATTGGCGTTTGCACCGCTATCGATCACAAAAAGCCCCGCTGCCTTTTTGCCAACTTCCGTTGGCACTAGCAAGAAATGGCCAAAACTGAAAGCCCGCGAAAAAGACCCTATCTGCGTCTCTGCGTCCGGCTGAGGAGCAGCAGGCAATGGCTCCAGACGCAGCTTTCGCCCCGGAATATCCAGCGTGATCAAGTACTTTGCAAAAACGTCTGTTCCAATGGTGCCATCCACCTCGGTAATTTCCCGCGGCGTGGCATGAACAAAGCAATCATGAAACTCAAGATCGCCAATGGTAATTTTATCTACCCAGGCTTTATAGCCATTCGCCGGGCCAGATTTCCCTACGCCCTCAATTCCCTGCTCTGAAAGCTTCCGCGCACCAATTTTTTCAGCCAGCTTGCGGGTGATAATCACGCCGGAAGCCCCTGTATCCAGCAAAAGAGTAACGGTTGAGCGATCATTCAGTCGCACACGCAGGCCATAACCGCGCCGCGCCAGGCTGGTGCCGATGGTCAGCAATTCCATCTTGATTTCCGTGCGCTCTACTTCGCGCGCCGGGACCCACACTTTGCGTCCGGCAATTGCTTTAACAAATTCCATGTATTCGCGCTCATGACGCTCTTCATCCGGATCATTGTGATATTCCGCAAGATGTTTTTCCAAAGCCCTGACATTGTCCGGATACGGCAGGCGGATGGCCCACTCGTAGAGCGCGTCGCCATCCGTTGGATCAAGTTCATGTGCTTTGGCGATAGCGGCTTTTGACTTGCTGTGCCGGGTATAGACGGAGTCTATCTTGCCTTGCCCCAACCATGCACGTGATGATTTATCGTCCAGTTTGAGCGCGGCTTTGTATTCGTCTTCGGCTTCTGGAATCCTTCCACGACGGAAGTAAACATCTCCGCGAGCTGAATGGACTAAAGCAGACTCTGGCAGGGCAGCCAGCGCTTTCTGGGAACTTTCGTCTGCGGCCTTCACGTCATCTGCTTTTAACAAGCTACGAACCAGGCCGGAGTAAGCTTCGGCGGATGGGTTGGTTTCAATGATCTTTTGGAAGGCTGCGGCAGCACCCTGAAAGTCGGCCTTGCTAAAAATCTCGTGCGCGCCAGACAACGCGTCCGCAGAGGTCGGCCCCTGCTCCGCAACCAGCTGCGACGCAAGCACAAGCACAATGAGCAACCACCAGAGTTTGGTCACAACCAGAGAACGCATGCACTGAGGATACTTGCGCGAGCCAATCATGCAAAACGCGCTATTCGCGCGCTTTTTGGAATTCATACACTTCCAGGTTGATTAGACCGTCGCGGTAATCCAGGGTCATCTTCATCTGGACGAGCGTACGTATTCCGATCAATCCTGCTATTTCCGTTCCGTCAGAGTTGCTTATATTATCGATGGCAAACACGGGCAGATCATGACTCTCAATACGCATTTTGGCGAACTGCAGTATGGCCTTTTGCCCGGTTAAAACCTGCTGTACCTTGCCGCTTACACCCTTCATAGTGAAGTCGCCATCGGCACTGGCCTTGGTTACCTGCGCGGCAAGTTTAGGGCTAATAGAATTGAGATCGGCCCCTGTATCCAGAATAAAATTTCCCACCGCTTTATCATTGACCACAACAGGAACCACAATGTCATGCCCAAAGCGGTAGAACTTTGTGAATGACTGCATCCCCGGCGCAATGTAACGGTCCTGCGCTGCATCATCATCGCTGGCGGCATTCGGGTTCTTTGGCAGCGGCGTCAGCAACATTTTCCGTTCGCGGAAATCCAGCGTGATCATGAATTTCTCGAAGATGTCAGTACCAACCAGTCCTGCCTCGTCAGCAACGTCTGACTTGCTGGAAACTGTGACCACACAGTTGTGAAATTCAACGTTGCCTATTGTGATCTTGTCAATCCAGGCTTCATAGCTGAGGACTGATCCTTGATCGCCTATACCACCGATCCGGCTATCCGCAATTTTTACCGCGCCGGATCTCTCAGCCAGCTTCCTTCCGATTGTGATTCCTGAAGCACCCGTATCCAGCAGAAGTGTTGCACTGGCCCGATCATTGAACTTCATCCCCAGCCCGTAGCCTTTGCTGATGCTCACTGGACCATTACGGTTAATATCGTTTACGCCGGTGATTTCCTTGCCGTAAGGCAATATTTTCACTTCAGTCGGCTTAAATTCGCTGGCTAAAACCCATGGCTTCTTCTGCGCAAGCGCGGTGAGATAGGCAATCCGATTCGCCTCCCCATCCGACGGATGGTCCCCGGCAGCCTTCTTTACCACTTCAAGCTGTTCTGCGTAAGGCAATGTTTCCAGCCAATATTCAGCTATCAGCCCATTGTTCGAATCCAACTCATGGGCTTTTGCAAACGTATCTTTGGCCCGCTTGTTCATGGAAACCATTTGCAGCATACGGCCCATGCCAAATTGTGCCTTCGCATCTTTAGGATCTAGTTTCAGCGCCGCGCGATACTCAGTTTCGGTGTCGCCGAATTTACCCATACGAAAAGCCACGTCGCCTGCCGCTACATGAACCATGGCCGAAGAGGACACCGCCGTAATAGCCTTCTTAGCAGCTGCATCCGCCTCATCAAACTTATGCGCACGGAGCAAACTGCGAATCAGGCCTGTATTTGCTTCCGGCGACGCTGGATTTTTTTCCAGAAAAGTCTGGTAAGCAGCGGCTGCTTCTGCAAACTGCCTTTTATTCATCAACTCTTCGGCGCTCAGCAAAGGATCAGGTACAGTGGAGGCAGCGTTCGCGCCGAGCGCGGGTATAGCAGGTTTAGTATTATCAGCAGTAGTCTGGGCAGCAGCAGACACACTTAGGAATAGGGCTATCAATAAGCGGAGGCTCATGCGCCCTATCTTACAACATAAGGCAGCTTGGTTCTGCCGGGGATTTACCTTATTTAACTATCACTTGCGGATAGCACATAAAGGCACACTAAAACATACGGAGCTATAAAAAGCAAAGAATTAACTGCTTTTTAGGATTGGCTTTATCTTCCGGTAAGTGTTGTATCGCCAACGAATACCGTTGTCTCGACGGGGAGTTTCAGGGCTATGCGCGCACCCTTGGGTTCAAGATTCTCAGCATGGATTTCTCCACCATGCTCTTTCACAATGCCATAACAAATGCTTAGCCCCAGCCCAGTACCTTTACCCACCGGTTTAGTAGTATAGAAAGGATCAAACACGCGATTCACGTCGCCAAAGCCCGGTCCGTTATCATCAAAACGCAGGGTTACGCGTCCATTGCTGCAATTTGCTTCAATACAAATGCGGCTGCCAGCAGTTCCCTCCAGCGCGTCTATGGAGTTGTTCAGCAGGTTGAGTAGAATTTGTTTGAACTGGTCTTCATCCAACGCCACTTTCGGCAGATGCGGTTCAATCTGGAGTTCAACGGCGATATCATTATTGTGAAGATGGTATTCGCGCAGCCCCAGAACATCGTGCAGCAGAGTTTCCAGATTGGCTGACTTCTTCTCCAAGTTGTTCTGGCGCGCAAACCGCAACAGATTTTCGATGATGCGCTTCATGCGCTGGGCTTCCCGCAGCATCTTGTCGAGCTTTTGCCGCGCCGGTCCCGGCGGCAGATCATCACTCATCAGCTCTGAATAGCCAACGATGGAGGTAAGCGGGTTATTCAATTCATGTGCCACGCCAGCCACAAGCTGCCCCATGGCTGCCAGCTTTTCTGAGCGCGCCAGCTGTTTATGCAGCGCGGTGTTGTCTACAGTGACAGCCAAGTCACCAGCGAGCATCTCAATCTTTGTGAGTTCCTCGGCGTTTGCCCTTGTCACTTCGCGGGGATCGCTCAACGCAATGCAGCCCACGTGGGCCCCGCGCATGGAGCGCAATGGCACCAGCACCTGATTGCCTTTCTGCCAGTTCGGATTCGCGGCGTAGCGGGTAGGGCTGGCGATCTGGCCATATTTTTCCATTTGTTCAGGCCGCAGCATAACGGAACGCTCACCCAGTTTGTCGCCTATGGTGCAAGCTTCCACCAAGTCTTGAAACTTCCAAACATCATTGCATTTGTATTCAATCTGCTTGGCCGCTTCGCCGTCATAACCGGAGTGGCCGGCAGCATAGAGCGTACTGCCATCGGGGCTCAGGATAATTACAACGCGATCAAACGTGCTCGTTTCCCGGACGGCCTCGGCTATTTCTCTGCACACCTGATTTACATCCACACCGCTCAGGAGCCGCGATGTGATATTGGAAAATTTCTGCAGCTGATAATTTAGCTTCTGCTCGCGTTGGCCAGCTGACCGCAGGAACTCTGATTTATCTTCCAGCAGCGTAAGGATCATGCCGAATGCAACAAAGAATTTTGGCGTGTTCCACAGTTCGGGGTTCACCTTTAGATGAGGCGCCCAACTGTCCAGCAAAATCCCCAACGGAAAAACTGCGCCCCATAGGAGAAAGCCTCCGGCGCTTGTGATTACTCCGGGCGACCAACGCGGATAACGTCTGCAGAAGAGAAGCCCCGGCAAGGCAAAACCCAGAGTCAATAAGGTGAGAAAGCCGAAATTAAAGTTATGGTTCCATGCATGGACAATAGCGATTGTGCCAGTTGCCACGAGCGCGGGCGCCCAGAAATAAAATTCAAAGAGCAGCTTGCGGCGCAATGCGATGAATAATGGCGATCCGTAAAAAACAATGGCCAGACAGGAAATATAAAGCCAGCGCCAATCCAGATCGTAAGCCAGCCCCGTGGTGTAAGCCACTACAGGAATACCAGACAACGCCAGCAAGCTGAAAGTCAGCTTTTTATTTTCAAAAAAAGATGTGAGTGAAGCAATAAAGAAGAGTGCGGAAAGCTGCAGGCATCCAAGATCAACAATAAAAGTTGCTGGCGTGAGGTTGCCGTCCGCCGGTTCAAACAGCTGAACAAAGAAATGGGCAAAAATGAGCACCCATGCCGCAATCCACAGATGCAGCCGGGCCGACTTTACATGCCGCCGAAGCGCCACAAAAATACCCACCATTACAGCCAATACTAAAATGGTAGGAAGTTTGTCGAAAAAGATTGCCATTCCAGCAAATTTCCATTCTTAATAAACGCTGAGATTAGCACGGATTGCGATAGAAATGGCTTTATCCATAAAAGAGGTTGCGTGACCTCAGTAACACCGGCATCACATACATGAGTTTCATTTTGGGAAAAGGTTCTGGAACCGCTTCACACAAACCCGCAGACTTTTGAGGGACCTCTGCTTAACGGATTTGGCAGTAATGCATGCCATGGCGTTTTCGTCTATAATCAAGACCGCTAAGTTGTTGAAAGTGGGCGATTAGCTCAGCTGGTTAGAGCGCCTGCCTTACAAGCAGGATGTCCGCGGTTCGAGTCCGTGATCGCCCACCATTTTTCTTACCCTTGCCATTTGAGGGCAAAAATAGCTCTCACATCACGCTTGGCGCGCCGATTCCCATCAATTCCAGGCTTTGAATCAATGCCCGGCGAACCACAGCGGCGGTGGTCAGCAGGAAGCGCTTCCGGGCTTCATCCGTTTCCGTAAGGATGTGGTGCTTGTGGTAAAAGTTGTTAAACTGCTGCGCCAGTTGGAATGCATATTTGGCTGCGTAAGCCGGTTCGGTGGTGGCAATGCACTGCTCCACCATGCTGGAAAGCTGTCCGGCGCTGAGCCAGAGTTCCCAGAGTTCGTCGTCTTCTTTCAGGAAGCGAAGATCGGTCTGGCCAGCCA
This sequence comes from Candidatus Angelobacter sp., assembly GCA_036496365.1. Taxonomy (GTDB): domain Bacteria; phylum Acidobacteriota; class Terriglobia; order Terriglobales; family Acidobacteriaceae; genus Angelobacter. The sequence goes on along the minus strand of DASXLK010000001.1, from coordinate 3,116 downwards.
GAATTTCTTCGGCAGCCAGGCCAGCCTTGCGAAAGATATTGGTCGAGCGCACGATGGCATATTGCGCATACGGGCCGGTTTCGCCTTCAAAGCTCAGCGCTTCTTTCAGGTCGAACGCAATCACCGTCCCCTTGGTGAACTTCAGCATGAAGTAGCGCAACGCGCCTATCGCAATCTGGGTAGCGATGCCATGCCGCTCGGATTCCGGCATCTCAGCATGCCGTGAATCGACTTCTTTCTTGGCAGCGGCGATCAGAGAATCGAGCAGATCGTCAGCCTTCACCCCAAACCCTTTGCGGCCGGACACCTCTATATAAGCCCGCTTCTGATCTTCCTCTGAAACCTCATAGCCAAGGTCCATGGCGCAGCGCGGCGTGAGCGCCACCATCTCATAAGAAAAGTGGTGATAGTTCTCAGCCTGCTCCGTGTGTCCAAGTCCGCGGATGGCCTCAATGACATTGTTTTGCGGATCAGACTGGCGTGAGTCGATCACGTTATAAATGGCGTTCACGCCGCCAAAATGGGGATGGACGGCCTCACCGGTTTCAGCAGATATCCAAACCTGCCGGCCATCTGGATAACGATAAAAATGCTGGTAGCCAAAGTCTTTGCCAAGGAGACCAAATTTCCAGAGATGGTAAGCGATGTCTTTTCCTACGTAAGTCACAGTGTTGTTGGAGCGGACAATCACCTTGGCGTCTTCGTCCGGGCCAGTCTTTTCTTCCCCGGTCTTTTCTTCTGCAGACTTTTCTTCTTTTGCCGGTTTGGTGCCAGCCCGCTTCATCACCCAGCAGCCTTTATTTTTGCCCTCAGTCTCAAAATAAAGGACGCCCTTTTGCTTCATCTGCTCAAAAGCCAGGTCCCAGAAATGCAGATGGAGAATTTCACTCTCTTGCGGCAAAAAGTCATATTCAATGTCCAGCCGCTCCATGGTCTCAAGATGCCGGCGAATAATTGCCTTGGAAATAATCTTACCGATCTCCGCCGCTTCATTGCCGCCTTGTTCAATCTCATGCAGGGTTTGCAGCCGAAGCTTCAAGTTTTCCTTGCTCTCTTCATACCACTGTGAAACCCGTGCATAGAGGTCCCAGCAGTAATAGTCGAACGGCTTGCCGTTGCTGCCATGGGCTATCAGGGCTTCAATCTCGGCCTTCCCTTTTTTCTCCAGATAAAGAAAGCCCACCACCACGTCCGCCACCTGAACACCGGTGTTATCGATGTAATTCTGCACGTCCACTTTTGCGCCTGCGGCTTGCAGCAGACGAACGAACGTATCGCCCAGAATGGCATTGCGCAGATGGCCAATGTGAGCTGCTTTATTCGGATTAATGCTGGTGTGTTCGACCAGAATTTTCTTGCCAGTCGCCGCACCCTGGTGCGATGGCTTTTCCGCCAGCAGTAAGCGCGCCGCTTCTTCACGGTTCAGCCGGGCATTGATGTATCCCGCGCCGGCAACTTCAAATTTCTCAAAGCCCGGAACCTCTCCTAGCCCGGCCACAATTTCTTCCGCGATCTTTTTAGGCGCTTTGCGCAGCTTTTTGGCCAGCTCAAAGCTGAGCGGCAGCGCGTATTCTCCCAGCCCGACATTGGGCGGCTGGTCCACCACAATACGTGGCAATTCAACGTCATATTGCTGTTTCAACAGGTCGCGGACGCGCTGGATAAGCTGCTGCTGTAGTTCCAGATACAAGTATTGGCCTTTTACGGTGCGAAATTCAGCGGTTGGGGCTTTTTCAAGCCGTAAGTTGCTGACGGAAAAGGTGATTATAACAAACCGTTGTGCGCTGGCAGGGGGTTGGATAGTAAATTGGCGTGCGAAAACCTGCGACCGATTAAGTGGCGGAGAAATTGCCTCAAAATTTCCGTAATCTGCCAGTTCTATCCACAACTTATGTAATTCAAAAATTATTGGCAGAGATTAAGCAGCAGCGTACCCTTGCTAATATGTCTGAGCCAAAATTGCTGTGGGAGTTGTTCGTTAGAACTGCCAAAGGTGCGCCCGTAATTGTTAGCAGTAATTGGGCTGCATACGTAATTTCCGGCATGATTTTCGTCTTTAACTCCGCTTGGAGATTTCTTGTAGATTCAAAGCTACCTTGAGAGATGGCAAGAAGCCTGGAAAGGTAAAAAAAGAGACGGGTTGAGAGGTCTGGCCATGCTCTTCTTGTTCTGGATAATACTGTTTTCGTCCAGTTTTGTTGACGTGCTCTATCAAGATCGTACTTCTCTTAACAAGCTATCTAACGATAATCAAGAGCTACAACAACACATCAAGAACTTGGAATCATCCTTAGACCACAAAACACACACTATTGACACCACTGATCCAGTATTTCCCAATATCATCTACCTTTTGCAAGCTTTCAACGCTTTCCGTCGAGCAAGAAATGGAGAACCATGTGTTTTGAGATTTACGGCTCCTGCTGACAGTCAGCCAATGGCCAGTATGGTAGCCCAATTTTCCAATTCTGTTTCAGGATGCTTCACTTTTGGCCCCGACGCCACAGGGAATCCGGACTGGGACGAAATTGCAGCTAAAGGTGCGATTCCAAGTGTCATCCTAATGCACGCCGAAAAGGATGATGTAGCAGCTAATCAGCTAGAAATTAACCTTGGCAATCAGATTCAGGTAAGGCGCACAAGCAAACCAATTCCACAAGAAATCAATAATTTTCAGCTTCCACCCACAAACAAGAAAGTCTGGATCATTTGGTTGCAATTTGGCCATGATGTAACGTGGAATAGCGAGTTTTTTAGAAAAACAAGGGCAAAATAACTATTCAACCATCGAACTACAGGGTGGGCATAAGCGAATAAAATACGATATGATGTAAAACTCGTCCTGAGGGACATGCTGGTCTAAGATCTTTGACAATTCAGAAGTGGCATTCTGGTAAACCTGCAACACTTTTAGGTCACTTAATAAGCAACGAGATTGGACATGGAAAGGGGGCTAAAAGAGAGCTTTGACCGTCCGGTGACCGTCCGGTCGAATTTGACTTCACCCTTTGTTTGCAACAAAACGTCTATGCCCGGTGGGGTCAAGGCCAAAAGTTTACTAAGTAGTAATATTTTCTGCTGTTTTGGCCTTGTCTGGTTTGACGGCATCCACAACC